>JBBRVE010000100.1:0-9670 GCA_038247245.1 Bdellovibrionales bacterium | reverse complement strand
TTTCGGGTGGGAAAAACAAGGGAGGAGCATAAATTGTCCAGGCCGTTGGTTCGGGTGTATCTAGCAGGGCAAAGGATCTTATTACCTCACATGGTGAAATTCCTTTTTGAAAAATTGGGTCGATCATTTTTTTTCTTTACCAGCTATGATTGCAACGAACCAATACACATTCATATTGTCGATGGACGTAAAGAGTGTAAATATTGGTTAAAAGGGAACGATGAAATTTTTTTAGCTGACAATAATGGTTTTTCTCGAAATGAATTATTAAAATTGCCGATGTGCTGGTGCGCCGCGAAGCCTGGGACACGATCAGCAAGGATATCGACGACGGTAAACTCAGCGACCGTTTCAAAACAGAAGTGCTGGATGTGCGCGCCCGCGAACTGGAGCAAAAAGCAGCCAGCCTGCCCGCCAAAGGCGCGGTCGTGTCGCAATTCGCGGCATCCGCTGAATCGGGCGGGTCGGAGCCGGAACCGATGGTCGTCACGCGCGGCATCGAACGCCCGCATGGCCGCAATTTCGGGTAATGCCCCGACTGGTTGACATCGCTGTATGGAATGCGTATTAGGGGAACAATCCATTTGTCCCGCGATAGGCTCCGTAAGGAATTTTGTCATGAAAATCACCAAGGAATTTCAAGAGTCGACCTTCAAGCCCAAAGGCAAGCCCGAGGTGCGTTCGACCTATGTCCACCTGATTGCGGATGAAGCCAGCATGGGCCTGAAAACACTGACCGCGCTGTTCAACGAAGCGAAAAAAGATTTCCCGACCTTGCGCGAAGAAGACGTGACGGTATCGCGTTCGCAGCCGCTGACGGGCGTTTCCAAACTGATCGCTGGCGCCGCCGGCCCCGTGAGCTTTGATGCGATCGGTTTCTACGCGCCCTCCGCACCGCCCGCGACTTACACCCGCCTGAAACCGACCAGCTCTGCGCAAGGGTAACTTGAAAATATTCCGCGATGCCGACTGGATTACCCGCGAGCGCATTTTGCGCTGGGGCATTCCGTTTGCCGCCGCATTCCTGCTGTTCCTGATCTGGGATGCTTTCGCGCATTCGGCGCAGGGCATCACCGATGTGGCGGGCGAACATATCGGGCGCGATTTCATCAATTACTGGTCGGGTGCGAAACTGGCCGCGGATGGCCACGCGGGTGTCGCCTATGACCTGAAGGAATATTTCCGTTTCCAGCAGGGCTTCGCGGGGGAGGGGGCGGAATTCAAACTGTATAGCTATCCGCCCGTCATGATGCTCCTCACGCTGCCGCTCGCGCTATGTTCGTTTTTGGCGGGTTATATATTGTGGAGCCTTGGCGGTTACGCGCTGATGGTAAAGGCGCTGTCGCGCGAAATGCCACTGCGTCTGGCGCTGACCGCCGCGCTTGCCGCACCTGCCTGCTTCTTCAATCTGGAATCCGGCCAGAACGGATTTTTCACGGCGGCGCTGCTCGCGGGCGGCTTGATGCTGCTGGGACGCAAGCCCGTCATCGCGGGCGTCCTGTTCGGGTTGCTCTGCTATAAACCGCAGCTTGGTTTGCTGTTGCCGGTTGCATTGGTGGCGGGCGGGCATTGGCGCAGTTTTATCTCGGCAGGCGTGACGGTGGTTGTGTTGGTGGCGGCGAGCACGCTGGCTTTCGGCATCGATATCTGGCCCGCGTTTTTGCAGCAGATGCGCGAACAGGGCGACCTGCTGGCACGCGGCGATACGCTGTGGCCGCGCATGCCCAGCGTCTATTGCGCGCTCCGCCTGATCGGGCTTGATTCAATGATCGCCTATGCCGCGCAAATTCTGGCGGCGGTGGCGGCGGTTGCGGGCGTCGTGGTTGCATGGCGCAGTAAAGCCCCCGACACCGTCAAGCATACCATTCTGCTGCTCGGCATTTTCCTGTCCTCGCCGTACAGCTGGGATTACGACATGGCGGTGCTGGTCTTCGGCGCGGCATGGATCGCGCAGGCTGCAAACACGAAATCAGGGGCAGGGGGCTTTTTGCCTTACGAGAAATTTATGTGGCTGCTGGTGGTCATGCTGCCCTTCCTCACGCTCGTCTCGCGCTCCCCCGTGCCCGTCAACATCGGCCCCGTGGTGCTGTTCGCCGCGTTTTTCCTGACGCTGCGGCGCCTTCGTGCTGCTTGAAAAGCCCGTTTACAGGGAACAATTGAGCAGCGAATATGTTGGTATTCGAATTAAATCAAAAAAGGTTTGAACCCATGAGTGCTATATTCATTTATGTGACAGTGCCGACGGAGATCGAGGCGAAGGCGATTGCGGATGCGGTGGTTGTTGACCGTCTTGCTGCCTGCGCGAATATCATTCCCGGCATGAAATCGGTTTATCACTGGAAGGGCAAGATTGAAGAAGCGCAGGAAACTGTCGTTATCTTCAAGACGCGCGCGACGCTGTTTCAGGCCGTGGAAGCGCGGGTGAAAGAGCTGCACAAGTTTGCGACGCCCTGCATTGTGTCGCTGCCATTACAGGATGCGAACCAGGCATATCTCGACTGGATCATGGCGGAAACGAAGCCGTGATTTCGCGCCGGATTCGGGTATAAATTCAGCAAGTTAGTGTTTTGGTATAATTATACCCCATATTACAACATTGATTTTGTTGAATTTTAACTTTTTTCTTGACCCTGCGCCGCGCATGGCTCATATATCTTCCACTATTTTGAAAAACCAAGTTGGAAGAACAACAATGAAAACCTACGTAGCAAAACCGGCTGAGATCGAGAAGAAGTGGCTTCTGATCGACGCAGAGGGCCTGGTACTCGGCCGTCTCGCCAGCCTCATCGCGCTCCGCCTGCGCGGCAAGCACAAGCCCATGTTCACCGCGAACATCGATTGCGGCGACAACGTGATCATCGTCAACGCTGAAAAAGTCAAACTGACCGGCAAAAAAGCCAAGTTCGACATTTTCTATTGGCACACCGGTTACCCCGGCGGTATCAAAGGCCTGTCCAAAGGCCAGATCCTCGACGGCAAATATCCCGGCCGCGTGATCACCAACGCCGTCCGCCGCATGATGCCGAAAGACAGCCCCCTTGCACGCCAGCAGCTGACCTGCCTGCGCGTTTACAAGGGCGCTGCTCACCCGCATGAAGCACAACAGCCCACCGTCGTTGACATCGCGGCGATGAACCCGAAAAACAAAAGGTAATTAGTACCATGGCAACGAAAAAAACCCTCTCCGACCTCAAAGAAGCCGTCGCAGAACAAGCCGGTGCTCCCGTGGGCCAGATCGCTCCTCAGGAACGCGTCCAGACCCTGGATAAAAAAGGCCGTGCCTATGGCACCGGTCGCCGTAAAGACGCGGTCGCACGCGTTTGGGTCCAGCGCGGTTCAGGAAAAATCACCGTGAACGAACGCGACATCGCTGTCTACTTCGCACGCGGCACGCAGCGCCTCGTCATCAACCAGCCCTTCGAAGTCTCCAGCCGCATCGGCCAGTTCGATGTGACCTGCATCGTCTCCGGCGGCGGCCTCACCGGCCAAGCTGGCGCGGTGCGTCACGGCATCAGCCGCGCGCTCGTCCATTTCGAGCCCGGCCTGCACCTGCCCCTTAAAAAGGCAGGCTTCCTGACGCGCGACAGCCGCGTTGTGGAACGTAAAAAGTACGGTCGCCATAAGGCACGTAAAGGCACCCAGTGGGTCAAGCGTTAAGCTTGTCCTGCAAGGGATCCGAAACGATCAAAGAAAAAGCGCCTGTTCATTCAGGCGCTTTTTTCTTTTTGGCGGCGGGTATTTACAGGCTGGATTCAAACGCCGTCAGCCACATGGGCATGAAGAAATCCTTGAACTTGGTGCCGATCGGCCGTTTCTTCCATTTTTTCAGCGTGATTTCGTTGGCGGCTGCCGCATCGGTCAGGAATAGCGCCTCCAATCCGCTCGCGGTTTTTTCGCCGACGATCACAAGGTCGGATTCATCGTTGAACACCACGCTGCGCTGGTCGATGTTGGATGAGCCGACGGCCGACCACACGTTATCGACCGTGACGGTCTTGGAATGCTGGACGACGCCATGCGTTTCCCACAGGCGCACGCCGCCCTTCAGCAGTTTCGTGTAATGCTTGTGCTGCATGGCGATGGCGACGCCGGCGTCGCTTTTGTCCGGCACGATGATGCGCACATCGACTCCGGAACGCGCAGCCGCAATCAGGTCATCCACCAATTCATCCGTCGGGAAGAAATAGGCGGCGGTGATCCAGATATTTTTCTGGGCGCTGCGGATGGCGGAAATCAGTGTGACGTAATAACGCGGAATTTCCTTGTCCGGCGTGCTGCCGAGCATACGGATCAGCTCGGTGCCTTGCGGCGACAGCCGGGGATAGAAAGTGCTGTCGTCAATCGGGCCGCCTTTCTCCTTTGCCCAGTGCGCCGCGAACAGTTTTTGCACCTGCGCCACGACAGGCCCGCGTATCTCGATATCTGTGTCGCGCCAGTAATCATTCTCCGCGCCCTCGGCCGCGCCCGATCCTTTGGCCGATGATTGATAGGTGGTGCTCAGGTTGATGCCGCCCAGGATCGCAACAACACCGTCAACGATCAGTATCTTGCGGTGGTCGCGGCCAAGCGGCTGGTAATCCTTTTTGACCTCCAGCGGGTTCATGGGGTTGAACTCAAGCGTCTTGATGCCGCCCTTTTTCAGCTTGTCGAAAAATTCCGGCGGGGTGGTGCCTGAACCAAAGCTGTCATAGATGACATGCACAGCGACGCCCTGTTTGCGCTTGCGGATCAGGATGTCGCTCAGATGCTTGCCGCCGAATTCGACGTCTTCAAGGATGTAATATTCAAGGTTGATGTGGTGCTTCGCCCCCCTCGATGGCGGCGAAAATGGCGGGGAAGGCCTGCTTGCCATCACGCAAGAGGCGGGTCGAATTCCCCTCGACCAGCGGGCTTTCGGCAATCGCCTGTTCGATTTTTAAATGGCGGCGCAGTGCGTCGGTTGCGCCGATGTCTTTCAGCATCTCGCGGCTTTCCTCGGCGGTCAGCGGGCCGCGGGGGCCGATGACTTTGGCGGGGCCCGTGCTGGGCGGATTATCCAGAACTTTGTCGGCATCGGGTGTCGCGGCGCAGGCCGACAACAGGCTAAAGGTCAAAACCAGCATCGCCACCATCTGCGCGAAAAGCAGGGTGTAGCGTGATGCCAGATTTAGGACGCCGGATTCTTTCATGTCCCACTAATGCCTTGCGTCGGCTAATGGCTCCCTGGCCGGTCAAAAATAAACCGTTGCCGGCATGTAGGTGTGGATATATTATGAAATTCAAAGGTATGACATGAACAAGCCCGCGATAGATTATTTCAACGACCGTGCCGAGGCGCTGGCCGCCCAGTACAACCAGCTGGACCGGCGACATGTCCATGCCGACCTGCTGGCAAACCTGCCCGCAGGGGATGGTTTGCGGGTGCTGGATATCGGTGCGGGGTCGGGGGCGGATGCCAATATGTTCGCCAGCCTCGGTTATCAGGTCGTGGCGACGGAACCCGCGGATAATCTGCGCGATATCGGCATCAAAACCTTCCCTGATAAAAACATAGAATGGAATGCTGATGTACTGCCTCAACTGTCGCTGGTGACGGGGCAGGGCAAGGCGTTTGATATCGTGTCAGCCGTCGGCGTTCTTCAGTATCTGGATGAAGATAACCGCCACAAATCATTGAAAACCATATTTTCACTCGTCGCTCCGGGAGGTGTGATTGATATTCAGTACCCTGTACCCGCATCACGGGAGCATCAATTCACAATTGGAAAGAACGAGATTGCCGATTTTGTGGAGGCGTTCAATCAGGCTGCTGGCGTAACCACCCAATTTAGCATCTTAATTGATAAAGAAATCCCCGATCATACGGGCCGGAAGGCGTTGGACGGCAGCGACCTGTTTTTCAAAACTATGGTGTTGCAACGCCTCCGCTAAGCCCGAATATTTTCGCAAAAACAGCAACATAGGTGTTGATGAAACCTATCGCCTGATGCAAACTGACTGCTAACGGCTATCAAGCTGATTCAGAACATAAATTCAGGGGCTCCCCGATGCGTTTCACAAAACCGGTTCTCATGCTTCTTGCTCTCACATTGGCAAGCGGTTGCACCAATACCTACCACGGTGCCAAGCGCAACCTTGAGGACAACGCCAACTGGCTGCACGGCGAACCTTCCCATATGGCGAAACATTGGGGGCATGTGCCAACGGGTTATGCCGGCCAGAACATTGAAAACGTCCAGCTGATCAAGCCCTATCCTAAATACCTGCCCCTGTCGAAATGGCGCAAACTGGATACGCCGCTGCCCCCGGGTGCCGATGGCGTGGTTGTGGTTGAAAGCACTGGCGTTTACACGGATGCAGGCGCCGGTTATCCCACACAGCCCCAAAACTTCGGCCAGCTGACGCAGGAAATTTACTTCGCGCATGGCTCGTCGAAAATCAGCAAGGCCGACCGCGCGCGCCTCGCCGATTTCGCCCGCAGCATACAGGGTACACAAAATGATGTCGCCATGACCGTTGTCGGCCATGCCAGCACCCGCGTCGATGGCGTGACCGATCCCGTCCGCCGCAAGGAAATCAATTTCGAAATGGCGCAAAAACGCGCCAATGCCGTGACCAGCGAACTGCAAAAAGCAGGCGTCACCCCGGCATGGATCGAAGCTATCTCGCGTGGCGACGAAGAACCGAACCTGAACCCCGGCGACAAGTCGCAGGAAGCAGCGGATCGCCGCAGCGAAGTCTATATGAACGGCAGATAACCAAGGGCGGTTCGCCGTCAGTTATATATGCGGCTTGCGCCAATTATATATGCGGCTCGCGCCGCTGCCGCATTAACAGAACACGAAACAACCCTTCTTTCGGAAGGGTTGTTTCTATTAAAGGTGAAGCGCAATGACGGACCCCCTGAAAATCGGCATCGCGGGCCTTGGCAATGTCGGCGCCAGCGTCTTCAAGCTTCTGGAACAAAACGGACAACTGCTGTTCGATCGCACGGGACGCGACATTCGCGTTACTGCCGTATCCGCACGCAGCAAAGGCAAGAACCGCGATATCGACGTATCGAACGTCAAATGGCACGATAACCCCGTCGATGTCGCGAGTGACCCGAATGTGGATATTGTGGTGGAACTCATCGGCGGCGCCGATGGTGCGGCGCATGATGTCGTTAAAACCGCGCTCGCGCTGAACAAGCCTGTCGTCACCGCCAACAAGGCGCTGCTTGGCAAACGCGGCGGCGAAATACTCTCGCTCCTGAAAAAAAGCACAGGCTCGGTTTCGTTCGAGGCGGCGGTCGCGGGCGGCATCCCGATCATCAAGGCGCTCCGTGAAGGGCTCGCTGCGAACAACATCAATGCCGTCTTCGGCATCCTGAACGGTACCTGCAACTTCATCCTGTCCGAAATGACCCGCACGGGCCGCGCCTTCGACGATGTATTGAAGGAGGCGCAGGACAAGGGCTATGCCGAGGCCGATCCTTCCTTCGATATCGACGGCGTCGATGCGGCTCATAAACTTTCCATCCTGTCCGGCCTGGCGTTTGGATGTGTGCCCGATGTCGATCACATCGATATTAAAGGCATCCGCAAAATCACCGCGCTGGATATCGGCTTCGCGGCCGATCTCGGTTTCAAAATCAAATTGCTCGGCATCGCGCGCCGCACCGACAAGGGGATCGAGCAATCGGTCGAGCCCTGCCTCGTGCCGAAAGATTCTCCCATCGCCGCGACCGAAGGCCCGCTGAACGCCGTCTATGTCGATGGTGATTATGTCGGCAAGGTGCTGCTGATGGGCGCTGGCGCGGGTGGTAATGCGACGGCCTCCGCCGTCGTTTCCGATATCGCAGATGTGGCCCGCGGCCGCGCATTGCCCCTGATGGGCATGGATGGCGGCAAGGTCGGCGTGATGAAAGCGGCAAATATCCTTGATAGAATAGGGTCTTACTACTTCAGGCTCATGGTGCTTGACCAGCCGGGCGTTATCGCCGATATTTCAGCCATCTTACGGGATCATAAAGTATCGCTGGAATCCGTCCTTCAACGTGGGCGCGACCCCAATCAGGCCGTGCCGGTCATTTTGACCACGCATGAAACCTCGGAAGACAGCATACAAAAAGTGGCCGAAAAAATCGGCCAGCTGCAGGCAGTGGTGGAACCGCCCTACCTTATGCGGATCGAGGAATTCAAGAGCTAGGAGATTTTGCGAATGGCACAACCCTCCCTCAAGACTGTTTCCGACAACGGAGAAGCCCGCGTGAACGAAAAGCTGACGATGGACCGCAACCTCGCGCTGGAACTTGTGCGCGTGACCGAGGCTGCTGCGCTTTCCGCCTCCCTGCTCATGGGCCGCGGCGATGAAAAGGCGGCGGACCAGGCGGCGGTCGATGCGATGCGCCGCGCGCTCAACACCATGCACATCAACGGCACTGTCGTGATCGGCGAGGGCGAACGCGACGAAGCCCCCATGCTGTATATCGGCGAAAAAGTCGGCGCGGGCGACGGCCCCGAACTCGATATCGCCCTAGACCCGCTGGAGGGCACGACCATCACCGCAAAGGGCGGCCCCAACGCGCTCGCCGTTGTTGCCATGGCGGAGAAGGGCGGATTTTTGAACGCGCCCGACGTTTACATGGAAAAGATTGCCATCGACATGACCGGTTTGCCGCATGATGTTGTCGATCTCGATGAGTCCCCCGCGCAGAACCTGAAGGAACTGGCCAAGGCGAAACGCGCCGATGTTTCCGACCTTGTCGCCTGTATCCTCGACCGCCCGCGCCACGAAGAACTTATCGCCAAAGTCCGCGAAGCGGGCGCGCGCATTATGCTGATTTCCGACGGTGATGTATCTGGCGTGATTGCCACCTGCCAGCCGGATAGCGGCGTGGATATTTATTTCGGCGCCGGTGGCGCGCCCGAAGGCGTTCTTGCGGCGGCGGCACTGCGCTGCATCGGCGGTTTCATGCAGGGACGTTTGCTGTTCCGCAACGATGACGAAAAAACCCGCGCCGCACGCTGGGGCGTGACCGACCTGAGCCGTAAATACGGCCTGCTGGATCTTGCCAAGGGTGACGTGATGTTCGCCGCAACCGGCGTGACCGACGGCCCGATGTTGAAAGGCGTGCGCCGCCATGCGGGCGGTGCGTCCACCAATTCCGTCATCATGCGATCGAAAACCGGCACCGTGCGCCGTATCGAGGCATCCCACAACTTCCTGCTCAAAGGCGGTTTCAAGTAATGACAGCCAAACCGCAGGAACAGTTCCAGCAAAGCGCCGCGACGCCCGACAAGGCATCGCAGCCTGCTGCCGTTCTGGCGGTTGAAAAATCCGCACTCGGCAAACGCTGGATCTTTGCGGAAACGGATGAACGCCTGGCGGCGGGCGTCGCGCAGGCGCATGACCTGCCCGAAATGGTCAGCCGCATCCTTGTGTCGCGTGGCGTCGGTTTTGACGACGTGACCGAATTCCTGACGCCGACATTAAAGGCGCAGCTGCCCGATCCGTCCACGCTGCAGGACATGGATAAAGCGGCCGAGCGTATCGCCTCTGCCATTATGACCGGCGAAAAGGTTGCCGTGTTCGGCGATTACGACGTAGATGGCGCAACGTCATCCGCGCTGCTGAAGCGCTTTTTCAAATCGCAGGGCCGCGACCTGCGCGTGTATATTCCCGACCGCATCAGCGAAGGCTATGGCCC
>JBBRVE010000099.1:0-9732 GCA_038247245.1 Bdellovibrionales bacterium | reverse complement strand
CCCCCGCCGCCCCCCCCCCCCCCGCCCCCCCCCCCCGCTAACCCCCTCCGCCCCGCGGGGGGGGGGGGGCTGAAGCGGTCTATGTGAAATAAGCGGTCAAAATTGAACGCCCGTCCGCACCTCGGCCATCCGCACCAACTTCGTCCCCAATAAACCCTTCAAAAACAATCACGCCCTGCCGGATTATGGTATATAAATTTTGTTGCGCGGTGCTTCACAAGCATATGTGACAGGTATATAACTGTCACATGGCCGAGTCCGGCCTATCCCTCATGACGGATCTAGAAAAAATGACATTCAAAAGACTGAGCCTTCTGGCAATTTTAACCGGCGTTCTCGCGCTGGCCTTTCATGCATTCCCCGCATTCGCGGGCGCGGCGGAGGGCCTGCAGATCATCGGACAGCCGAAAAACTGGGAATTCGGTTTCCAGACGCCGGCATCGCCCGTCAAGGAACAGATGGAGGCATTCCACAACCACCTGCTGGTGCCGCTGATCACCATCACCACGGTCTTCGTTCTTGCGCTGCTGGTCTGGGTTGTCATCCGCTACAACCGCCATGTGAACCCGAACCCGTCGAAAACCACGCATAACACGATGCTGGAAATCGTCTGGACGGTCATCCCCGTCGTGATCCTTGTGCTGATGGTCGTGCCGTCGATGAAGCTGCTGTACACCGCAGACCGCACGCATGACGCTGAAATGACGCTGAACATCAAAGGGTACCAGTGGTATTGGGGCTATGAATATCCCGACCATGGCGGCGTGGCCTTCAACGCCAACCTTGTTCCCGAAGAAGATTTGAAAAAGAACAACGACCCGCGCCCGCGTTTGCTCGCGACCGACAACCCTGTCGTGCTGCCCGTCGACACCAACATCCGCCTGCTGATCACGGCAGCCGATGTGCTGCATTCCTGGGCGGTGCCGTCGTTCGGCGTGAAGCTTGACGCTGTGCCCGGCCATACGAATGAAACCTGGGTGCGCATCGACAAGCCCGGCATCTATTACGGCCAGTGTTCCGAGTTGTGCGGCACAAACCACGGCTTTATGCCGATCGAGATTAACGCCGTTTCAAAAGAACGCTTCGCGCAGTGGATCCGCGCGCAAGAGAACGGCAAGATGCCCGAAGACATCAAGGCGGAGAAAGCAGCAGCGGACGCAAAAGCCGCTGAAGCCGCGCACAAGGCCGCTGAAGACAAGAAAGCCGAAGAAGAAAAAGCCGCAGATACGGCCGGCAAGAAAAAAGCAGGAGCGAAATAATGGCCAAGACGCATAACGACAATCATCACGGCCACGATCGCGCGCACGGGGCGCATGGCCATGACGACCATCATCATGACCACCCCAAGCTCGGTTTCTTCAAGCGCTGGTTCTGCTCGACCAACCACAAAGACATCGGCACGCTGTACCTGATCTTCTCGGCAATCGCAGGCCTTATCGGCGGCGGTTTCTCGATGGTCATGCGCGCTGAACTGGCGCATCCCGGCCTGCAATATGTGACCGACGGCCAGATGTGGAACGTTTTGATTTCCGCGCACGGCCTCATCATGGTCTTCTTTGTCGTCATGCCTGCGCTGATCGGCGGTTTCGGCAACTGGTTCCTGCCGCTGATGATCGGCGCGCCCGATATGGCGTTTCCGCGCCTGAACAACGTGTCGTTCTGGCTGATCGTGCCGGCATTCCTGCTGCTGCTGGGCTCCGCCTTTGTCGGCGGCGGCGCCGGCACCGGCTGGACGATCTATCCGCCCCTGTCATCCATCGTCGGGCATCCGAACGCATCGGTCGATATGGCGATCTTCGCGCTGCACCTTGCGGGCGCAAGCTCGATTTTGGGCGCGGCGAACTTCATCACCACGATCTTCAACATGCGCGCACCCGGCATGACGCTGCACCGGATGCCGCTGTTCGTCTGGGCGATGCTGGTCACGACCTTCCTGCTGGTGCTGTCGCTGCCCGTCCTTGGCGGCGCGATCACCATGCTGCTGACCGACCGCAACTTCGGCACCTCGTTCTTCAAGCCTGAAGGCGGCGGCGACCCCATCCTGTTCCAGCACTTGTTCTGGTTCTTCGGTCACCCCGAAGTCTACATCATGATTTTGCCCGCCTTCGGCATCGTCAGCCAGATCGTCTCCACCTTCTCGCGCAAGCCCATCTTTGGCTATCTGGGCATGGCTTATGCGATGGTTGCAATCGGCTTCGTCGGCTTCGTCGTCTGGGCGCACCATATGTACACCGTCGGCATGAGCGTCGACACCCGCGCCTACTTCACCGCCGCGACCCTTGTGATCGCGGTGCCGACGGGGATCAAGATTTTCTCGTGGATCGCAACGATGTGGGGCGGCTCGATCCGCTTCACCACGCCGATGCTCTGGGCAATCGGGTTTATCTTCCTGTTCACCCTTGGCGGCGTGACCGGCGTCGTGCTGGCAAACGCCGGCATGGATACGGCGCTGCATGACACCTATTATGTGGTGGCGCATTTCCATTACGTCCTGTCGCTGGGCGCGGTCTTCGCGATCTTTGCCGGCTGGTATTACTGGATCGGCAAAATGTCGGGCCGTCAGTATCCGGAATGGGCAGGCCAGCTGCATTTCTATGCAACCTTTATCGGCGTCAACCTGCTGTTCTTCCCCCAGCACTTCCTGGGATTGCAGGGCATGCCGCGCCGTATCCCGGATTACCCGGATGCGTTCGAAGGCTGGAACACCATTTCGTCCTATGGCGCTTATACCGCCGGCGGCGCGACCGTGTTTTTCATGTGCGTCGCCGTCTATACGATTTTCTTTGGCCGCAAGGTCGAGGCGAATTACTGGGGCGAAGGCGCGAACACGCTGGAATGGCATCTGTCATCCCCGCCCCCGTTCCACCAGTTTGAAATCCAGCCTGTTGTGAAGGGCTGAAAGGAAGCATGACCGATTTCGCGACATACAGTTTCGATACCGCGCCGGATACCGCGCGCGAGGAAACGCGTATCCGCGATTTCATCGAGCTTCTGAAGCCGCGCGTGATGACGCTGGTGGTGTTTTCGGGCGTAGCGGGGCTTGTCCTTGCGCCCGGCCACCTGCACCCGTTCCTGCAACTGGTCGCGGTGTTCTGCATCGCGGTCGGGGCCGGTGCATCGGGCGCGATCAACATGTGGTACGAACAGGACATCGACGCCATCATGTCCCGCACGAAAAACCGCCCCATCGTCACGGGGCGCGTTGAATCGGCGGAGGCGCTGGCCTTTGGCGTCGTGCTGACCTTTTTGTCCGTGGGGTTGATGGGCGTTGCGGTCAACTGGGCGGCGGCGGGGCTGCTGGGTTTCGCATCGTTTTTCTACGTCATCGTCTATACCGTCTGGCTGAAACGCATCACACCGCAGAACATCGTGATCGGCGGCGCGGCCGGCGCGTTCCCGCCGATGATCGGCTGGGCGGCGGTGACCGGCAACGTGTCGCTGGAATCGATCGTCATGTTCACGCTGATCTTCCTGTGGACCCCGCCGCATTTCTGGGCGCTCGCGCTGTACCGCAACGAAGATTATAAAAAGGCGGGCGTGCCGATGATGCCTGTCGTGGCGGGCGAAGCATCGACCAAGCGCCAGATGGTGCTTTACACGTTACTTATGACCCCCGTCGTCCTCGCTCCTTATTTCATGGGCCTGGCGGGCGTGATTTACCTTGTGATCGCATCGCTGCTGCACCTGATGTTCATTGTCAGCTCGCTCCGCGTGTTGCGCGAAACAGGCTACCGCTTTGCGCGCCTGATGTTCGGCTATTCGATATTCTATCTGTTCGCGCTGTTCACCGTCATGATGCTGGACAAGGTGTAACATGCCCAAATCCGAACTCCATAATCGCAAAAAAGCCAAAAACTACGCGGTCTTCCTGGCCGTGATCGTGTTCGTTGTGACCGTTTTTGCGGTGTCGATCATCCGCATGAAGGGCGGTTGATACGATGGAACCGACGCTGCAGCAGAAAAACAAAAAGGTCATGAAGATCACGATGGGTGTCGTGCTGGGCATGATCGTGCTGTCGTTCGCCTCCGTCCCGCTGTACAAGCTCACCTGCAAGCTGACAGGCTGGGGCGGCACGACGCAGGTGGCCGAAGTCGCGGCAGCCAAGAAAAAACACGCCGCGCTCGACCGTAAAATCACCGTGCGTTTCCACGCCGACACCGCGCCAGGCATGCCGTGGGATTTCCAGGCGGAGCAGGGGCCGGTTGTGCTGGATATCGGCGCCGACGGTTTCGCGTCCTTCAGGGCCGAAAACCCCACACAGGAAGCCGTCACGGGCACCGCGGTTTACAACGTAACGCCGCTGCAGGCAGGCCAGTATTTTTTCAAAACGCAGTGCTTCTGCTTTGGCGAACAGGTGCTGGCGCCCCATCAAAAAGTTTCCATGCCGGTCGTGTTTTACGTCGACCCCAAAATTGTCGATGATCCCGACCTGAAAAATATCGATACCATTACCTTGTCCTACACCTTTTACCGCAAGGACAGCGCGGAGCTGCAAAAGGCGATGGATAATTTTGTGAATGACAAAGGCTAACGAAAAGGAAGACTTTCATGTCCGATGAACCGGTATATGACCTCAATGGCGGCAAGCCGCATCCGTACCACCTCGTCAACCCCAGCCCGTGGCCGTTCGTCGGCGCGGTGACGGCGGGTTTGCTGGCGGCGTTCGCGGTGATGTACATGCACAAGGTCAGCATCATGGGCATCACGCCCGGCATTTACGGCGTCATCCTCGGCTTCATCCTGCTGGGCGCGCTGTTCTGGGTCTGGTGGAAAGACGTCATCCATGAAGCCGTCGTGGAAAAGGCGCACAGCCCCATCGCGAAAATCGGCTTCCGTTACGGCATGGCGCTGTTCATTTCGTCCGAGGTCATGTTCTTCGTCGCCTTCTTCTGGGCGTTCTTCAACGGCGCGCTGCGCCCGCCCGAAGCGATCGGCTTTGTCTGGCCGCCGACCAACATCGTGCCCATCGACGCCTTTGATATTCCTTTCCTGATGACCATGATCCTGCTGCTGTCCGGCTGCACCGTCACCTGGGCGCACCACGCGATTTTGGAAGGCAAGCAACAGGAAGCGACCAAGGCATTGCTGATCACCGTCCTGCTGGGCGCGTTCTTCACCTGCTTCCAGGCCTATGAATACATGCATGCCACCTTCCGGTTCTCGATCGAAAACGGCGGCAACATTTATACCTCCGCCTTCTACATGGCGACGGGCTTCCACGGTTTCCACGTCCTCGTCGGCTCGATCTTCCTGCTGGTCTGCCTGTTCCGCAACAAGGCGGGGCATTTCACCGCGAAAAGCCATTTCGGTTTCGAAGCCGCCGCATGGTACTGGCACTTCGTCGACGTTGTATGGCTGTTCCTGTTCGTGGCCATTTACTGGTGGGGCAACGCCTGAGCCTCACTCAGGATCTCCGCTTCTGCCTGAAACCCCGCTGCCCCGTTTGCCGCAAGGGTAAACTGTTCCAGCCGAGATCCATCACGGTCGTGAAGACCTGCGCCGAATGTGGCGCGGATCTGGGCGGGCATGATATCGGCGACGGGGCGAGCGTCTTCCTGATTTTCTTTTTCGGCATTACCGTTATTCCGCTGGCATGGCTGTTCGAAAACCTCGTCCACCCGCCGCTCTGGGTGCATGGCGTGCTGTGGTTATGCGTGATGCTGGGCGCGATGGCGCTGATGCTACCGGTGGTGAAGGCCTACATTATTTTGTTAGAGTGGCGGCACCGTAAGGATTAAAGGCAATTGCCGTTCGAGCATGCCATTACAAACGCCCAAAATAACATGACCGGAGTCATTATAGGGACGTATAGGGCAGCGGTAATAACTTTTGTTTTCCGACTTATTGGAAGAGTTAAAATACAGGCAATTGGCAAGCCCTCAAGAATAACAAGAATAAGCCACCTTTTAAGGTGAAAGAACAAATGTTGTTCAGGGATTGATCCGGCATGAAAAGCTAGTAGAGAAATCAAGAGCAGCGGAAATAGAAATGCAAAACAAAGCGTGGCTATGATCCGCGTCTTTTTGTTCATTTTTGTGTGGGCGGCTTCGGTTTCTTCGACGCTGCCCCCGGGAACTGCGCCTGTTTTGCGTAGGCGGGGTCTTTCAGGAATTTGTCCAGTACCTGTTCGTATAAATCCATGCGCTGCTGGCCGTATTCGGGGTTCAGGCAATTGCTCCAGTATTCCGATCCCGCTTTGTGCTTCAGGGCGAAATGGTCCTGCACGATGCTCGCCTGCTGCTCCATGTTGTAATCGGTCAGGTCCTTGCCCGGCTCCAGCGTGTAATCATACGCCGCGCGGTAATTGAATTTGTGCTTCAGGTTCAGCTTCACCGCCTCGGCAATCGGGGCGAGGATCTTGTTCTGGTATTGCCACACATGCGTCATTTCGTGAATGAACAGCGATTGCCCGCGCGTGGTAAGATGGGAGTAATCATCCGCATAGCAGCCATACATATACAGGTTGCCGTTGGGCGCCATCGCCGTGCCTTCGGGATGGAACCCGGCGAATTTACCATCGCTGATCGTGACGGCCCCATAATCGATGGAATCGCCGAACACGGTTTTCGCCAATGCAGCTTCGCCTTTGGTCAGCGGGCGGGATACCATGCTGTGGCCTTTTCTGTAAAATATCCAGACTAAAGATTACTCCACCTTTTTGCAGAACAACATTAATATAAGCAAGCCTAAAAATAACGGGTTCCCATGACCGCCAAACCGACCGCCAAATCCTTCAAGTTCCGGCTGATTCCGACCCTGCTGACGATCGCCATCGTCGCGGTCAATCTTGGGCTGGGCGTGTGGCAGCTGGAGCGTCTGGAATGGAAAACCGGCCTGCTGGCAAGGCTCGACAGCCAGATGTCGGCCAAGCCCGTGCCGCTGCCCGAAACTATCACCGACATGACGGATTGGGAATACCGCCGCGTGACGCTGGCGGGGCAGTTCCGGTATGACCGCGAATTCCATCTGGGCCCCCGCGTGCGAAATGGCGTGGTCGGATACCAGATGGTCGTCCCTTTCCGCCGCGCATCGGGCGGCACGGTGCTGGTCAACCGCGGCTGGATTGCCGACACCATCAAAACCGTCAACCGCCCCGAAGGCATCGTGCAGGTCGAGGGGTTTGTGCAGGCACCCAAAAAACCCATGTTCGCGCCCGTGAATGACCCGGCGAAAAACCAGTGGTACTGGCTGGACGCCAGGGCGATGGATGCAACCGCGCCCGCCTATGTGGTGGACGCCGTGGCCGAACCGGCGGGCGTCTATCCGGCGGGCGGCGCATTGCGCGTCGATATCCCGAACGACCACAAAAACTACGCGATTTTCTGGTTCAGCATGGCGTGTGTCATGCTGCTGATCTATATCATGGCGAGCCGCCAGCCGGCCGCAATAACGGAGCAAAAACATGCAGGCGTATAAAAAACTTGAAGAACGCTTTGAAAAAATCATGACCCTGCGCCAGATCGACAGCGTCCTTGATTGGGACAAGGCCGTGCTGATGCCCGAAAAAGGCGTCAACCAGCGCGCGAAGCAGATCGAGACACTTGGCGTCATGATCCATGAAATGGCGACCGACCCGCAGCTGGGCGACTGGATGGCGGGCGTGAACACGCAAAGCCTGAATGACTGGGAGCGCGCGAACCTCGATATCATGCAGTGGCAATACACGCACGCAACCGCGCTGCCCGCCGATCTGGTGTCGCGCAAGATGGGGCAGGAAACGAAAACCGAGGTGATCTGGCGCAAGGCGCGCGCCGAAAGCGATTTCAAAATTGTGCAGGACGACCTTGCGCGCCTGCTCGATATCGTGCGCGAACAGGCGCAGGTGAAATCGGCGAAGCTGAAAAAGCCGCTGTATGATGCGCTGATGGACCCTTACGCGCCGCATATGACGGCGAATGATGTCGATGTGATTTTCGACGATATCGCGGCGTTCATCCCCGGCTTCCTCGACCAGGTATTGGAGAAACAAAAAGAACCGCTGCCGCTGCCCGGCCCCTTTGCGCAGGATGTGCAGGAAAAACTCGGCAAGCAGCTGTGCGAAGCCCTGGGTTTTGAATCCAGCTGGGGCCGCCTCGATACCTCGACGCATCCGTTTTCCACCGGCATCGGCGACGATGTGCGCATCACGACGCGCTACAATACCGACAGCTTCATTAACGCGCTGCAGGCCGTGGCGCATGAGGCAGGGCACGGGTTCTATGACCGCTTCACGCCCCGCGAATGGCAGCACCAGCCGGTCGGCGCAAGCCAGAACATGGGCATGGCGATCCATGAATCGCAATCGCTGTCGCTCGACATGCAGCTTGCCCGCAGCCGCGAATACTGGGAATGGTTCACGCCGGTCATTCAAAAAGCTTTCAACGGTTCCGGCCCCGCATGGGCACCCGAAAACGTCTATCGCCATGCGACGAAGGTGGAGCGCGGTTTTATTCGCGTGGAAGCCGATGAAGTGACCTATCCCGCCCATGTCATCATGCGCTACCGCCTCGAAAAGGCGATGGTGGAGGGCAAGCTGGAGGTGAAGGATCTACCGCAGGCGTGGAATGACGGCTTCAAGGCATTACTGGGCGTGACGCCGCCCGATGACCGTCGCGGCTGCCTGCAGGACATCCACTGGTATTTCGGCGCGTTCGGGTATTTCCCCGCCTATGCGCTGGGCGCATTCACCGCCGCGCAATTCGTGGACAAGATGAAAAAAGATATTCCGAACGTCATGCAAAGCGTGAAGGCCGGCGACTTCAAGCCCTTCAACGGCTGGCTGCGCGAAAACGTGCAATCCAAGGGCTGCCTGTATAAGCCGCAGGAGCTGGTGGAGCGCGTGACGGGGCAGAAAATGTCGACGCATTTCTTCAAAAAACACGTGACCGAGCGTTATCTTGAAAAAACCTACGTTGAAAAATCAAGCGGGGGCTAATGCTTAACTACATCAGCACACGCGGCAAAGCGCCACGTCTGGGTTTCTCCGGCGCGACGCTCACCGGCCTCGCATCGGATGGCGGGCTGTACGTCCCTGAATCCTGCCCGCAACTGTCGGAGGCCGAAATCGGCAACATGAACAGCCAGAATTATCTGGAGGTCGCATGGCGCGTGATGCTGCCGTTTGTGCAGGCGGATATTCCGTCAGAAAAACTGATCGAGCTGCTGCGCGCGTCGTATAAAACTTTCTCGACCAAGGAAATCGCGCCGCTGCATAAGCTCGACGATAACCTGCATGTGCTGGAACTGTTCCACGGCCCGACGCTGGCGTTCAAGGATGTCGCGCTGCAATTCCTCGGCCAGGTGTTCAGCCATATCCTCGCCCAGAAAAACCTGCGCACCACCATCGTCGCCGCAACATCGGGCGATACGGGTTCTGCCGCCATCGAAGCGTTCCGTGGCAAAGGCAATGTCGATATTTTTGTTTTGCACCCGAAGGGCCGCGTATCTGAAGTGCAGCGCCGCCAGATGACGACGGTGCTGGACAGCAACGTCCACAATATCGCGATCGAAGGCAGTTTTGACGACTGTCAGGATCTGGTCAAGGCGATGTTCAACGATGCGACCTTCCGCAACGACATGCACCTGTCCGCCGTCAATTCGATCAACTGGGCGCGCATTCTGGCGCAGGTTGTTTATTACGTTTACGCGGGTGCGCGAATATTCCACCAGACGAAAAAGAAAGTCGTATTTTCGGTGCCCACCGGAAATTTCGGCAATATCTATGCGGGGTATATCGCCCAGTCGATGGGGCT
>JBBRVE010000098.1:0-9835 GCA_038247245.1 Bdellovibrionales bacterium | reverse complement strand
GGAAAGCTTACGCAGCAGTTCCTGTGCCTCGGCCTGCAGGCTGTCTTCTTCTTGTACCAGCGCGCGGAGCGCACCCAGCGACAGCATTACAACGTCTTCGGATGCCCGCGCGGCCTCGGCATCCGCCGCGTCCGCCTGTTTGCGGTTCTGGCTGTCCTGATCATTCTGGCTGGCGTTGCGGCCGCCCTGTGAAGACGGGCCCATCATGGCGCCGATTTTCGAGAACATGCGGTTTGCCCCGTTACCGTTTGAGGTTCATCAGGTCTTCGCGCTGCGCATCGCGCGATTCACGCGTACCTTCTTCCCACAGCAAGACGCAGGGACGCGTTTTGTGGCATTTATAGACGGCGATGTTGGTCACCCGCCCGGAAATCAGCGTGTATGGCTTGCCATCCAGTTCGACCGGTTGCGCGTTTTTATCGGCGAAGACCGGCTGGATATACAGCAGCACCACCGCCTTGCGTTGCGATGCGCGCAGTGCGTTTTCCACGTCTATTTGTGCGGGGCCGGTGATGGGCAGGAACTGGCGGTCCATCAGGCCTTGCGGGATCATGGCATAGTTGCGGCCCGCATAGGAGAACGGCATATAGGTTTCATCGGTGAAGTTCTTGATCACATAGCCGCTGTTTTCCTTGCTATAGGCAGAAAAAACCGCCGGCACAAATGGCACGGCCACGGATTCGGTCAGCGTCTGCAGGCGGAATTTCTGGCGCAGCTCTTCCTGTTTGTTTTCCTGGCAGGAAATGCGGGCGGTCTGCGTTTTTTCCTGCTGGCAATCGGGCGACAGGCGCGCCCATTGTTCGAAAACGGGCGGCTGGCCGGTCAGTTTGTGATAGATGGTCGCGATATCGACATCCGACGCAAAAGATGGAAAGCCGGGCTGTCCCACCGGCGGCGAGGCGCCCACTTCGTCGGGCTCGTCATCGGCTGACAGCTGCGCTATGGCGGGGCTCATAAACGCCGCCGCCAGCAAGAAGAGGCAAAAACTGATAATCGCGAATTTTTTCATGGCTATACCTTCGTGCTCACCTGAATATAATATAACATGAAACGGTTTAAAAACGAATAACCTGCGGGAATATCGGGACTTTATGGTGAAAAAGATCAAAAGTGGCGGCGGAGACAAGGAAGACGAGGCGCTGTGGCATCGTGTGGCAGCATCCGTGCGCCCCTTGCGCAAAAAACCCGTGACACCCAAAGCCACATCACCCAAGCCTGCCAAAGCCACGCCAAAACCGCCCCTCAAGTCGCCGCTTGTCGCCCCTGTACCCTTACGCGCACCGCGCAATATCACCCTGCCGGTTGCGGCCGCCAAGCCCTTCGACAAAGGCGAAGAACAGAAACTCCGCAAGGGCCCGTCCGAAATCGATGGAAAACTCGACCTGCATGGCCTGACGCAGGCCGAAGCCTATACGGCGCTGCACCGTTTTATTCGGGGCGCGGTGAAATCGGGCAGACGCACATTACTGGTGATAACCGGCAAGGGGCGCGTGGGTGGCGGCGTTTTGAGGCGGCAGTTGCCGATGTGGCTGGAGGAAGGAGAGCTGCGCTCTGTTGTGCTGGCCTTCACCCCCGCCAGGCAAAAGGACGGCGGCGACGGCGCGTTTTACATCAAGCTGCGCAAAGACAAAAAACCTTAAGGCTTGGCCGTCGCCAGCCGCGCGGGTTTTGCGGTTTCCAGCGCGCGCGGCGTGCCTTTCAGTTCCACCAGCCTGTCAAAGGCGGTTTTCAGGGCATCTTCGTCATACGCAGAAAAACCATATGACCCGAGGGCCGCTTCGGCCTTGCCGGTGAATACTTCCGTCACGCGGCGTGATTCGAAATTGAAAACAAGGCGAAGGCTTTCGCCAGCCCCCAGATCCTTTACCTCGACCAGGGTCTGTGCATCGGCCTTGTAGAAACCCGCACGCGGCGCGGAAGCATCATTTGCGGAAGATGTTTTTTCAACAGCAGCGCGCACGAATTTTGCGCCGTCTTCATGTTGCGGCGGGAAAGGCATTTCAACGCCCATTCCCTTGGCTGCCGGCATGATAAATCCGCCACGCGTGACACGTTCGTCAAACCCGTTGCCCGACATCGCGCCGGAAATTTCGCGCGGGAAATCATCGCCGATGCCCGCCTGTTTGAGCGCGAGTTCGGATGCGGGGTTGAGTTTATATGTGACGCCTTTGTCGCCCGCGAGTTAAAAATCGACCGCGTATTCCACGGCGGCCTGCCGCATATCTTTGGCGATCGCATCGCTGTCGGTCGTGATTTTGTAAACGGTTGCAACCAGCACCATGCCGCCATCCCTGAACGTGGTCGCAGCACCCTCTGCAAAGGCATAGACCGTTTCATTCGGTTTCAACTCGCCTGCTCCGACGGGTGTTGCGACGGTGATGTGGCGGGTGGGGCGCCCGTCTTCGACCTTCAGCGCGTATTGGCGCGAGCCCATGGCATCAAGCAGGTATTTGTATTGAACGCCGGACGGAGAATCCTGTAATGCCATGGCCTGTCCCTTATTTTAATGATTTACATAAGGTAACGGCGGTTGGCGCGCCTGTCAACTACATGCGTGGACACCGCATGTTAACTGTCTGATATATCAAGAAGTTGATGGTTTTCCGGGGAGGCCGAAGGTGGCGGGTTTCGGCACCACCGATTTGCCACGCAGCGGCAGGTCGATGCCGGAGGGCGAGGCGCCCATCTCGATCATTTTCTGGCGGGCGGATTCCAGCGCCTGCTGGCCGTAATCGTCAAAGCTGTAATCCTTCACCACCACCTGCCGCGGGTTGGGCAGTTCGAGCAATTCGGTCACATGGCGCGACGCGAAGTTGAACAGTATTTTCAAACTGCCGCCGTTGTCGGGCAGGATTTTCGTTTCCTGCAGCGTTTCGTTATCCAGCACATGGTAACGCCCGAATTCCCAATGGATCTTGCGCAGGTCTTCATGCAGCTTGATCTTGCGGTCGGCTTTCGCCTTGTTGACCCACATCTCGACATTCAGCAAACCGTTCTGCCCGAATTTCGCGAACAGGCGGCCGATATCGCTGCGGCCCTGTTCGACGACGGTATAGAACAGCACGCCGTTGTTATCGAGGTTGGGATCTGCGCCCTGCTTGAACAAATGTTCGGTCGTCGCGTAATTGCCTTCGAAGCGCAGGCCGGCCACAAGGTTCGCGGGCTTTGACGCATGGGACAGCGCATTGTTGACATTGATCGTCGTGCCGAACAGCAAGGCCTGACGCTGGATATTTTCAAGGTCTTCGGGCTTGCCGAACGACGCCTTGGCGTTGAAAATTTCCTGCCAGCTGACGATCTTGCGTTCCGCCAGCAGCGCCAGCGCCTCGGTATCCATCTGGCCATAGGTGTAATGCGTGCGGCTGGCGCCCCATTGCATCTGCTGCATCTGGTTGATCAGCTTGCGCGGCGCTTCAATCGCAAGGTCGCGCTGCGTTTGAGCGTCGCGTTCCGTCAGCGTGTCGGACGGCAGGCGGCGGGCGTTGTCGAAATCGATCGTCGCCATCACGCCATTCATATCGGCGGCGCAAAGCTTCCAGATTTCGGGGTCGCTGGAGGGTCGCAGCAAATCGTTGTTCACGGGTTCAGGCCCTTCTGCGTCGGGGCGGTGAGGGTTGCCTTCAACAGCGATGCCGATAACGGCTGCGGGTTGCCGCCAAGGTCAATCAGGATATCGCGGTGCAGTTGCAGAACTTTCGGGTCCATTTCCGCGAAGGTCAGCGTGCGGTCGTGGTTGGATGAATTGACCAGCAGCGACACGGTTTCGGTCAGGAAATCGAAATAGGCCTTCTGCACATAGCTGCCATGATGGCTGACTTGCGTGAACAACACATTGTCGTTCACTTTTTCCATGAAATGACGGTTGTCGTCGTTCGCCTTGGCATTGTCGTTGTAAAGGTCGCGGATGGGCATTTTCTTTTTTCCTTTACGGGTTCAGGCGCGGGGTTTTGCCGGGCAGCGCATTCGGCGCGGGCGACAGTTCGGGCGGGGTGCCGCCCAGTTCCACCAGTTTGTCGCGCATGGTAATCAGGCTGTCGCGGTCAAGCTGCGCGAACGGCGTGACGCTGGGCCCTGCTTCGCGCGTGTAATTGGTGCGTACGACCAGGATGCGGGCGTTGAAATCATAGCTGTAATAATAATCGTCCGACGCCACGCGCAGCACGCCGGGACTGACCATGCTGGCGTTATAATTGCCGTTAAATTGCGATTTCAGCGACATCCAGGTTTCCTGATATGAGGGTCTCTATTTTCATAGAGACCGCTTGTTAATATGTCAACCCGCTTATGGCTGCGCCAGCCCTTTAAAACGTCCCTTCTGCAGCGAGTCCGCCGGATTACCGCCCAGGGCCTTCAGTTTCTCGCGTGCGAAATCGATGGCCTGCGAATCGTAGTCGTCGAAGGATGCCGTGGACATGAGCGCTTTGCGGTCGGATCCGTATTCGAACACCTCGGTCACGCGGCGCGCGCGGAAATTGAACAGCGACTTGAACCACGACCCGCCCTGCGCATCGGGGATGAATTTGGTTTCGCTGAGCGTCGTGTCGTCCACCTTCACGTAACTGGTGGGCTTTTGCAGCAGCTTCTGGATTTCCATCTGCCGCGCTTCGTCCTTGATGCTGTCCATCGCCTTGAACACTGTCGCAACATTGCCGCGCGTGACGAATTCCTTGAGCGCATCGCCCTCGAGGTTGCGGACGGCTTTTTCCAGCCACTCGCCTTTTTTCTCGTTCACGTCCGCGCCCCAGTCGAACAGCTGGCGCAGCACGGCGGCCTCGATCTTGTTGGAAACGCCCGCCGCCTTGTACGGGAAACAGACCCATGTCATCGCGCTGGTGGCATTCGGGCGCGATTCAGCCGGCGTAGCGTTATAGATTTTGCGCATGCCCTCGACATCGCCGAAAAACGCCTTGCCGGTGACGGGCTGCCACCAATGCACGGCGCCGGCGCGTGCCAGCGCGATCATCTTGTCGGGGTCCAGCTGGCCGAAAACGGCGACGTTCATGTCGTTGAGTTCGGAGTTGTGCGATTGTTTCTGGAACTGCGCCTTTACGTCTTCGGGGATATACCAGTTGCCGCCGTTCGGAACGACGCGACCCAGCGCTTCGGTGAATTCGGCGACTTTCTTTTCGACATCTTTCGCATCAGCCATTTTTCATCACCGCGAGTTTTGGTTTTTCCAGCACGTCCGCGGGCGCGCCGCCGGATTGCTCCAGTTTTTGCTGTGCGCGACGCAGCGCGGCAGTATAAACGCCGGCAAAATCCGTCGAGGTCATCGCAGGCTTCGCGTCCGCCCCGGGCGGTGTGTAGATTTCATTCAGGCGACGGCTGCGGAAATTATAGATGGTCTTCAGCGTGGCGACGCCTTCCGGCTCGGCGATGAACTGCGTAACCATCAGCGTCTGCGCATCAACCTTGGCATAGATGCCGTCGCCGCCCAGCGCGTTATCGATGCGCTGCGCCTGCAGATAGTTTTTCTTGCCCGTTTCTTCCTGCATCGCGACCTCGGCCGCCTGCTTTGGCGCGCCGTTATCCAGGTAGAGCGTAATGATGTCAGCAGGGCTGCCGCGCAGCACATAGCCGTAGTATTTGCCATTTTCATAGTTGACGTTCGCACCCCAGCCGATCAGCAGCGCGACAGTCTCGCGGTCCATGCTGGCGACGAGTCCCTTGGCCACGCTGTGCGGATGCGTAGCCCAGGTGAGCGTTGAATCAAAATTGTCGTGGCGGCCGCCCGCGCCGTGATCGGCATCATGCAGCGCGCGCAGGCTGCGCAAATTTTCCGGCTTGCCGAAATAGGCGGCGCCGGCGAAAGCATGCCACCACTTCACAAGACCCGCGCGCGCAAGCGCGGCGGCGGCGGCGGGATCAAGCTGCCCTGCGGTGAACACGGCGTGATTATTGTCCTTGAGCGGCCCGGCCAGCATCTCGGCCAGCTGGGGGCGCAGCGCGTCCGTGACGACAGGCATGCCGCCCGCGACAGGCGCTGTGTTCACAGCCGCGCTGATCCTGTTCACTGTTTCCTGCCAGCCGGATTCGGCCATGGGTTATCCTTCTGCGTTGAGGGGCAGTATGGACAAAACCATGCAATATGTCAATCATTTATGGAATTAAAATATCCTGATTGTCTAATATATATCAGTGACTTAGCTGTTCCAGCGGGGCGGTGTGCGGTCTTGCGCCTTGGGCGGGGCGTCGCCCGCCTTGAAGATCGCATGGATGCCGGTGGTCAGCCCCAGCACCAGTTCCGCCGCATCGCGCATATGCACGCCGTATTTTTTCAGTTCGGGCGCGTCGCCCTTCACATGGTTTTTGTAGAAGCGCTGGATTTTTTTGACCGTGGTGTCCGTCAAACCCGAATGGCGCGCATCATCGAACGTCATGTGGGGCAGGTGTTCGTTCAGGTACGGCTTGCCGCGATGCTGGATGCGGTCCTTGATCCACTGGCTGTCGGTGTCCTTGCTGAAATGGCGCTGCAGCCACGGGAACGAGCCTTTCAGTTTCGGCGCGTACTGGTTCGCCCAGTCGATATGCGCGTCTTCGTAAAACGTGCGCAGGTAGAAATTGTCGTAGAAGGCTTCATACGCAGCGGCAACGGTCGCGCCGTTCTGCAACTGCTTGTCGGAAATCAGCACGCGTTCCGCCGCCTTGATGATGTCGGGAAAGCGGTCGCGCATTTGCAGCAGCGGTTCTTGCATCTTCCACTGGTCTTTCGGGCCTTCGGGATCGCCATAGGCCAGTTCCAGCGCGATTTGTGATTGCTGCGCGTATGCATCGGCCTCGATCGCGAAGGACATTTTAATGCCGACTTCGGGCTTGTGGCGCGTGGAGGGGAAAAGGTCGTGGCGCGTGTTCTGCACCGCATGGACAGATTCATGGCCGAGCAACAGCGCCAGATAATCGGGGTTGTCATGCCCGCGCAGGATAATCAGTTTTTCGGAAGGATCGCAAAGCCCGCCCGCGCCACGGTCGCCGGTGCGGCGTTCATCGAATACAATGCGGTAGCCTTCCTTGGTCATTTGTTCCAGCACGTCGCGGCCCGTGGGGCTCTGCGACAGAATGAAAACAGCTTTTTCAAGGCAGGCGCGGTTCAGCTCGGCCTCTTTATCAATCGCGGCCTGGCGTTTTTGTTTTGCGGCATCCGACAGGAACGGGTCGGGTTTTTCCATGGTGATCGTGCCGATGAAATCGACGGCGACAGCAGGGCGGGCGAAAGCGGGCAGGCCGTTTTCATCGATCACGGGCACAGTCCAGTCGCCGCGATTAAGGGGCGGAGGGGTCGGCACGGGCGGCAGCATGGTGGGCGCCTGACACACAGGCGTCGGCGGCGCGACCATGTTGAAGGGCCGCACAATCATGAAATATGGGGTCGCTTTTTCAGGCTTACGTGACATCTGTTATCTCCCTGCCCTGGCGGGCTACACCCTCGACTGTCACGCCGTAGTGGAAATTCATCTGAACATATCGGCTCGAAAAAAGTCCAGATTTATCCACAAGTATTCATATTCGCGTGGCGAGTCGTCCCGCACTAGAGATGACCCTAGTGAACAATGTTTAAAGAATTGTTTCGGTCGTGCGGATGCTGAAAAAAGCACGCAAATGATAAGCTTATGTGAAAAATTCACGCGTTATCGGAAAGCGCGCGCTACTTCAGGAAAATGAGTTACGGGCGGTCAGTTGAAGGCTTTGCCGGTTTTCTCGAACAGGTCATTTAATGTGGCTTTCACTTGTTCGGGGTGCCACATGTCCGAAAGAGCGGGATTGTAGCGCGACATCAAATATTCTTTGCCTTCGTCCATGCTGGCCAGATGACTGATTGTGCGGTTGCGAAGAACCAGCCCTTTCTCTTTTGCTGCACTGGCACGCTTGGATAAGTCGTGCTTAATTGAGCATACTTGTTTGAACGTCATACCTTTCTGCATCAGATATGCACTTAGGCAGAGCTCGATTGCATGAGTGGCATTGAGCCTGTATGGATGCCAGCGCATCGGGTCGCTTTTCCCCTCCGGTTTCGATAGCAGTTGGGCAGCGTGTCCGTAGTGTTTCGCCAGCGCGAAAAGCGATGCCGCATCCGTCTCGATAAGGTGCTTCTTTTCAATATCGAGCGGCTTTGCGAGATCATGTGCGGGCTGCCGCGCAGATCGGGTCGGGCCTTCAAATTTGTGCTGCTGCGTCGATGCCATATGTCATCCTTTTAAATAAAAACCCGCCGCGAGTGGAACGCGGCGGGTGTGAAGGAGTCGGGCTCACGAACATCTAAAGCGGACGGTGTACGCCGTGGTCCAGCGGGTACACGATCTTCAATTCTGTCTTGGGCTTGGCATCGGACGCGTCTGCGGCTGGCCGTTCTGCCTTGCTGTCAAATTCCGGTTTATGCTTGTTGCTTTCCATTGAGGCTGTCCCCCTCGTTCTATCTATATTACATAAAGTTTATTAAAATTTTATTGATCGAGAAATAACCATTTATTATCAACGGGTTGTCTATGTTTACACCGTGAAGTTTTGCGCGTTATTCCGCGCGACTCCGGATTGATTGACAGCCCCCGCTTCTCTCCTTAAAAATAGATGTGTTTTAAGGAAATAGCAGGATCATGGAAGAAGACTTCAACAAGGTTGCTGAAGCCCGCGCCGCATGGCGCAAATCCGTGTTGGCGGCGGTTGAACAGGCGCGCCGCAACCATGGCTTCGCCGATGCGATTCTGAAACAGGACTGGCCGCGCGCGATCGACCTGCACAAGGCCGGCGCCGATCCGCGCCATGGTGACAGCAAAGCGCTGAAGGCGCTGGGTGACATTGACAGCGTGGCCGCAATGCAGGCCCTGTCGCAGATAAGCGTGCCGGGCGTGTCGCGCCTTGCCGATACGCCGTTTCTGGTGGCGGCGAAACACGGCAACATAGCGACGCTGAAATACGGCCTTGATAGCGACCTGCCGCCCGAAACATTGTCATCCGCGCTATACCTTGCGCTGGACAACAAACAAGACGATGCGGGTGATTTGCTGCTGGAATACCTGCCGTATAAAGACATGGCCGAAAGCGCGCTGTTCGCGTTGCTGCGTTACCGCCCTGCGCTATACGAGGAAGCATTGGCGGCGCGCGACAACACGGCCGATTTCTTCTCGCATTTTTACAGCGCCTGCAATGTGAAGGACGAGGCCGCGATGGCGTTGTCGCTGGAAAAGCTCGACACCTATCGCCATAAACTGCCACCGTATCTTTTTGCGACGGGTGAATATTTCAACGATTTTATGGGACCGCCGCCGATCATGGAATTGACGGCGCAGGTGCTGGAATGCGGATCGCTGAAAATCCTCGACCGGTTTATCGAGGCGTTCCAGGATATGCTGCCGCCGCCTTTCCTGATGATGATCTGGGCGACGAACCTGAGCAAGGACGACCCGGCATTGCTGCCGCATCTGGCGGATAAATTACAGCCGGAGCCTTCGAACCTTGCGGGCGCAATGCGCAATACCGGCACCGGTGGCGATTTGTCGGCCGCGAAATTCTTTGTCGGGCATTACACGGAAGAAGCGCGCAAGAACGCAGCGCCGTTGCTGCGCGCATTGATGTCGGCGCCGGACGCCGTTCCGTTTGTGAACGCGGTCGAGGAAAAATTGCTGCCCCTGCCCGAAGGCCAGGAAATCGCATCGCTGTTTTCGGCGGCGATCACCCATGGCAACAAGGATGCGCTGCAATACCTGCTGGATAAAATACCGCTGACGCCCGAAATTACCCATGAATTGCAAGACAGCCACGATTACGCCGTGCAACGCCACGCCGTTGTCGCATTCGGCGGCGACTGGCACGCGAAGGACGATTCCCTGTTCTGGAAGGGTGT
>JBBRVE010000097.1:0-9897 GCA_038247245.1 Bdellovibrionales bacterium | reverse complement strand
GATGTGCTGCTGCGTATCGTGGCGGGCGAACAGATCGGCACCGCCATCCTGCCGCGCAAGAAGAAATCGAACCTGAAGAAATGGATCGCATTTGATTCAGGCCGCAAAAGCGGCGTGATCCGCGTCAATGCGCAGCTTTATGCCCTGCTGAAGGATGGCGGGCGCGTGATGAGCCTGCTGCCCGTCGGCATCAAATCATTTACCGGTACTTTTGAAAAAGGCGACATGATCGAAATCGCCGATCCCGACGGCCATAAAATCGGTGTCGGCATCGCGCGTTATAACGCCGAAAAATTGCGCGAACATCTGGGCCAGAAAAACCGCCCCGAATTCATCCACTACGACCATCTGCATATCGACACGGCGGAACTCGCCCATGACTGATGTCACCGCACAATTGCAGGCCGCCCGCAACGCGACCTATGTGCTGGCCGCGCTTGGCGATGCGCGGCGCAACAGCGTGCTGCAAACCCTGTCGGAAATACTGCTGGCGGATCAGGCGCAGATATTGGCCGAAAATGAAAAAGACCTCGCCATGATGCCCAAGGATGACCCGCGCTATGACCGCCTGCAACTGACTGCGCAGCGGCTGGCGGGCATTGCCGCCGATATTAAGACGGTTGCCGCCCTGCCCTGCCCGCTCGGACAAGTGCAACTGGAACGCAACATGCCGAACGGGCTGCATATCGAACGCATCGCCGTGCCGCTGGGTGTGGTGGGTGTCATTTATGAATCGCGGCCGAATGTAACGGTTGATGTATTCGCCCTGTGTTTCAAGGCAGGCAATGCCTGCGCGCTGAAAGGCGGCAAGGAAGCGCATCACAGCAATGCCGCGCTGATGGCTTGCATTACCAAGGCGCTGGCGAAGCATGGCATCGAGGCTGGTGCGGCCTGCCTGCTGCCGCCGGAGCGCGCCGCCGCCGAAACATTGATGAATGCGACCGGATTGGTGGATGTGCTGATCCCGCGCGGCAGTCAGGGATTGATTGATGCCGTGCGCAAAAATTCGCGTGTGCCCGTGATCGAAACCGGTGCCGGTATCGTCCATACCTATTTCGATGCGACAGGCGATGTGAAAAAGGGCCAAAAGATTGTCCACAACGCCAAGACCCGGCGCGTGAGCGTCTGCAACGCGCTGGATACGCTTGTGGTGCATGAAAGCCGCCTTGCCGACCTTTATGACCTTGTTTCCATGATGGCGGCAAAGGAAGTGGAGATATTTGCGGATACCGCTGCGTATAAATCGCTGGACGGCAAATACCCCGCGCAACTGCTGCATCCGGCGACGGCAGAAAGCTTTGGCTGCGAATTCCTGTCATTTAAAATGTCGGTCAAGACCGTGCGATCGCTGGACGCCGCGCTTGCGCATATCCGCGAACATTCTTCGCGCCACAGCGAGGCCATTGTTTCGGAACATAAACCCTCCATCGACCGTTTTCTGGCCGAAGTAGATGCGGCTGCCGTCTATGCCAATGCCTCGACCGCCTTTACCGATGGCGGACAGTTCGGCATGGGGGCGGAAATCGGCATCAGCACGCAGAAATTGCACGCGCGCGGCCCCATGGGGCTGGAGGCGCTGACAAGTTACAAATGGGTGGTACGGGGCGATGGCCAAACACGCGAATAAACAGGGCGCGCATGAACAGATAGATACGCTCGCGCCCCTTTCCGCCAATATCCGCCTGCTGGGCGGCATATTGGGCGAAACCATCACGCTGTTCGAAGGAAAAAAGATTTTCGACAAGGTGGAGGCGTTGCGCCGCCTGTCGCAGAAAAGCAGGTTAGGCGATAAAAACGCCGCCAGGGGAATCGAAAAAGAACTGCGCAGCCTGAGCCATGCGGAGAAATACAAGGTCGCCAAGGCCTTCACCGAATTCCTGCGCCTTGCGAACCTGTGCGAACAGGTCCACCGCATCCGCCGCCGCAACGATTACCGCCGTCAGGGCGCGGATGCGCAGCGTGCATCGCCCTACGAAACCTTCAACCGCCTGCGCAAGCGCGGGTTGTCGGAAAAGACCATTCATGACGCCATGCGCGATGTACAGATCGAGCTGGTACTCACCGCGCACCCGACCGAAGCGATGCGCCCGCAGGCCGTCCGCGCCTATCGCGATTTGTCCATATCGCTGCTGAAACTTGATACCGCCGGACTTGCGCCGTACGAGCAGGAAGTGGAAATGCGCAATATCACGTCCATGGTGACGCAAATGTGGCTGTCCGGTGCGGTACGCGACCGCAAGCCGACGCCGGTTGACGAAGCCCGTTACGGCCTTGAAGTGGCGGAGCGCATTTTGTGGCGCGCCATCCCCGATTTTCACCATTTGATGAGCGCGGCGTATAAGGAATGCGTGGGCGACATGTCGGCGCTCTATCCCCGCCCGATCCGCTTCGGTACGTGGATGGGCGGTGACCGCGACGGGCATCCGGGCGTGACGGGCAAAATCACGCGTAAAGTGTTGCGCGAGGCTTCTGCCGCCGCCACAAAACGTTACCTGATCGCGCTTGAAAACCTGCGTGAAACCTTTGCCTTCGACAAAGACAAGGGCAGTGCGGATATCCAGAAATTCTGCCTTGCGAAAATCCACGAGGCCGAAACCCGCCTGCGCAATTTCCGGCGCGACCTGACGGGCTTCACCCGCAACGACCTGCTGGCCATTTTTTACGAGATTCAGGCGTATCTGGCAAAACACAAGGCCGATGCACTGGGACGCGTGCCGCTGCAGGAACTGATCTGGCGCGTGCGCGTGTTCGGGCTCTGCTTCCTGAAAATGGATATCCGCCAAAGCGCAGACCGCCATGCTTCGGCGGTTGAAGAAATTTTGGGCACAGCCTATGCGCAGGCCGATGACGTGCAAAAAGCCAAGCTGCTGGAAAAAGCGCTGCGGGGTGGAAAACAAGCGTTGCCCAAGAGACTATCTCCCGCAACAGAGGAAGTGCTGGACACCCTGCGCGTTTATAACGAATTTCCGCACGAGTTTTTCGGCCCTTACATTATATCCATGGCCGAAAGCGTGCCCGATATGCTGGGCGTGCAGTTCCTGATGAAGGCCGCGGGCGTCACGCAAAATGTGCCCATCAGCCCGTTATTTGAAACGCCCGCATCGCTGAAAAACGCCTGCAATGTGATGGATGTGCTTTACAAATTGCCCGTTTACCGCAGACATGCGGGCGCCGAGCAGCAGATCATGGTCGGTTATTCCGATTCATCGAAACGTGGCGGATATCTGGCGGCAGCGTGGGAAATTTACGGGCTGCAATCATCGCTGCTGGCCATCGGCAAAAAACACAAACTGCAAACCACTTTCTTCCACGGTCGCGGCGGCAGCGTTGCGCGCGGCGGCGGGCCGATTGAAACGGCGCTGCTGGCACTGCCGCGCCCCATGGAAACCAAACGCATCCGCGTGACCGAACAGGGGGAAGCGATTGATTCAAAATTCGGCCTGCCTGCGGTTGCCGAGCGTACGATGGAACTTTACCTGTCGGGCTTTCTGGAAGCCGTATTATCGAAGCCGCAAAAACGCAATCCTGCATGGACGAAAACCATGCAGCGCATGGCCGATACCTCCGAAAAAGCATTCCGCAAAACGGTCTATGACACGCCCGATTTCATGGCGCATTTTTCGCAGCTGACCCCTGCCCCCGAACTGGGCCTGCTGAAAATCGGGAGCCGCCCCGGCCGCCGGAAAAAGGGCGGCGGGCTGGAAAGCATGCGGGCGATCCCGTGGGTTTTCGGCTGGACGCAGTCCCGCACGATGCTGCCCGCCTGGCTGGGTGTCGGCGACGCGCTGGCAGCGGAGATCGGCAACGGCAACCTGAAAATGCTGCGTGATATGTATTGCAACTGGCCATTTTTTCAGGCGGTGACAGACCTCGTTGAAATGGTCGTCGCCAAGGCGGATGAACAGATCACGCGTTATTATTCTGGCCTGCTGGTCGAACCGTCGCTGCAATACCTGACCGAAGAATACCTGCAACGCCTGAAAACCACCGCTGAAATGCTGCGCAAGGTCACGGGACGCGAGGAACTGCTGGAAAAGACGCCCGTGCTGTCACGCTCGATCCGTATCCGAACGCCCTATGTCGATGTGCTGAACATTTTGCAGGCGCATTTGCTGAAGGAATACCGCGCGCTGGCGCATCCGCCGAAAGACCTGAAAAAAACGCTGGCACTGACCATCGGCGGCATTTCGGCAGGCATGCGGAATACGGGATAATTACTTCAGTTTGTCGCGGCAGATTTCATACAGCATGATGCCGGTAGACACTGCCAGATTGAGCGATTCCGCCCCGCCCGCCATCGGGATTTTCACGAGCATCGAGCAGGCCGCCGCCGCTTCCTTGGACAACCCGTTGGATTCACTGCCCATCAGCAGCAATAGCGGCGATGCGTAATCCGCTGCGCGATAATCGGTCGTGGTTTGCAGATGCGTGCCGACAACGCGGCCTTTCCAGGCTTTGCGCCATTCCAGAAATTCCGGCATTGTGCCTTGCGCAACCGGCACGCGGGCAAACGATCCCATCGTGGCGCGCACGGCCTCCGGCGACCACGGATCGCAAGTGTCGCCCAGCAACAGCACGCCATCGGCCTTCACGGCATCGGCGGTGCGGATAATCGTGCCGAGGTTGCCGGGGTCGCGTATCCCCTCCAGCCCCACCCAGAAACCGGATGCAACGGACGAAATTGCGGCGGTTTTTAACTTAAACGCCCCAATTACCGCCTGCGCGTTATCGCGCTGGGTAATGCGGCTGAGCAGGTCATCGGTCAGTTCCAGCGTTTCCCTGGCGCGCCCCGCCAGCCCAGCGGCATCACGCCCCCCGCGGGGGGAATAGGCAAGGGTATCAAGGCTAAAGCCGCCCGCCAGCGCGTCCTGCACATGGCGCAGCCCCTCGACAAGGAAAACACCTTCCTCATCCCGGTACTTCTTGGCCGATAGCGACCGCAGCCGCTTGACGGCAGGGTTGGCGGCGCTGGTGATTGTTTTTCCGATTTCGGCCATGTTTTCTTCACTGTTTCAAGCTATTACACCATGTTGCGCGGCAACGCGCAACGCTGCCTGATCGCTTAAATCCTTCCCCTTTGGCATCGTTTATGCCATAACCATCAGCCTGAAGGACAAGGATTCATGCTCACCATCAACAACCTGACATATAAAGTAGGATCGCGCACGCTGATCGAGGATTCCAGCGTGAACGTCATGGACGGCTGGAAGGTCGGCCTGATCGGTCAGAACGGGACGGGCAAATCGACCCTTTTCAAGCTGATCGCGGGTGAACTGCATGCCGATGCAGGCACCATCAGCCTGTCGCAGCGCCAGCGTTTCGGCATGGTGCGTCAGGATATCGAGGACACCGAAACCCCGCTGATCGAAATGGTCGTCAACGCGCACGAAGAAATGTCCGCGCTGATGAAGGCGACCGAGACGGAAGAAGACCCCAACAAACTGGGGGATATTTACGCCCGCCTGATCGAACTGGACGCCTATGCCGCGCCGTCGAAGGCGGCGATCCTACTGACCGGGCTGGGATTTAAAGACCACCAGTTGTACGAGCCGTTTTCGTCCTTCTCCGGCGGCTGGCGCATGCGCGTCGCGCTGGCGGCGGCGCTGTTCGTCGAACCCGATTTCCTGCTCCTCGACGAGCCGACCAACCACCTGGACCTTGAAGCCATCATGTGGCTGGAAACCTATCTTTCAAACTATCCGCATACGCTGATGGTCATTTCGCACGACCGCGAATTGCTGAACAAGTGCATCGACCATGTCATCCATATCGACAAGCAAAAACTGGTCGCCTATACCGGCAACTATGACACCTTCGAGCGTGAACGCGCCGCCAAGCTGGGCGTGCAGCAAAAGATGTTCGAAAAGCAGCAGGCGCAACGCGCGCATATGCAGGCTTTCGTCGACCGCTTCCGCGCCTCCGCCGCCAAAGCCGCGCAGGCGCAGAGCCGTATCAAGGCGTTGGAGCGCATGGATTTGGTTGACGAAGTGATGATGGAGCGCGCCGTGCGTTTCACCTTCCCGTCGCCCGAAAAACTGTCGCCACCGCTGATCGCCATCCGCCATGTGGATGTGGGCTATACCGAGGGCAAGCCGATTGTCCGCAAAATCCATGAAAACATCGATACCGATGACCGTATCGCCCTGCTGGGCGCAAACGGCAACGGTAAATCGACGATGATGAAGCTGAGCGCCGGCAAGCTCAGCCCCATGCAGGGCGAAATGGTGCGGTCGGGCAAGCTGCGCATCGGTTACTTCTCGCAGCACCAGACCGAAGAACTGGACGTCAATTCGACGCCGTTCCAGGAAATGGCGCGCCTGACGAAGCAGAAAACCGGCGATTACAAGGAACACATCGTCCGTGCGGTGCTGGGCGCGTTCGGCTTCTCGAAAAACCTTGCCGACAACCCGATCAGTTCCCTCAGCGGTGGTGAAAAAGCGCGTCTGCTATTTGCGTTCATGAGCTTTGACAAACCGCACCTTCTGCTGCTCGACGAGCCGACCAACCATCTGGACATGGAAGCCCGCGAAGCGCTGGTTCAGGCGCTGAACAATTACGACGGCGCCATCGTCATCGTCAGTCACGACCCCATCATGGTGGAACGCGTGGCCGACCGGTTGTGGCTGGTGAAGGACGGCGCGTGCCAGAACTTCAATGGCGACCTTGACGATTACCGCGAATTTATCCTGAAATCCCGCCGCGAGGAGCGCAAGGAAGAGAAGGAAAAGCGCGCGAAAGAAGCGAAGGAAACGAAAAGCGGTTCAGCCCCCGCCCCCAAGAACGACAGGAAAGTTGCCGAAGCCGAAAAAGCCGTCGAGAAACTGTCGAAAGAAAAAGAGCGTCTCGAAGGCCTGATGGCGCTGCCGGAATATTACAACAACCCGCAGAAGATCAAGGAAGCCAAGGCAAGCTACGCCACCGTCATGAACGACCTTGAGAAGCAGGAAGCCATCTGGCTGGAGGCGCAGGAAGCGCAAGAACAGGCTGCCGGATAATGGCAAACGTTGCCGTCATCGGCGGCGGCCCCGCGGGATTGATCGCGGCGGAACAGCTGGCGGAAGCCGGCATCAGCGTCACCGTCTATGACCGCAAACCCTCGCTTGCCCGCAAATTTCTTATGGCGGGCCGCGGCGGGCTCAACCTGACCCATTCCGAAGACCTGACAGCATTTATGGCGCGTTACGGCACCGCCGAGAAACACCTCGCACCTTATATCAACGCCTTCACCCCCGCCGCGCTGCGTGCATGGTGTGAAGGCTTGGGCGAACCCGTTTTCGTTGGTTCCAGCGGGCGCGTATTCCCCAAAAGCATGAAGGCATCGCCGTTGCTGCGCGCATGGCAGTTGCGCCTTGCCAAACTGGGCGTCGCGTTCCGCCTGCAACGCGACTGGCGCGGCTGGAACGACAACGGCGCACTTGTTTTCACCACTGCCGATGGCGTCGAAGAAACCGTGACGCCGGACGCAACCCTGCTCGCGCTCGGCGGCGCATCATGGCCGCGCCTCGGATCGGATGGCAGCTGGACGAAATACCTTGCCGATAAAAAAATCGCTGTCAGCCCCCTGCGCCCGTCGAATTGCGGCTTCACGGTACAATGGTCGGATATTTTCCGTGCGAAATATGCTGGTCAGCCCCTGAAACCTGTCGCAGCCCTGTTTAACGGCCAGCGCATTGCGGGCGAAGCGATGCTGACCGTCAAGGGCATCGAGGGTGGCGCGGTTTACGCCCTGTCATCCGCCTTGCGTGAAGCCATTGCGGCGCAGGGCAGCGCAGTTTTGCACATTGATCTGAAACCCGGCATCGATACGCCAGAGCTTGCCAGCCGTTTATCGGAATCCCGCCGTGGCCGTAGCCTGTCGAACTTCCTGCGGCAGGAAGCGGCGCTATCCCCTGCCGCTATCGGATTGCTGCAGGAAGACCAGTCGGCGAAAAGCCTGCAGCCCGCCGGACTTGCTGCGCTCATTAAATCATTCCCTGTCGCCGTCACGGGCACCTTCGATATCGACCGCGCGATTTCCAGCGCGGGCGGCATTGAGTGGACGGAATTCGATCAAAGCCTGATGCTGAAGCGATTGAAGGGCGTTTTTGCAGCTGGAGAAATGCTGGACTGGGAGGCCCCCACCGGGGGATATTTGCTGCAGGCATGCTTCAGTACAGGCAGCGCCGCGGCCAACGGTATCTTGCTGTTTTTAAAAGACAAATAACTAACCACCGCTAACTTATTGGTCTGTAAGTACTTATTTACCCTTTTCAGGGACAATAGGTATACACGGTGAATCGGAAGACCGTGAAAACAATGATTTAGATCTGAAGAGAAAAATGCCGCACGCGACGCCCAAGACCCCCGCAAAATGCCTGACTGCCTTGCAAGCCGTTTGTCTGGCGATGGTGATCTTGTGCGTACAGGGTTGCGCCGGCAGCGCGCCCGTACCCGGTGGGACGACAGCAGTCAACCAGCCCTATTTCACTTCCGGGAATGACCTGAAAACCCGCGTTGATAAACTGAGCCCCGGGATGAGCGAAGATGAAGCGCTGAAAGTTCTCGGCATCAAGAAAGTGCAGATGACGCTGCTCGACCGTATTGGCATCCGTAAGGCACTGTTCGGCGGCGAAAACTCCCCCCTGCCCGGCACGCCCGAAGAACAAATGGAAATCTACACGATCATCCAGGAAAGCACCGGCTATAAGCTGGATTACAAGGACACTTACCGCAAGCATGGCCTTTCATCTCCCATCCGCATGCAAACAGATGAAAAGGGCGTCAGTTACAGCGTCACGATGGTTTTTCACGACGGCGCCCTATTGGAAAAGCCGGTATTGTCGGGCGGCCCCATCAATGACACCGACAGCACGACCATCTTCGACTTCCTGAATCCCGGCACGGCCATCGGCCTGATCAAGTAAGCGCGCCTGCTGCTTATGGTGTTTTCCAGCCACATTGCGGTGCATATGGAACATGACCCCCACAAGATTCTTGTCTTTTTTTCGGAAAACAGCAAAGATTCGATCATTCAGAACGATTCTTTTCCGGGTTTCCCCACATGTTCGCAATCGCCCCCTCCACCGCTACAGCCTACAAGCGCGTCCCACGCACGCCCGACAAGCCGCTGGCGTTTATTTTCTATGTGTTGAAGCATTGCTCCGTCGCCATGAAATGGCGTGCCGTCATCGCCGTAGCCTTCGAGATCACGGCGACCATCAGTGATACGCTGGTCACCTGGGTGCTGGGCCGCATTGTGGGCGTCATTTCAAAAGCCGGGCCGGATTTGTGGAAGAACGTCGCGATTGAACTCGGCATCCTGGCCGGACTTTGGACGGTGCGCAACATTTCCTATCGCGGCCGCGAATGGATGGAACGCATTTATGTGCCGGAACTGCTGAACACCACCCGCACGTTGTTGTTCGCGCGACTGATCCAGCAAAGCCAGTCCTTCCTGCACGCGAATTTCGCGGGCGTATTGGCGAACCATGTGCGCCGCGCGGGCGATGTCATCAGTTCGCTGCGCGATAAGGTGCAGTACAACATCATGTCGCTGCTGGTGCGATTCATTACCGGCGGCTTCCTGCTGTGGAGCATCACGCCGCTTTTTGCGCTGTTCGTACCAGCATTTATCGTGGTCGGCATAATTTGCGCGGTCATCACCGCGCCAAAATGGACAAGCCTTTCGGCAAATCACGCCGAAAAATCGTCGCGCCTGACGGGTTACATCGTGGACAGCACGACCAACCTGTCGATCGTGCAGCAAAACGTCGGCTGGCGCGAAGAACTGTCGCGCCTCGATGTCGCACAGGAAGAAATGACGGATACTTTTCGCGCACGTTACCGCTATGTCAGCATTTTCTGGGGCACGTTCGACTTGATCATGACGTTCTTCCTGTGCGGGTTCATGGCGCTTGT
>JBBRVE010000096.1:0-9907 GCA_038247245.1 Bdellovibrionales bacterium | reverse complement strand
GGGTACGGGATTGCTGGGGGGGTGTTTTGGCGGTTGCGGCTGATCGACCATTTAAATGGATTCCTGCATATAATTCAGCGTCCATCATAGCCAAAGACGGACGGGAATGAATAGCAGGTTTATAGCGGATCAGCCCGTTTTCCCGTCTTCGCCGGATTTTTCCGGCATTGTCACCCGCACGCGCTGGCTTTCCGATTTCAACTGGCCGCAGGCAGCAAGGATATCGGCCCCACGCGCCCGACGGACCGGCGCGTCATAACCCGCTTCTTCCAATATTCTGGCAAAAGCGTCGATCCGGTTGCCGGAGGAGCATTCGTAACCGCTGCCCGGCCAGCTATTGAACGGGATGATATTAATTTTGCACGGGATCGCCCGCAGCAGGTTGGCCAGAGATTCCGCATGTTCATTGCTGTCGTTCACATCCTTCAGCATGACATATTCAAACGTGATGCGGCGGTTTTCGGACAGACCGGGATAATCGCGGCAGGCTGCGAGCAAATCCTCGAGCGGGTATTTGTTATTGATCGGCATGATCGAGGAACGCAATTCGTTCGATGGCGCATGGAGCGAAATAGCGAGGTTGACGTTCAGTTCCTGCCCGCATTGGACGATTTGCGGCACAACGCCCGAGGTGGAGAGCGTAATGCGGCGCTTGGAAATGCCAAGGCCTTCTTCGTCCATGCAAATTTTCAGCGCCTTGGCGACGTTTTCGTAGTTATACAGCGGCTCGCCCATGCCCATCATCACGATATTGGTCAGGTCGCGGCCTTCGTCTTTTTTGTCCTTCGCCGGCCATTCGTCAAGCGCATCGCGGGCAAACATGATCTGCTGCAGAATTTCGTTTGCGCCCAGGTTGCGCACCAGCGGCTGCGTGCCGGTATGGCAGAATTTACAGGTGAGCGTGCAGCCGACCTGCGAGGAAACGCACAGCGTGCCTCGCTTGGCTTCGGGAATAAACACGGCCTCCACCTGCTGGCCGTCCGACATGCCGAGCAGCCATTTGATCGTGCCGTCTTCGGATTTCTGTTCGGTGATCAGTTTAGGGCGCTCGATCGAGTACTTTTCGGTCAGCGTCGCGCGCAGGTCTTTGGGCAGGTTGGCCATGCTTTCGAAATCTCGCACACCGCGATGGTACAGCCAATGCCAGATCTGCTTGGAGCGAAAACCCGGCAGGTTGTGGATCGACAGCACCTCTTTCAGCTCGTCGGGGTTCAACCCGATCAGCGGAATGCGCCCCTGCGCGTCGGTGCGGGGGGCTGCGAATTTGCCAGCATGTGAGGCGATACTCATAGGATAACCAGACCTTTCGGAGACTTATATAGTCGATATTATCGAAAAAGGCAAAGGTTTCAGGGTCTCGCGGTTGTATTCAAACCCGAAATCGCCAATAATCGTAACGCATTAATGGCTTGGAGGCGACGATGTGGCGTAAGAAAACCGATAAAAGGATCGTGGCAGCAGGATTAATCATCCTTGCCGCCATCATCGGTTACAACGCATGGGACGACATGCAACCCAAGCCCTTCGTTATGCACAAAACCACCATGACCGCGTATACGCTAGTTTTGCGGCCGGAAGACGTCGCCGCCGTCAAAAAAGACGACACAGCTTCGGGCATTTTCTGGGCGGGCGATATTGCGGCCGATCCTGTCGCTATCACCCCTTCCCCAATTCCGCCGACCGGCCTCGTACAGCAGTCCTCGATGCCGCTGTTTAAAATGGAAACCCTGCCCCCGAAACTGTCGCCGCTTTTCGATGCGCTGGCGGGCGCGATCAAGCCCTGGGTTGAAAACACCAGCACGGTTAACGACATATATATAGACTACCTCAGCAAGACCCCCGAACTTGACGGCCTTAGCCCGCTGACCAACGGCTTGCGCGGCTATTTCGAACAACAATACTGGGTCGTGCTTGGCCTGCGCCGCACCTCGCTCAGCTATCCGCAGGAAACGATCACCAAGCTTGGCAACATGCTGAAGTCGGTCGAATATTTCGTTTATTACCTCGACGACGTAACGGCCAAGAACGAAACGCTTGTGCAGACAATCAACCGCATCGGCAAGGAAGGCATCCCCTTCATGCTCCGCACCTCGACCGTGCCGGATTACGAAGCGCTGCAAAAAGAAATGCCGGAAGGCCAGCAATCCTTTGGCGGCTTCATCATCGATGCCGCGAAACCTGAAACACAGGAGAAAACGAAATGACATTGGAAGTAGGCGATAAACTGCCGTCATTCACGGGCGAGACCGACAAAGGCCCGATCAGCGCGAAAGACCTGAAGGGTGCCAACGCGGTCATATACTTCTATCCCAAAGACGATACCCCCGGCTGCACGATCGAGGCCTGCGCCTTCCGCGACAACCTGCCCAAATTCACCAAGATGAATGCAAAGGTTTTCGGGGTTTCCAAGGACGATCTCACCTCGCACGATAAGTTCGCCAAGAAATTCGAGCTGCCATTTACCCTTATCAGCGACAATGACGGCAGCATCTGCGAATCCTTCGGCACATGGGTCGAGAAGAAAAACTACGGCAAGACCTATATGGGTATCGAACGCGCAACTTACCTTGTCGATGCCGATGGGGTGATACGTCACATCTGGCGCAATGTGAAGGCCGCAGGCCATGCCGAAGATGTTTTGGAAGAAGTCAAAAAACTTAAATAAAACAGTATTTTGAATAAGATAGTTAATGTTAATTTTTAACTGTTTTTGTCAACAAAAATTCCCACGGATTCAACTTGCAGAATCATGGCTGGTTATGTAATGTAACGCCTAGTTACAAAACAAATTCTGCTTGCCTTTTGAATCGCTTACAGATTAATCTGCAATCACTTCAGTAAGACAAATCAAGCGACAAACAGAATTCGAGATTGGTGGACTTCGGTCTGCCAGGGTAATCAAGCAGGCAGCTAAACTCCCCTGAAACCCCAAAACCCCACTTGGTTACCCAAAAATTGAAAAACCCCCGGACGCACAGTCCGGGGGTTTTGCTTTGTCCTGCGCGCTGATAGTCTGCCAGACGGAGGACACCGTGACTGAAGACGACAAACGCATTTTGCTTTCGCTGATCTGGGCGCTCAAGCCTTCCGACCTTTCATCTTTGCAGTATTGCCTGCTGGGCGCGCCGGATGGCGAAATCCTGACCGACAAGGATTCCGCGAATGGCCACTTCCTCGCCCAGCTTGCCCGCATGGGTCTGGCGGACGAGCGTCCGGAAGCCCTGCCCGACGATAATTCCGGTCGCGCCGCCCGCGCCCTGAACCACCTGACGACCGGCTACACCCTGACCGCCACGGGGCGCGAGGTGTTACCCCAAGGTATTAAATTCGCCCTGTCCCGCGGCTACCCGCCCGAGGAAGCATTGGTCGATAATGCGACCCTGTCCATCTTGCAGAAATACGCCTCCGCCGAAAACGCCGAAGCGATCAACAAACTGGCCGGCCTGTTCCTCGAAGGCCGCGGTGTGCCGGAAAACGAAAAACAGGCCGCAGCCCTTTACCGCAAGGCCGCCGAAAAGGGCGACCGCCTCGCCCACAACAACCTCGGCATCCTCCACATCCTTGGCCGCGGCGTGACCAAAGACCTGACCGCCGCGCATAACTGGTTCCGCCTTGGCGCGGCGCTGGGCAGCACGGGCGCCATGGACAACCTTGGCGAATTATACCTGAAGGGCATGGGCGTGCCGCGCGACGCTTCAATCGCCGCCGGATGGTTCCTGATGGCCGCGAATAACGGCTTCAAGCAGGCGAAATGCAAACTGGGCGTCATGTACGCGGTTGGCGACGGCGTACCCAAGGACGATGTGCAATCCTATATCTGGTTCAGCCTCGGCATCGCCGACGGCCTAGATGCATCGAAGGAGCGCGACGAAGTCGCATCGCGACTGACGAAAACCCAGCTGAAAGAAGCCGACAAATTCATCGCGGAATGGAAGCCGGAGGCAATTTCCTTGCCGTCGCACCAGAATTATGTTTAAATAAAATCATGAAAAACATTGGCAACATCATCCGCTCAACATCCCCCACCCGCATCAATGCGGCGGCGGCAGCGCGTGCGCGCATGGCTGTCAGCGGATAGATCAAAGCCCCTGCCAGCCCTTTTCCTTTAATATGGCTGGCAAATTCTCCACTCCCGAAACAGTTTGTCCGCCGCTATCATGAAAGCTGTGGACCATGAAAAACAACATTAATAACCCGAACGAGCTGCGCAATTCATTCCTGCATTTCATGCGGGACAAAGGCGCCGTGATCGTGCCGTCCTCCGGCCTGCTGCCGGAAAATGACCCGACCACCCTTTTCACCGGCAGCGGAATGCAGCCGATGATCCCGTATTTGCTGGGCGAGAAACATCCGTCCGGCAACCATGTGGCGAATGTGCAGAAATGCCTGCGTACCGGCGACATAGATATCGTCGGCGACAATTCGCACCTGACGTTTTTTGAAATGACAGGGCGCTGGGCCTTCGGCGCGGATGCCGAAACCTACAAACGCGACCAGTTGCAGTACATCTGGGAATGGCAGGTAGGTACGCTCGGCATGGACCCGAACCGGCTTTATATCAGCGTCTATCAGGGCAATCCAGGCATTGGCATCGGGCGCGATGATGTCGCCATTGGCATCTGGCAGGAATTGTTCCGCAAGATCGGCATTGATCCGGTTGTCGAACCCGACCCGTGGAAATACGGCGCGTCGCGCGGCGGAAAAATATTCCTGTATGACGAAAACGAAAACTGGTGGAGCCGCGCCGGCAAGACGGACAACATGCCCATAGATGAACCCGGCGGCCCCGACAGCGAAATGTTTTTCGATTTCAACCCGTCGGGCGACCCGCTCGATCATCCCGCGACCGATACGTCGCGTTTCCTTGAAATCGGCAACAACGTTTTTATGTCGCACAAGAAAACCGATAACGGCTTTATCGCCCTGCCGAAACCGAACATCGACTACGGCGGCGGGCTGGAGCGTATTGCCGCTGCCGTCAATGGCGATGCCGATATTTACCTGACCGCGTTTTTCACATCGCCGATCCGCAAGCTGGAGCAGCTGACGGGACGCAAATATGACAGCGCGCAAAAGGAATTCCGCGTCATCCTGGACCATACCCGCGCCGCCACGTTCCTGATCAGCGACGGCGCCCTGCCTGCCAATATCGACGCGGGATATGTCACGCGGCGGCTGATGCGCCGCGCGGTGCGGATGGGTTATAAACTGGGTCTGACCACCCTCTTCCTGTCGCAGCTGTCGGAAATATTCATTGATGAATCGACTGCCTATCCGGAACTTACCCGGCAGAAACCTGATATCCTCGCGGCGATCACCAAGGAAGAACAGCAATTTCAGCGAACACTGCATCGCGGCGAACAGGAAATCAAACGTCACCTTGAACGTGAAGGACAGGTGAGGGGCACCGATGCGTTTTATTTCTATGAAACCTTTGGCTTCCCGCACGAGCTGACCGCCGAGATGCTGCGCGAACAAGGCACGGAAATCCTCGCGCCCGAAGGCTTCACAACAGCCATGCAGCAGCATAGCGACAGCAGCCGCACCGCCGCGCTCGGTAAATTCAAGGGCGGGCTTGCCGATCAGGGAGAAAAAACCACCGCGCTGCACAGCGCGACGCATTTGATGCTGGCTGGTATGCGCCGGATTTTGGGCGACCACGTCCACCAGAAAGGCAGCAACATCACGGCAGAGCGTGCACGTTTCGATTTCAGCCATCCTGAAAAGCTGACCGAGGAGCAAAAACGCGCAATCGAAACCTATGTGAACGACGCCATCAACGCCGATGCCGCAATGACGGTGACCGACATGCAGAAGACGCTGGCGAAAGAACAAGGCGTCGAAGGCAGCTTCTGGGAAAAATATCCCGACACGGTAAAGGTCTATACGTTCAAGGACGCATCAGGCCAGATCTGGAGTCAGGAACCCTGCGGCGGCCCGCATGTGACACGCACGGGCAACATTGGCACGTTCAAAATCAGCAAAGAGGAATCCACCGCCGCAGGCGTGCGGCGCGTGAAAGTGACGCTTGAGTGATTGATTAATCCGCGCGTTTGAGCAGCGATTCAATCCGCGACGACAGCATCTCGAAATCCACCGGCTTTTCGATATAGGCGGCGGGGTTCAGGTGGTCGACGGCGGCCTTGTCACGGGCATCGGTCAGCGCGGTCAGGAAAATGAACGGCACGTCGATGAATTGCGGATGCGCGCCGCGAATGCGTTCCAGCACGTCGAATCCCGACATGCCCGGCATCGCGCGGTCGCACAGCACAAGATCGGGCTCGTTTTCGAGGAATTTTTGCAAACCCTCTTCGCCGTTCGCGGCCTCGATCACCTTGTGGCCCTGCACGGTCAGTTCGTCCAGCAGCATTTCGCGCACCGGTGCTTCGTCTTCGATCAGCAAAATCTTGGCCATCGGGCCCTCCCGTAACGTAATCTTCATCGCGCTCCCCCTAATGGCTGTCTAATGGCAGCCTTACGGTGACGACTGTACCAACGCCCACCTTGCTGCGCAAGGTGACTTCGCCGCCATGCAGCGCAACAAACTGTTTCACGAGGCTGAGGCCCAAACCCGAACCCGGAATCCCCGCCGATGTCTTGGCGCGGAAATATTTCTCGAACACCTTTTCCACTTCGTCGGCGTGAATGCCAATGCCGTGGTCATGGACTTCGATGAATACATAATTGCCCTCGGTGAAGGCCATGACCTCCACCCGCTCGGCGTTGGGCGAATATTTCACGGCGTTCGACAGCAGGTTGGTCATCATCTGCCGTATCACCTTGTCATCCAAAAACATCACCTTCGGCACATTGCGCGCCTCGAACCGGATTATATGGCCGGGGGAAATGTCCTGCTGGTCATTCAACGCATCCTTGATGATATGCGACAGATCACACTCGCCGCGCTGCAGTTCCAGCCGCCCGCTTTCCATCATATGTGCAGACAAGATGGTTTCGATCAGGCGCACCAGCCGGTCAACAGCGGCGCGGATGGTGGAGGTGCGTTTTTCCAACGCTTCCTTCCCGATCGTGTCGCCGCGCTTATGGATGATCTGCGCGTTGCCGTCGATGATCGTCAGCGGCGTGCGGAATTCGTGGCTGACCATCGACACGAAAGTTTTCTGCTGTTCAACAACCGCCTTTTCCTTGGCCAGTGCGACGCCCAGTTCTGCTGTCTGCGCCGCCAGCAAAGCCTGCTGGCGTTTGTAATCGGTGATATTGGTCGTGGAAATGACGATCCCGTTGGTGGCCGGAATGCGCCGCGCCTGCATCCGCACCCAGGTGCCGTTATGCATTTTGTATTCTTTGCTGCCCTTGGGGTTTTCCCACCATTCCTTCATGTCGTCGTAACGCGGCTCGCCCTTTTCAAGGCCGACTTCATGCGTCACAACCTCGAACGCGTCCATCACATGCACGCCCGGTTGCAGCAGCTTGGCGCTGTGCGGATACAGGCTGTAATAATGGCGGCTGGCAAAACTGATGATGCCGTTTTCGTCAATCGCGATCAGCGCATCGGGGCTGGCGGCGATCACGGCATCGGCGCGGCGGTTGGCGGCGGCGGCTTCCTTGGTGCGTTCCTCGACCAGCACCTCCAGCCGCTTGCGGTATTCGGCCAGTTCGTCTTCGGCCTTCTTGTGGGCGGTCACGTCGCGCATATGCAGCACGACCGCCTGAACCGTCACGTTGCGCAGCAGGTTCGACCCGCTCGCCTCGAAATCCAGCCAGACACCGCGTTTGTGCCAGAACTTGAACGATGTCGGCGTCGCGTCCTCGCCGGAATGATGGGTCGCCAGCCAGCGGAACTGGTCTTCAAATTCCACCTTGTCGCTGGCATGGAGGAAGCTGAAAAACGGCTGCCCCATCACCTCCCATATCTCGTAATCGAGCTGGCGGGTAAAGGCGGGGCTGGTGTACAGGATCGTGCCCGCCGCATCCAGCAGCACAAGGATGTCGTTCGAATGTTCGATAATGCCGCGGAAGCGTTCTTCCCCCTGCTCGATCTTCGCCTCGGCCGCCGCCAGCTCCTTCAGCACCAGAAGTTTTTCCAGCAGGTGCTTGCCAAGCTCCGATTGCAAATCGCCAAGGCTCATGACCTCGTCGATGCCCATGTTCAGGTACATGCGGCGCTTCATGCCTGGGTTGTCGTCCAGCACAACATATGTCTTGCGTGGGAACAGGCGCACGATGCGCGGGATATCGTCGCCCGACAGGGCGCCATTGCCGTCGATAAAGATAAGGTCGGGGTCGCGGTCGATCTCTGTCAGGCGGTCGAGGGGATGCGTGAGGAAGCTGAATACGTAACCTTCGAGGTTGTTTACCATAATCTCTTCAAGGGCGTGCTGCGTATCCAGCCCCCTTGCGACCACAAGACTATTTAATATCTGAGTCATCCCCTTTTCATCCCCTGACGGACATTATATATCATGTAACAGCGGCGATAAATGGTGGATACGCCCCATTATTTCTTGACATATCAGGTCAGTCGAGTATATTGCCCATCTCGGACGCCCTATGGCGCGCCGTAAGGATTCCTGATAAACACTTGAAATGAAACGGTCATAGCTATGTACGCAGTCATTAAAACCGGTGGTAAGCAGTATCGCGTGAAGAAGGATGATATCCTGCGAGTCGAACTGCTCGACGCCAAAAAAGGCGACAAACTCAACCTGAGCGAAGTGCTGATGGTCGGCAGTGCCGATGGCAAAGCAAAATTCGGCTCCCCCATGATTTCGGGCGCGAGCGTGCAGGCAGAAGTTCTGGAACAGATCCGCGACGATAAAGTCATCGTCTTCAAAAAGAAGCGTCGCCAGAACTACCGCCGCAAAAACGGCCATCGCCAGAACCTGCTGGTTCTGAAAATCACCGGCATCACCGGTTAAGCTTTCTAGTCTTTAGGAGAATATAAAATGGCACATAAAAAAGCCGGCGGCTCATCCAGAAACGGTCGCGACTCAGCTGGTCAGCGCCTCGGCGTAAAAGTCTATGGCGGCCAGCTCATCAACAATGGCGGCATCATCGTGCGCCAGCGCGGCACGCAATGGCATCCCGGCAAATTCGTCGGCCTCGGCAAAGATCACACGATCTTCGCCAAGCGCGACGGCGTTGTGAAATTCCATGGCGGCCTGAAAGGCCGTCAATACATCTCGGTCGTTCCGGCGAACGAGTCGGCGGAATAATTTTCCGTCCGTAAAGGTTTCTAAAAGCCGGGGAATTTCCATTCCCCGGTTTTTATTTAGGCATCCCACCCCATGAAATTCCTCGACGAAGCGAAGATCTACCTCGAAAGCGGCAAGGGTGGCCCCGGCGCCATCGCTTTCCGCCGCGAGAAATTCGTCGATATGGGTGGCCCCGATGGCGGTAACGGCGGCCGCGGCGGCGATGTTTATTTCGAAGTCCTCGACAACCTGAATACCCTCATCGATTTCCGCTATACCCAGCACTTCCGCGCCGCGCCCGGCATGCATGGCGGGGGCGACAACTGCTCCGGCAAAGGCGGCAAGGACATCATCGTCCGCGTGCCCGTCGGCACCGTCATTCTGGACGAGGATAAGGAAACGGTACTGCTCGACCTCACCACTCCCGGCCAGCGCGTGTTGTTCCTGAAGGGCGGTGATGGCGGTTTCGGCAATGCCCATTACAAATCTCCCACCAACCGTGCGCCGCGCAAATCTACCCCCGGCTGGCCCGGCGAAGAACGTGCCGTGTGGCTGCGCCTGAAACTGATCGCGGATGCCGGCATCGTCGGCCTGCCGAATGCCGGCAAATCGACCTTCCTGTCGGTTGTTACGCGCGCGAAGCCGAAAATTGCCGACTATCCTTTCACCACCCTCGCCCCGAACCTCGGCGTTGTGCGCACGCATGACAAGGAATTCGTGCTGGCCGACATCCCCGGCCTGATCGAAGGTGC
>JBBRVE010000095.1:0-9935 GCA_038247245.1 Bdellovibrionales bacterium | reverse complement strand
TTCATGCGACATGTTGGCAAGGAAGCTCGACTTCGCCTTGTTCGCGCTATCGGCATCTTCCTTGGCGCGGCGCAGGTTTCGCACCATGTTTTTACGCTCCGTCACGTCGCGGATGGTCGATACCATGAAGCGGCGTTTCTGCGAAAGCTCAAGCAAAGCGGTGGTCACAAGAATATCCGCCACGCTGCCGTCTTTTTTCAGGATCTGCAATTCGCGCGTGCCGTGGCGGCCGCGCTCGATAAAGGCCTGGTGCAATTTGCGCGATATCGCCTGGTCTTCGGGCGGGATCATCATGGCGAATTCCTCGCCCAGCAGGTCTTCGCGCGTCCATTCGTAATCGCCGAGGAACGTGTCGTTCACGCGCACGATGCGGCCGTGATGGTCGGTCACCACGATGCCAAGGCCGGAGGCGTCGAACAATGACGTCAGCAGCATGATCGCGTCGTCGCGTTCGCGCTGCAGCTGCACGCTGTCCACCACATCGGGGCGCGCCATGACGTCGATGAATCCCACGCGGCCATCGGCGTCGAAAATCGGGTTCAATATGAATGCCTGCACGCGGATGCCGCCCGGCACGCGCGGCACGGCGTTGAATGTCACGGGGCGTTTCGTTTTCACGCAGGATATAAATGACTGTTCGATCTGTTCGGCAACCGCGCGTTCAAACAATTCGGTCGGCGTCTTGCCGATCATCTTTTCGCGCGGCAGGTCGAAGTAAGACGCGGCGACGATATTGACCTCGGCATACACGAACCGCCCGTCGGGCTCCGCCGATATCACAAGGCGCGCGATCGGCGCCTTCAGGAAGAAATTCCTGAAGTCCTTGTCGTTTATCGCGGTTTGTTCAGTGACGAGCATCGGTTTCCTGGCGGTATTTGCTTTCAAAACGCACCTTCCTTTTTGGTAGCACGTAAGTAGCAAACATCTGGTTAACGAATGGTTTCCAAGACGGAATAGAGGTTTAGCTATCTCATTTAAATCGCTATTTATTTTCATAATTGATTTGACCGTGTGGTATTTATATGCCACATTATCTGCACTTGAGGATAAGCCGCAGAATCGGACAGGCAGAAAAGCACTGCGGCGGCACAGTTAGAAACGAGCCATAAAAAAAGAGGTGTCCTATGCTGCTTGATAAACACTACGTGAATACCGAAGGCAAATCCGTCGAACAGATCCTCGACATCATGTTCAAGGAAAAAGAAATCCGCGAAGCCAAAGAACGCGAAGACCGCCGCGCGCGCGAAGCCGCGTTGCAGGCCGTCAAAGCGGAAGTGACCGAGAAGAAACCGGCCGTTACCGCAACCCCCGCCCCCGCTTCGGGCTTCAACCGCGTGATCCAGCAAGTGCGCAAATCGCTGCATATCTGATCCCCGCGACACGATACAAATAAAAAACGGCGGCCATGAAAGGCCGCCGTTTTTGTTTTTCTTTTTTGTAGCGCCCGCGCGCCCACCAACCCGTCATCCTCGCACAGACGGGGATGACACCGGATTAATATTCAATGGATTTTCTAACTACCGCTTATGCACATCGCGCGCGTATTGCTCCAGCGCGCTGCGTTCGTGGTATTCCTTGACCTTGTTGCCGCCTTCGCCGCGGGCGATGTTCAGCGCCTGTTTGGCGTGTTCAAGGGCAAGGTCGGCGCTTTCGCGCTGCAATGCTTCGGCGATGCCGAAGGAGGCGGTGATGCGGAGCTTGTCGCCACTCGGCATGAAGATCGGGGTGTTTTCAATTTCACCGCGCAGACGGTCCATGACGGAGCACGCGTCCATGAATTCGACGTGCTTCAAAACGATCAGGTATTCGCCCTTGCCGAGGTAATAGGCGTCGTCGAATGACCGCACGGTGCGGGCGATCACCTGCGCCATGTTCGCGTAAACGGCGTCCATGCTGCGGCGGTCGTACTTCTGCTGCAATTCGTCCATCTGGTCGATGAGCGTATTGGCGATGGAGAACGACGTGCCCTTGCGATCAAACCGGTCCTGTTCGCGCTTGATGTCGGTGCGCATGCCGGCGACGGTGCGCAGGCCGGTAATCGGATCAACGGCGGCGACGGCGTCGGTCACGTCCTGCTGCAGGCGGCGCAGCTGGGTCACGAAACCTTCGAACTGGTTTTCGAAATCATCATACATGGCCAGCTGCGGCGCGATGCCGCCTTCGCAGGCCTCGAGGAATTTTTGCGCGATATGGCACAGTTCGTCATGCACCATGGTCAGCTTGTCGGCGATCTTGCGGTCGATGGAATTGCGCTCCGCTTCCTTTTTGCACCACATGACCAGCGCGGCGGGCGCGTGGTAATCGGCGGGGCGTGCCTGGCTGCCCGGGAAGAAACACTGGCGCATGATATCGACGCGCCAGTCGAGCAAAGCCTCGATCTCGGCGACGATCATATTGGTCGATAATGTCTGGGCGTAGGAAACGGCCAAGGTTCACCAAAAGACGGCTAAATGATCAAAAACACACACTAATAAAATTATATCACAGGGGTGGTTTAGACAATCCACTCTTTTTTGATTTGATCGAGCGTTCCGGTTGAAATGCCCCTCCGCACGTCGCGCATCAGGCGCGTCATGGTCGCCACATTATGTATGGATAACAACTGCATACCAAGCAACTCCCCCGTCCGGAACAGGTGGTGGATATAGGCGCGGGAGTGGTTTTTGCAGGCCATACAGACGCAGGTCGAATCGACCGGATCGGGGTCATTCACATATCTGGCGTTGCGGATGTTCAGGCGCTCCTTCGGCGCGCCCTTGACCAGCGCCCAGCCGTGGCGGGCGATGCGGGTGGGCGACACGCAGTCGAAGGTATCAATGCCCGACAGCACGTTCGTGAAGATGTCGATAAAGCTGCCGATGCCCAGCAGGTGCACGGGGCGCGTCGGGTGGATCATCGGCGCGCACATGCCGACAACTTCGTACATCTGGTCCTTGGATGACCCCAGCGACCCGCCGATGGCGGTGGCGAAGAAATCGGCGTTCTTTGTCCACTCGCAGGATTCTTTACGCAGGTCGGGATACACGCCGCCCTGCACGATGCCGTACATCTTCTGGCGGCCGTCGTCCTTGCGTTTCCATTCGGCCAGCGACCGGTCGCCCCAGCGGCAGCTCATCTCCATCGACCGTGCGGTGTATTCCTTGTCCACATGGTACGGCGTGCATTCGTCCAGCTGCACGATTAAATCGGCGCCCAGTTTGCGCTGGATGTCGATCGAGCTTTCGGGAGTCAAAAACCATTTGCGGCCGTCTAGGTAGGAGCGGAATTCCGCCCCCTCCTCCGTGATCTTCAAAATCGATTTTTCGCGGATGCGGTTCGCCTTGCCCTTGATCTCGTCTGCAACAGATCCGTGCCCGAGCGAGAAAATCTGGAACCCGCCGGAATCCGTGAACAACGGGCCGTCCCAGTTCATGAATTTGTGCAGCCCGCCCATTTCTGCCACCAGATCCGCACCCGGAGAGAGCATTAAATGGTAGGTGTTCGACAGGATGATATCCACCTGTTCCGCCCGCAGCTGCATCGGCGACAAGCCCTTCACGCTCGCCTTCGTGCCGCAGAAGATAAAATTCGGCGTATCGATCGTGCCATGCGGCGTCGTCAGCCGCCCCGTGCGGGCGTATGAATTCGGGTCTTTGTGGGTGATGTCGAAGGCGAAGGTCATGATGTTTTGTAACCTAACAATTCCGTTTTGTCATCCTGAGCGAAGCGAAGGATCTCTCTTAGCTGCCAAGGGCGATCCTTCGCTTCGCTCAGGATGACACCCAAACAAAAAGGGCGGGGAAAACCCCGCCCTTTTCGAATTCATAGGCTACGAATTAAGCGGCTTTTTTGGCAGCTGCTTTTTTCGTCGCGGTGCGGCGCGGCTTCGGGGCCGGCTTGGGCAGTTCGCCGACTTTCGCGACCAGCTGCTTGCGCACGCGGCGGAGTTCAGCGTTCAGTTTCGTCGGCGCGGTGCCGAGCAGGTAAGCGTCGATGCCGCCCTTGTGCTCGACCGTGCGGATGCCGTGCGTGGAAGAGGTGATCTTGATGCTTTTCTTCAGGCCAACGCTGAAGAACGAAGCCTCTTGCAGGTTGGGCAGGAAGCGGCGCTTGGTTTTGTTGTTCGCGTGGGAAACGTTGTTTCCGACCAGAGGGCCCTTGCCCGTGATTTCGCAGCGGCGTGTCATTGTCTATATCCTTACTTTCGTGGCGCAATGCGCCTTACTTAAAATTTCGTCGTCAGACGCAGCACCATATGTTAAGCGGCCATGGTTTTCAACAGAATTGTACCCGTCGCGGGCACAAACGATAAGAATCCCTGTTATATATACGGTATCCGGCGTTAAATTAACCCCATGCCGGCAGAATAGCCACCCGATACGCCCTTTCAGGCCGTAAACTGGCATAGATTATGTAAATAAAGGAATCACCATGCCCGCCCTTTCCCGCCATGAAAAAGCCGCCTTTGCCGCGCTGGATGTCTGGCTGGCGCATCGCATCCGCTTTGGCGGGTTGCCGGGGGTGCAGGTCTGCGCGCGGAAAAATGGTGCGGTTGTGTTCAGCAACGCATACGGTTTTGCGAACACGGCAAAGCGCGAGAAATACACCACCAGCCATGCGGGGCATATCGCGTCGCACAGCAAGATGTTCACCGGCTGCCTGACGCTGCAATTGATGGAGCAAGGCGCGCTGTCGATCTACGACACCGCAGCCCTGCACCTGCCCTGGCTGAACAGGCACAAGGACAAGCGCGTGCGCGAGATCACCTTGCGCGACCTGCTGACCCATCGCGGCGGGCTGTTCCGCGACGGCGCGGATGCCAGTTTCTGGGAGCAGGAAAAACCGTTCCCCACCCGCGCGCAGCTGCAGGCCGAAACGCTGGCGGCGAAGCTGGTCTATGATCCCAACACCGAAACCAAATATTCCAATTTCGGCATGGGGCTGCTGGGGATGGCGCTGGAGGCCGCGACAGGCATGGATTATGCCGACCTGTTCGCACAACACATCCTGCCGAAATTGCCGGATGCCATCCTGACGCCCGATTACGGCGCGCGCCCGCGCATAAAATACGCAACCGGCCATTCGCGCAAGATTTTCGACGACCAGCGCAAGCAGCTGCGCAACGAGCCCGCCAACGCCCTCGCCCCCGCAACCGGTTTCTGCGGCACGGCGGAGGCCGCGTCGCAATTCCTGCACACCTACCTGCAGACCGATAAACTGCTGCCGCTGCGTCTCCGCCGCGATGTTGAGGGACTGAACTGGAAAGTGAAGAACATGACGTCGGAATCCTACGGCTACGGCATGGGGTTTTCGGGCGTCGGCGACGATGTGTATATCGGGCATTCCGGCGGCTATCCCGGCTTCGGCTCGCAAACGCGGATGCTGAAGGGCAGCGATTACATTTTCAGCGCCGTGCTGAACACCACCGATTTCGACAGCTTCGCCATCATCCGCACCATGGCCGATGTCATCCGCAAGGTTGAAACCATTTTCGCCAAAGAAAAGAAAATCGAAATTTCGCCCATCCTGATGAACAAATGGGGCTCGTGGCAATATATCGTCGGCGGCAAAACCGTGCTGTCATTGATGAGCGACATGCCCACCCCCGCCGACGCGCCCCAGACGCTGGAACGCCGCCGCGACGGCGCGTATTACCCCGAAAAAGCCAACGGCTTCACCAATGTCGGCGAACCCGTCACCTTCATCCGCAAAGCCGGCAAAATCGTGGCCGCCCGATCCGGCGCGAACATGCTGTATACGGCGGAGGAATTTTTGAAGAGGTCGAGGAAAACTTTTGCGTAAAAGTTATACTTATCGGAATTTGATAATCTAGCAAAGTCATTGATGGGTCTGTATCAGATGCAACTTTTCTTAATTACTATTGCTTATTTTATATCATCGGCTAGCCCTGCGTATGCACACGGTGAGGAAGTACTCATTCCATTTGGAGCGGCGTTCATAGCTTACATTATTGGCTTTATTTTCTTGGCAAGGAGCAAGGTAGAAAATAAAAGAAAATTGTGTGCTCTCGGATTTCTTTTAGCTGGGATTATGGTTGATTTAATTCCGGGCAAAGTACCTTATCTGCCTAATATGGTTCTTATTAACTCGGCAACAATAATTGGGACTTTTTGTGCTGTAGGATTTAGCATTTGGATATGCAGACCACCGAGCAAAAACCCGCAGAAAAGGATCGCGGATATCAAAAAACTAGTAATGCTCTCGACGTTGTGGGTAATTACGATTATCGGGATTTTTACATGTCTGTTTTCTTCAGTTGCAAAGGATAAATTGCTTAATGACGGTATAGCGCAATTAAAAGCCCGCAATTATGTAGAAGGACTGCAAAGAATAAAGCCGCTTGCTGAAAATGGCGATTTAAAAGCCAGATCACTTGTTGCAGAAATTTACGCGGTTGGGCGCGGTGTCGAAGCAAATGTGGATGCAGCAAAGCATTGGCTTTCTTGCGATGCCATATGGTCGTGCGTTGATGGCGAACCCGAATATGAACTTGCATATCATTTTTTAAACGAGACTGCGCCATTGATAATGTCAGGCGAACGTGTAGAGGTCATGCCAATAGGGCTTGAGCCTGAATTAGCATACCCGCCATACGACGTGAATAAAGCAATCTACTGGATGAAAATATCCTCCAGTAAGGGATATAAAGATGCCGATGCGTGGCTTGCGAAAAACGCGGATAAATCGTACACGAAGCCCCAGTAATTCAACTGATATATATTATTTTTCCGGCGTGTCGTCGATCTCGACCGATGAGCGGCTGACATACGGCGTCTTGCAGACATTGCCCTTGACCGGATAACCCTTGGCCGTGCGCGCGGTGAAGCGGGTGGCGAACACATCGAAGCCGCAGCCGAAGGTATCGTATCCGCCCGTCTTGATATCGGTATAGCCCTGCGCGGCCAGCACCCGCATCGCCCCCGCTTCGTCGGTCGCCCAGAACGGCGCGGAGACGATGAACACCAGAAATCCGGCAACGCCGATGCAGGCGGGCACGAACAATATGTTCTTCTTTTTCTGGGCTTTGCGTTTGCGTACGGGCGGTTTTTCCATGGGGATATTATAACCCGAAATTCGGACGCTTGTCCCTTCTCCCACGAGCGCGGGAGAAGTGGCATTCTTATGACCAAACCCCCTTGCCGCCGCGCGGGTGCTGCTCTACCCTTACAGGCATCGCTTCACCCCGCCAAAGGCACCCGCAAAATGAACTTCCTCGACAAGAAAACCGCCGCATCCATCCCGCTCCAGCCCGTCACCGCCGACGGCTTCGACACATGGCTGCGCAAGCAGGATGCGAAGACGCAAGGCTGGGTGAAGGCCGCAGGATTTACGGGCAGCGAAGGCGCATTCATCACTATACCATCCCCCAACGGCGGCATCGCGCGCGTGCTGTTCGGCACGGGCAAAAACATCGGCCTCTATACCTTCGCCGACCTGCCGGGGCGCCTGCCAAAAAACGCGGGCGGATATTTTATCGACGGCAAACTGGATGACGCGCAGGCCACATCCGCCGCGCTCGGCTGGGCGCTGGGCAGCTATCACTTCGGCAAATTCAAATCCGGCAAGAAAAAAGAATTCGCGCCCCTCGTCTGGCCCGCGAATGCCGACCGTAAATCAGTCAAGCGCACGGCGGAGGCGATGTACCTCGTCCGCGACCTTGTCAACACGCCCGCCAATATCCTGGGGCCCGCCGAAATCGCGGATGCAGCGGTGAAGGTGGCGAAGGCCGGCAAGGCCAAGGTCACGATCATCAAGGGCGAAGAACTGCTGAAGAAAAATTACCCCGCGATTTACGAAGTCGGCAAGGGCAGCCCGCGCCGCCCGCGCCTGATCGACATCCGCTGGGGCAACGCGAAACACAAAAAAATCACGCTGGTCGGCAAGGGCGTGGCGTTTGATACCGGCGGGCTCAACCTGAAACCCGGTAATTCCATGTACCTGATGAAAAAGGACATGGGCGGTGCAGCCCACGTGCTCGGACTTGCGCAGATGATCATGGCGGAAAATTTGCCTGTACGTTTGCGCGTGCTGATCGCCGCTGTTGAAAACTCGGTCGATGGCGACAGCTTCCGCCCCAGCGACGTCATCCAGACGCGCAAGGGCCTGAGCGTCGAGGTCGGCGACACCGATGCCGAAGGCCGCATTATCCTCTGCGATGCGCTGTATGAGGCCTGCACCGAAAAACCCGACCTGCTGGTGAACTTCGCCACGCTGACGGGCGCGGCGCGCGTTGCGCTCGGCCCCGATTTGCCCGCACTGTTCAGCAACGATGATGATTTGGCAGCCGACCTTGTGGCGCAATCGAAAAAGACGCAAGACCCGCTGTGGCAATTGCCGCTGTGGCAGCCGTATAAAGGCTGGCTCGACAGCAAGATCGCCGACACCAACACCATCGGCGGCAGCTTCGGCGGCGCGATTGTGGCGGCGCTCTATCTCGACAAATTCGTCGATAAAGACGTCAGCTGGGCACATATCGACACCTTTGCGTGGAACCCGTCGAACCGCCCCGGCCGCCCCGAAGGCGGCGAGGCGCTTGGCATCCGCGCCGTTTACGCACATATCGCGCAGAAATTCGGGAAACGCAAATGACCACCCGTACCGTTATCGCCCCCAACGCCGATATCCGCGAAACGCCCGATGCGAATGCCGTGAAGGGCAAGCTGGAAACGCAGCTGGTTTTCGGTGAAGGATTCATTGTTGACCACGAAGAAGGCAACTGGGCGCAGGGCCGCTGCGCGCATGACGATTACGCGGGCTGGATTGAAAAACGCTTCCTGAGCGAAGACGAAACCGCACCCGCCACGCATATCATCACCGCCGCGCGCAGTTCGCTTTACCGCGCCGACAGCATGAAATCGCCCTGCGTTTCCACCATGAGCTTCGGCAGCCGCGTATCTTTGCGCGTCACCGGCGAAAAATGGTCGCAGCTGTCATCGGGCGCCTGGATATATACAAAACACCTTGCCGCCATCGGCGAAAAATCCGAAGACCATACGGCGACCGCGAAAAAGTTTTTGGAAACGCCCTATTACTGGGGCGGGCGTTCGGGCTTTGGCATCGACTGTTCGGGATTGGTGCAGGTCAGCCTTGCGCTGGCGGGCATCAAGGCGCCGCGCGACACCGAACAGCAAATCACGCTGGGCGCAGAAACCCCGCGCTCCCGCACCGGCGACCTCGTTTTCTTTCCCGGCCATGTCGGCATCATGGTCGATGAAGACAATATCCTGCACGCCAACGCGTTCCACATGAAAGTTGCGATCGAACCCCTGTGGATGGCTGATGAACGCAGCAAGGGCATTACGGCAATGCGCCGCCTCGGATAATTATTGCCGCCTGCTGTAACCTTTCATCCGCCAATCCTGAATATGGGGGCACTGCACATGCAGTCCACTTAACCCAATCAGGAGATACCAGGATGAACACCACCAGCAAAATGCTTTCCATGTCGCTGCTCGCAGCCGTCATGATCGTCGGCGCAACCGGCGCACAGGCGGACATGAAGTCCGAAAAATGCTATGGCGTTGTAAAGGCTGGCAAGAATGACTGCAAAACCGGCGCGCATGCCTGTGCATCGCATGGCAAAATGGACGCTTCGGGCTCCGAATTCATCGTCCTGCCCCAAGGCCTCTGCGCCAAGCTGGAAAACGGCAGCACCAAGCCCGTCATGGATGACGGCATGATGATGAACAAGTCCATGGACAAGCTCAATAAATAACCATTCGACAAACATCGGCATGGCGGGCCGCGTGAACAGTTTCACGCCGCCCGCCATTCTTTTTGTAACCAATCCCCCTGCCACCCCGAACTGCCATGATAAGCGCCGCACATCACGGGGAGAACCGCCTTGACCAGAACCATCGCCGCCTTTTTTATTGCTGCACTGCTGATGGGGGCATCCCCCGCATCGGCCGAAACAGTCGCAGGCCTTGTGCGCG
>JBBRVE010000094.1:0-10010 GCA_038247245.1 Bdellovibrionales bacterium | reverse complement strand
GACGATGCGGCTGTCGGCGACGTCGGGGCCATCCGGCACCTGCATCAGTTTGATATGCGGCGCGACGTTCAGGCGCAGGGCTTGGTTTGTCACGAAGGCAGTTTCCAGCCCCGTGCGCTCCGCCGCGCGGATCACGATCTCGCGGATGACTTTCGGGCATGCATCGGCATCGACCCAGATTTTCATGGGACACCTGCCGATATGGTGGGGTTCGGGGTAATGATCAGAACGAAATGAACAAGCCGCCGTTGACGGAAATGTTCGTGCCGGTCACATACGCCGCGCGGTCGTTGCAGAGGAAGCTGACCACATAGGCGATTTCTTCCGGCTGCGCCATGCGGGCGAGCGGGATTTGCGCCACGATCGCAGCCGAGATATCAGCCGGGATCGCCTTGGTCATCGCGGTTTCGACATAGCCGGGGGACACGGAATTGACCGTGATGCCCTTGCGGGCGACTTCCTGTGCGAGCGCCATGGTGAAGCCATGTACGCCTGCCTTGGCAGCCGAGTAATTGGTTTGGCCGAACTGGCCTTTTTTGCCGTTGACCGACGAGATGTTGACGATACGACCATAGCCGCGATCCGTCATGCCGTCGATGTATTGCTTGGTCACGTTGAAGAGGCTGTTCAGGTCAACGTCGAGGACGGCCTGCCAGTCTTCGGGGAGCATCTTGCGCAGCGTCTTGTCGCGCGTGATGCCGGCGCAGTTGACGAGCACGTCGACCTTGCCGTATTTCGCCTCGATTTCCTTCGCCGAAGCGGCGCAGGATTCGAAATTCGCGACGTCGCTGGAGGCGATGTCGATGGAGAGGCCTTCCTGCTTCCATTCAGCAAGACGCGCCTGCGCCGTTTTCTCTTCCGCCGGGTGGTAGCCCGCGATGACCTGTTGGCCCTGAAGAGCAAGTTCACGGCAGATTGCCGATCCGATGCCACCAACGCCGCCCGTCACGAGGGCTACCTTTTTTGCAGTTGCGCTATTTGTCATTTCTGCATCCCGACTGAAAGAGTTAAAAGCTGGCGCTTATATTACGCTGCTTTTTTCGCTTTGGAAGCGGCTTTTTGACCGTAGTCGGTCGACGCTTTCAAGGTGGTTTCGAACAGCTGGTTGTAGGTCTTGCCAGCTTCAGCAATGATGTCAGCAGCCGAACGTGCGCTGTCGAGCAGCAGTTTGCCGGTTTCCTGAGCGAGTTCAGCTTGCAGGGAAGCCAGTTCTTTCACGTCTTTGGTTTTAGCAGCAGCTTCAGCCTGGGTGGTGGTCGCTTCGACCGGTGCAGCCGTCAGTTCAACTTGCTCGGAGAGCAGTTTTTCGCTGATTTTCAGGTTGGTTTCGCCGAGCTTCTGCCAGTTAGCGAGGGTCTGCTGGGTGAGTTTGTTCAGGGTTTCGAAGATTTCGTTGTTCATGTTGTAGCTCCTAATGGTTGTTGTGTTGATGTAGCCAGTCATAAATATCCTAAAGAATCACAATGCTGCACCGCACCATTGCTGCTATGCAACATATAGGATTTCGGGTGTTTTTGTCAACACCACCCGCTGAATTCACACATAAATTCAATGTTTTCAATTTGTTAACCTCGGCTTGGTATAATGAGAATTGCCTGCTCCTGATAATATAATTACGCCCCCGCCAAAGGAACAAGCTGCCGTATTCACGGTTGGACAAAAAAGCTAAATCACCAAATTGGGAGACCGCCCCATGAACCGCAAAATGCTGACCCTTACCGTTGCCGCCGCCGCGATCACTGCTGCGGCCTTTTACATGCCCCAGACCGTACAGGCACAGCAAGCCGAAGTCGGTTCCATCGCTTATCTCGGCCTGACCCAGGATGAATTCAACCGCGACCGCCGCCATTGGGCGCGATACTTCGAATACGAACACCGCGAAAACTGCCAGAATTACGTCGCCCCGCCCGAGGGCTTCATCAAGCGCGGCTGCGCCCTTGAACGTGTGGCGGTCGCAGAAACCGTGACCGAGGTTGTCGCCCCCGTCGCCGTTGCGCCCGAACCCGCACCTCTGGCGCCCAGGACCTACACCTTATATTTCGACTTTGATAAATCGAATTTAAGGGGCGACGCTGCCCAGACACTGTCGGAGGCCGTGACCGAAATCACTTCACGCAAACCCAGCATGGTGACAGTGTCCGGTCATGCCGATAAAGCGGGCCCCGATGAATATAACGACGCACTCTCGGAACGCCGCACCGACACTGTCAGCGACGCGCTGACCGCCGCCGGCATTGACAACAAAGTGCTGAAGGAACAATCCTTCGGCGAACACCGCCCCGCAGTCGAAACGCCGGATGGCCAGCCCAAACAGGAAAACCGCCGCGTTACGATTGATTTCCAGTAATAAAGCGGGTTACGACGAATCCCGCCAGTGCACCCGCCAGTTGCGCTAAAATGAATGCTGCCGCATCCTCCGGCCTGATACCGGCGAAGCTGTTGCTGTATGCCCGCGCCAGCGTGACGGCGGGATTAGCGAATGATGTGGATGAAGTAAACCAATAGGCGGCGGTGATATAGCAGGCCACAGCAGCTGGCACCGCCGTTATTTTCTGGCGCAGGCAGCCCCATATGACGGTCACCAGCCCGAATGTCGCCACAGCTTCGCCGAGCCATTGCGCGCCGCCTGTACGCATTTTCACCGACGCGGTAAAAAGATCTTCGCCGAACATCAGGTGCGCAACAGCCACGCCCGCAAATGCAGCGACGACCTGTACAACAATATAGAACGCCGCTTCAGGCCGCCCGATGCGCTTGTCCAGCGCCATGCATAACGTCACGGCAGGATTGAAATGCGCGCCGGAAACCGGGCCGAAGACAAGAATAAGGATATAAAGGGCGCAGCCCGTGGCAATGCTGTTCGCCAGCAGGGCGATGGCATCATTCCCCTGCGACAACCTCTCCCCCATGATCCCCGAACCGATGACGGTCATCAGCAGGAACGCCGTTCCCAAAGCCTCGGCAGTCAGGCGGCGCGACAGGCTCACGATACAGTCTCGCCGATATGGCGGAGTGCGGCGGCAAATTCTTTTTTATCGAGCCCCTGCGGCAGCGCGAGCAGCGCCTTGATACGCGCCTCCAGTGTTTGATAGGCGGCGTTAAAGGCTGCCATGACTTCAGCCTCCGTTCCCGTGACATGGGCAGGATCGGCAACGCCCCAATGCGCCTTTACGGGCGCACCGATGAAAACCGGGCATGCTTCGCCCGCGGCATTGTCGCAGACGGTTATCACGGCATCGAAAGACGTATCGCCAAATTCATCCCATGATTTGCTTCTGAAACCATCTATTGAAATGCCTTTCAGTGCCAGCAGTTCAAGGCTTTTGGGATGCACATATCCCGCTGGCTTGCTGCCCGCGCTATATGCCGCGATACGCCCCTGCCCCAGATGGTTCAGCGCGCCCTCCGCCATGATCGAGCGGCAGGAATTTCCCGTGCAGAGGATCAAAATTTTCATCTGCGCTTGCATTTAACCACAGCAGCCTGTGGTGGCCTTCGACGCAGGTACGCAGCAACCCGTGGCGGCTTCGCTCTTCTGTTCGGGCGCGCAGCAGCCGGAGGCCTGCATATCTGGCTTTTCCGTTTTGTAAATTTCGGCATCCGCCATTGTACGGTATGCTTCCCAGGGAATGCCCGCAGGGTCATGCACCCATGACTTGTCCGATTTCGCGTAGCAACAGGTGGTTTCACCCTCGGACACGACCGCCATATCGGCCTTTTGCAGACGGTTGCGCAGTTCGGTTAATTCATTTTCGTCATCGACCTGAATGCCCAGATGGTTGACACCTGTGCCGCCGACCCGGGTCGAAATGGCAAAATTCACATGCGGACTATCCAGCAGCCATTTAGCATAGTCGGGCTTGGTCTTGACGGGTTCAGCCCCGAACAGAGCGCTGTAAAAACGTATCGATTGCGCAAGGTCTTCGACCCCGACATGTATATGAAGGCGTTTCATGATTTCTTTCCTTTCGTTTGCGGTTTGCAGCAGTCGGCAAGTTCGATGACGCTGCAGCCTGTTGATTTATCGTCGCGGATGCTGGCGAACTCGACGCTGCAGCAATCCTTGACCATGAAGCGGATCAGCCCGGTGAATAACGGGAAATTCGCGCTATAGATAATCGACCGCCCTTCCCGCCTTGATTGCACAAGCCCCGCATTCGTCATATGCGACAGGTGGAAGGACAGCGTATTGGCAGGAATGCCCAGCGCATCGCTGAGTTTCCCCGCCGGCGCGCCAGCTGTTCCATGCCCGACCAATAACCGGAAAACCTTCAAGCGGGTTTCCTGCGACAGTGCATCAAATACGATCAGCGCTTCTTGTATGTCCATAGTTCTAGAATAATAGAAATATAAGAGATTCGTCAAGCTTTTTTTTGTTCCGCAGCCAGGCAAAACAGGACGAGATAAAGTGTATGGGGCTTTATCGGTGCCGCTTGCCCGTCCCGTTCTGCATTTCACACCCCGCGTCTGCGCACGTGCCTCGAAACCTGCATATTCTTCTTTATCGATTTTACGGGCAGCAATATCATCACAAAGCTTCGGTATTTTGATCGAATTTCTCCGGATGAAGGCAAATAGCGCAAATGCTTCTAGAGTCATGACATTAAAGAGGCTAAAATATAGCCGAAAGGTCAAACAATGCCCCAAGCCACAAAAATCAAGGATGTATCAGACGTTATTAGCGAACCCGTACTATATGCGCTGCCTCAAATCTCTCAGCTAAAGAACGTGTTCGACATCGTATATCAATGGTGCAATGACCATCTTTTCACAATTGATGCGCTTCAGCAGCTTATCGTTGTCAGTCTCGTGATTGCCCTCTGCTGGCAAATCTCGCGACGCCTAGAGAAATTCCTTGATAGAACTTCGTGGACGGTTTCAAACCACTACCTGCATGCCATTACGCGTATTTTTTTGCTGACAAAATACGAAACGGTAATGCTTGTGCTGCTGCCCTTCGCGCTATGGATCGTCAAACTTGTTTTTGTAGCCATGCAAAAAGACACGCCGATAATAGATGTGGCGGCCACGCTTTCAATCGTGTGGACGATCATTCGTTTCAGCTCAGCGCTTATCCAGAGCGCATTTTGGTCAAAAACCGTATCCATTTTTCTTTGGGTCATCGCCGCCCTGCATATTGCAGACTGGCTTACACCGATAGTCGAGTTTTTGGACAAAGCCTCTGTCAACACAGGAGCTGTGAAGCTATCGCTGCTTCTGGTAATCAAGAGCACATTTTTTATTATCTTCATCGTATGGCTTGCGGGCGTATTAACCCGCGTCACCGACAAGTTGCTCTATGGTTCGCGTAGCCTGTCGCCTTCGCAGATGGTGCTGTTCGGCAAAGGGTTCCGCGTTGTCTTGTTTATCGCCTGCGGCGTCATTGTGCTTAATTTTGCCGGGATCGACCTGACAGCATTGGCGATTTTCTCTGGCGCGATCGGTATCGGTATCGGCTTCGGCATGCAAAGAGTGTTCGCGAACCTCATCAGTGGCTTCATCCTGCTGATGGACAGGTCGATAAAGCCGGGCGATGTCATCGCTATCGGGGATACTTATGGATGGGTTAACAAGCTGGGAACGCGCTGCGTTTCGATCCTGACGCGCGATGGCAAAGAACATCTTATTCCGAACGAGAAACTTATTACCGATCGCGTCGAAAACTGGTCATATAGCGATAACAAAGTACGCGTAAAAGTTCCGGTCGGCGTCGCCTACGACTCCGATTGGCGCAAGGTGAAAGAGCTTTTGCTGGAAGCTTTGCGCGAAAACGAGCGCGTATTGCAAAAACCGGCACCCGTTTGTCTCATAACCGGCTTCGGAGACAATTCCATAAATTTCGAACTGCGTTTCTGGATTGACGACCCCGCAAATGGCATCATGAATATCAGAAGCGTCGTTCATGAATCTATTCTGGATCTATTCAGCGCGAACGGGATTACGATACCCTTCCCCCAGCGCGATATTTATATTCACAACAAGGCTGATTAACAGCCCGCCCAATCAAGGAAATAACAAGTGGAAATCTGGCTGACCCTGGCTGTAGCCCTTGGTGTGTTTGTTCTCTTCATTTCGCAGAAAGTCGATTTTGCGCAGGCGGCTTTGATGGCAGGCGCAGCGTTACTGGGTACGGGCATCATCAGTACCAATGAAATGCTGGGTGTATTCAGCAATTCCGCTGCAATGACCGTCGCTGCCATGTTCGTTCTATGCGCCGCATTGGAAAAAACGGGTGTCATTGATCTCATTTCAAAAATAATCATCAGGATATCCTACAAGGCGCCGAAGGCTGGCATTACCCTTCTTTTCACTTTTTCTTTTTTCTGTTCGTTTTTTATCAACAATACGTCGATCGTCATCGTACTGACGCCGGTTGTCATCGCCGTATCACGCAGCATCAAGATGCCATCGTCACGCTTTCTGATCCCATTGTCTTATGTTTCCATCATGGGCGGTGCCTGTACATTAGTCGGAACATCGACGAACCTTTTGGTAAACAGCGAACTTGTGGAAATGGGGCAACCCTCGTTTGGCATGTTCGACCTGACCTTGACGGGGCTTGCCATGGCGACAGTTGGCACAATTTATCTTTTTACAATCGGCATGCGTCGGCTGCCCAACCGCCAGAACCTTTCCGACATGTATAACGAAGGTCTGCACAAAAAATTCATTTCGCAAGTGCTCATCCCTGAAAAATCACCTTTTATAGGCAAAAAGGTGAGAGACATCATGCTTCCTGATAAAAAAGGCATCACGGTCCTGCAAATCATTCCCGTGCACCAGAAAAACGAGGAAAATTCGACGATGGTGCAGCTTTCACGCGGCGATCTTGCGCAGCTGTTGCGCCGGAAAACATTCAATGTTCATAGCGCACCCGACTACATCGACAGATTGCTGGAAACAGGTGACAGGCTTGTGATCATCGCTGACCAGCAGCGCATCATGGAAGCAGATGCAGACAAGTCCTTGTCACTCGTCGCAGGGGAAGAAATCGGCAACGATTCCGACAGCGCCGGAGATGATGAAACCGTCATGGAGGGCGTGGTCGCACCGGGCTCCGTGCTGGTGGGAAGAACACTGAAGCAAATCAATCAGTCGGTCATGCTAAAAATACAAATCCTTGCCGTTCATCGCAATAGCGGCATCGATTCCGATTTCGAGCGTGTCCGTATTTCGGTCGGAGATACCTTGCTGCTGCGGGGGAGTGAGGAAGACCTGCATCGGCTGATGCATGAAGATGACCTTATCAACCTCACCGTTCCCATGCTGGATCCTTATAAGCGAAACAAGGCGCCTTTGGCTATTCTTGGCATCGTCGGCGCTATCGGACTTGCGACATCGGGCGTATTGCCGATTGCGGGCAGCGCAATGCTGGGCGCTGTATTTGTGGTGGCGACAGGCTGCCTGCAAATGCATCAGGTCTATAAATCCCTGCATGGTGAAGTTTTGCTGCTGATATACGGCATGCTGATGGTGAGCGTCGCACTAAAGAAAACAGGCGCGCTCGCGCTGGCTGTTACAAGCGCCGTGGAGTTCGGCGCCGGACTTCCGCCGATAATGATGCTTTCTTTACTGTATCTTTTGACATCAGTACTAACAGAAACCCTCAGCAATAACGCTGTGGCCGTTGTGTTGACGCCGGTTGCAGTTGCTTTGGCCCAACAACTCGGCGTGAACCCGGCTGCCTTCGCAGCCGCCGTCATGTTCGGCGCAAGCTCCAGTTTCGCAACCCCGGTCGGATACCAGACCAATACACTGGTATTCAATGCCGGCGGCTACAAGTTCTCGGACTTCATTAAGGTAGGCGTTCCCATGAACCTGATTATGTGGGTGATGGCGACAATCCTGATCCCGATATTCTGGCCTCTATAAAATCAGGTCAGCAAATTAAACGCATTTTTTAGAGCCAGAACCTCGAGCGAAGCGGATAATCCGAACGAAACACGATTTCGGAACAAACGCCGGCTGGCCGCCCACCCGAGCGGGAACAACAAAAGGACAAAATACTTTTTAGGGATTACTTCCGCTTCTTCTTCGACTTCGGCTCATCGTCTTCGGCGGGCGGCACGGGGTTGCGGATGCCGGATGTGGCGATATCCAGGAACTTCTGCTGCATGTCCTGCCAGAACATCAGGTTGCGTTCAGTGGTTTCCTGCACGATGCGGGTGACGGGGTTGTCGATGATGCCGCCCATCATCTGTTCCTGGAATTTCTTTTGCTGTTCGGTGAACATCTGCATGTTTTTTTCGAGGAATTCGCCGAACAGGTTCTGCGCCGCGTCGTCGTAGAAGCGGATGAATTTGGTCAGCATGTCGGTCGTGAAAATCGGGGTCTCGCCGTTTTCCTGATCGATGATGATCTGCACCAGAATGGAACGCGTGATGTCTTCGCCGCTGTCGGCGTCGACAACCTTGAATTCCTTGCCGGTTTTAATGATCTTGTGCACTTCGGCGAGCGTAATATACGAGCTCTTCTCGGTGTCGTAGAGACGGCGATTAGGATATTTCTTGATGATCCGCATGGTCGTCCCTCTTCTCTCTCATTAATCCATAAAATGGCCGCCATTGGTGGCCAGGTTCGCGCCGGTGATGAAACCGGACTCGTCTTGCATCAGGAACGATACCACATGGGCGACGTCTTCGGGCTTGCCGAAGCGGCCGACGGGGATCTGCGCCACGATGCTTTGGCGCACGTTTTCGGGAACTGCCTGGATCATATCGGTGTCGATATAACCGGGCGAAATGGTGTTGACGGTGATGCCTTTTTTGGCGACTTCCTGCGCCAGCGCCTTGGTGAAGCCGTGCATGCCGGCCTTCGCCGCCGCATAGTTCGCCTGACCGAACTGGCCCTTTTGCCCGTTGATCGAGGAAATGTTGATGATGCGGCCGAAATTGCTTTCCAGCATGTAATCCAGCACGGGGCGGGTCACGTTGAACACGCTGTCCAGATCGTTCGAAATCACGTCGCGCCACTGGTCGATCGTCATTTTGCGCAGGGTGCTGTCGCGGGTGATGCCAGCATTGTTGACCAGCACCGTGATGGGGCCCAGATCGGCCACGATCGCCTTGATGCATTTGCCGGTGTCTTCGAAGTTGGCGACGTCGCATTTATAAATGTGGAAGGTGTAGCCTTCTTTGGCCATTTCGGCCTTCCAGGCCTTTGCTTTTTCTTCGTTCCGGTAGGTGGTGGCGACCACATGGCCGGCCTTGGCGAGGCGCTGGCAGATCACGCTGCCGATGCCGCCCGTGCCGCCTGTAACCAGGCAGATACGGGGCACAGCCACCGCATAGGGAGGGGTGTCATTTTCAACGGATTTTTGGGCAGATTCTTGTTTCATGACATTGGCCGGGGTCATAGGTTTAAGGCTCCCTGAAATTAAGAAATTAAAACGGCAATAGCAACCTCTCATTGCCTGAAAGCCCGCGCACCGCAAAATAACAGCCACAAGTCCCTCGGCAGCGATATAACATAACTTTTTTTGCTGCACCCCGGCAAGCGAATTCGCCAATGAAACCGCGGTTTCCCGAACGCGCCCCTTGGAATCATGTTGCGGCGCACCATGTTATGAGATATTCAGATACCAGATCACTTTTAGGGCATTTTATAACCGGAGGTTTACCCCCATGGCTGCCACGAAATCCGCACAATCATCGACAGATACGCCGAACGACGGCACGACGCAAAACTGGGACAGCTGGTTCCAGACGCAGCGCACGTTTTTCGACCAGCAGGTGAAGAGCGCGACCGACATGCAGGGCCAGTGGGCAGGCTTCTTTCAGGAATGGCAGAAGAACCTGTCCCCCACCCTGCCGGGCGCGGGACAGTACCAGCAATTCTTCACGCAGGCCGGCAAGCAGTTCCTCGACATGCAGCAGCAATTCGCGCAGTGGTCGGGCCAGAACAAGCCGGTGAACGACATGACCGGCGACTGGCTGAAGGGTCTGCAGTCCTACTTCCTCGGCATGCTGCAAACCAACACCCAGCCCTATGACCCCGCGAATGCGTGGAAG
>JBBRVE010000093.1:0-10355 GCA_038247245.1 Bdellovibrionales bacterium | reverse complement strand
GGCAGACCCCGTAAGCAACGTTACCGACGATCACCGCAAGCTGGTCGAAAACATGCTGGAAACCATGTACGCCGCCCCCGGCATTGGCCTTGCCGCGCCCCAGATCGGTGAATCCATGCGCATCCTGGTGCTGGATGTCGACCAGCCCCGCAGCGAGAACGAAGACGAAGAACTGCCCGTTGAAAAACGCCGCGGCAAGCCGCAGGTGTTCATCAACCCCGAACTGCTGTGGTCGTCCGAAGAAATGAACGTCTATGACGAAGGCTGCCTGTCCATCCCCGGCCAGTATGCCGAGGTGGAACGCCCGAAAATCGTGCGCGTGAAGGCGCTCGACCAGAACGGCAAGCAATTCGAGGTCGAGGCCGATGGCCTGTTCGCCACCTGCCTGCAGCATGAAATCGACCACCTGAACGGCATCCTGTTCACCGACCACCTGTCATCGCTGAAGCGCGACATGGTCATGCGAAAGCTGAAAAAATTCACCAAGGAAAATCTGGAAGAGCTCCAGAAGACGCATGTCCTCTGAATCACCACGTAGATCCTTCAAGTCAGGCTTCGGGATATACCTTGCCATAGGCGGGGCAGTTGCAGGCTCTGCTATAGCAGCTGTATTAGCCCCTGTATTCGTAGCTATTGCAGTTTCTGTGATAGGTCTTTTCAAAACGGGGCTTGCGGGTATATCGGCAGGATTAGGTGTTTTTCTTCTCACCGGTTTATTTTTCGCCTTTTTTACTTTTGCATTTTCACTTATCCCAAATTTTTTGGGAATGTGCGCCATCATGAATGCGGCTTTGAGCCGTAAATCTGGACCCCTTTATTATTCAAGAAATAAGTTTTTGTTGGCAGGCGCCGCGTATGGGCTTTTCATTCTTTTTTTAAGCGTTTGCTTTATGGGAGCGTATTTTAACAAAGGCGGCATAGGCGCACTTTTTAAGAATCTACTTTTTTTCTGGCTGATACCAGCAGCCGCGATTTCTGGCATTTTAAATTTTAAAATCGCGGCAGTCATGATGAATAGCGCCCTTCATGAAAACCCCAAAGTAAAAATCGATGGCCAATAAACTCCGCATCGCATTTATGGGTACGCCCGATTTCGCTGTCGCGGCGCTGAACGCACTGAACGCTGCAGGACATGACATTGTGGCTGTGTATTCCCAGCCGCCCCGCCCCGCAGGACGCGGGCAGAAATTACAGCTGTCTGCCGTGCAGAAACGCGCGGAGGAATTGGGGCTGCAGGTGCGTCACCCCAAAAGCCTGAAGAAAGACGCGGAGGCGCGCGCGGCCTTCGCGGCGCTGAACCTTGATATCGCGGTGGTGGCTGCCTATGGCCTGATTTTGCCGAAAGATGTATTGGATGCGCCTAAATATGGCTGTCTGAACATCCACGCATCACTGCTGCCGCGTTGGCGCGGGGCGGCGCCCATCCAGCGCGCGATCATGGCCGGCGACGCCGCATCCGGCATCTGCATCATGCAGATGGAGGAAGGGCTGGATACCGGCCCCGTGCTGATGCGTGGTGTTGTGCCGATCAATAATACAACGACCGCACAATCGCTGCATGACGCGCTGGCGGTGCAGGGTGGCGAACTGATTGTCGATACACTGGAACTGATTGCGGAGGGTAATACACCGCCCGCAGAAAAGCAGACGGAGGAAGGCATCACCTATGCCCATATGCTGGCAAAGGATGACGGCCGCATCGACTGGAACAAACCGGCGGTCGAAATTGAACGCCAGATGCGCGCCCTCACTCCTTGGCCGGGCGTGTGGTGCATGCAGGGCGACCATCGCATGAAGGTGCTGGCGGCTGAAGTGGCCGAGGGCAAGGGCAGGCCCGGCGAAATTCTCGACCGTCATTTGATTATTGCCTGCGGCGCGGGCGCGCTGAAACTCACGAAAATCCAACCGCAGGACAGGAAGCCGATGGACGGACTTTCCTTCATGAACGGCACGCATCTGAATATCGGCGATGTGCTGACATGACGCAGCGGTGGAAACTGACCATCGAATATGACGGCGCGAAATTTGCGGGCTGGCAGCGGCAGGAAAACGCATTGTCGGTGCAGGAGGTGCTGGAGCGCGGCGTCAAGGGTTTTTGCGGCGAAGTCGTCACCGCGCATGTAGCGGGACGCACCGATGCAGGTGTCCATGCCGTGGGACAGGTCGCGCATATTGACATCGAAAAAGACACGGATGTGAAGGCCGTACGCGATGCCATCAATTTCCACATGCGCCCGCATCGCGTGGCGATTGTGAAGGCAGAGCCCGTCGCACCTGAGTTCCACGCCCGCTTCGGCGCGCAGAAAAGATATTACTGTTATAAAATCATCACCGGTCGCCGCGCCGAACCCATCATCGATGCGGGGCGCGCATGGCATGTGAATGTCGACCTTGATGTGGCGCGCATGAACAAGGCAGCAAAACACCTGCTGGGCGAACACGACTTCACCAGTTTCCGCGCCAGCGAATGCCAGGCGAAATCGCCGCTGCGTTCGCTCGACCGTCTGGAGTTCGTCGAAAACAAAACCGCGCTGGCCTTTGGCACGCATCTGGAATTGTGGGCGGAGGCGCGGTCGTTCCTCCATCACCAGATCCGCAACATGGTCGGCACACTGAAACTGGTCGGCGAAGGAAAATGGGAGCCGGACGACGTAAAGACGGCGCTCGATGCCCGCGACCGCGCAAAAGCAGGCCCCACCGCCCCGCCCGCCGGGCTTTATTTCATGCGCGTGGATTACAACGGGAATCCGTTCACAGAGGGCGTGGATTCCCTGTTGTAAAACACCCATCAACCCACTGTTTTATATATATAATCAAAAATATTTATACATAATCTTGACAAAAGGTTGCGCTGCTTGCTATTAAGCTTCCACGCTTATGAAAACAAAGCGATCAAGATTTACGCCACGGAAGATAAAACGAAGCCAAGAAAAAGACGACCGGCGGCAAACCGCCGGACCCCTTTCAAGAACAGCACATATAGAGGAATACAATCATGAGCCTTTTTAAAGATTTCGCCAAAATGGCCGCAGCCGTCGCTGAAGAAGCACTCGCAACCGGTCTTGAAGTTCTTGATGCCAAACGCGAACAAGTCGGTCGCAAGCTGGATGAAAAAGCAAACCAGGCTGCAACCGCCATCAACGCAAAACGCGAAAAACTGGAAGACGTTGTGTCCGGCGTGATCACGACCGTTGACCTGCTGCTGACCGACCTCGAACAACAATTCAATCCGCGCGCACAGCAGAAAGTCCAGCCGACCACCACGTTGGACAAGCCCGTATTCCAGGCGCCGAAAAACGAAGCCGCCGCTCCCGCTGCAAAAGAAGTTAAAGCAGCAGCGCCCAAAGCGAAAAAACCCGCTGCGCCGAAAACCGCAGCAAAAAAGCCCGCCGCAAAGAAGAAACCCGCAGCCCCCAAGGCTCCTAAATAACCAAGATAAAATAGGGATTCACACTCTCTATCTTCCCTAAAAGGGCTGCTTCGCAAGAGGCGGCCCTTTTTTTGCCAAACTTGACGCGGGGTGCCGCTTTTCGTAACCTTGCGGCAGGAAATTAAAGTGTTTTTAAGGAGCGCGACATGGACTGGAAGCAAAAGCTGAAAGACGGCAAAAACCTCGCCGGCAAGGCCTTCACGGCCGCCGTTGAAAAAGTCACCGCGCTGGACGACAAGCTGGAAGACGGCAAGACGAAAATCGTGAATGCGCTGGAAGACAAGCTGGCGACCATCGGCCGCGACAAGAATAAAGACGGCCGCAAAAAAGACGGTGACACCCCGCCCGCTGCAAATCCCAAAGGCCCTGTGCAATAATGACGGCGGCTCTTGAATATATCCGCCTGGGGGCGGGCGATCCTGCGCCATGGTTCACGGCGCGCGGCTGCAGCAATCCCGAATACCGTTTTGATACCGCAGCCGGGCGCTATATGGTCCTGTGCTTCTTTGCGAGCGCGAACAGCGCCGGCGGGCAGGAAGCGCTGGCTGTTGCGCGTGAAAACCGCATGCTCTTCGACGATGCGCATATTTCGTTCTTTGGCGTCAGCATCGATCCGGGCGATGAAAAATTCGAAAGGGTGAAAACCGAGCTGCCGGGCATCCGCTGGTTTTGGGACACCGACCTTGCGGTCAGCAAGCTATACGGTTCGATCGCCCGCAATTTCACGATGGCGACAGACGGCAAGATTTCCGCCCGCCGCGTCTGGTATGTGCTCGACCCCACCATGCGCATCATGAAAGCGATCAGCATGGACAACAACCCGAACCACGGCGCCGAGCTGACCGCGTTCCTGAAATCACTGCCCAGCGTCGAGAAATTTTCGGGCATCACGCTGCAGGCACCCGTCATTTACCTGCCGAACGTGTTCGAACCGGAATTGTGCCAGCGCCTGATCGATATCTATGAAACGCAAGGCGGGCAGGAAAGCGGATTTATGCGCGATGTGGGCGGCAAGACCGTCGGCATCGTGGATTACGGCCTGAAACGCCGCAGCGACGTCGTGTTGACCGATGAAACGCTGTTGGGTGATTTGCGCGCGCGCATGAAAAAACGGCTGGTGCCGGAGATCGAGAAAGTCCATTTCTTCCATGCGTCCCGTATCGAGCGTTTTATCGTCGCCTGCTACGACGGCGCGAATGGCGGCTTCTTCCGCCCGCACCGCGACCATACGACAAAGGGCACAGCGCATCGCCGCTTTGCCGTCACGATCAACCTGAACAATGATTTCGAAGGCGGGGAACTGAACTTCCCCGAATACGGCCCGCGCACCTTTAAACCGCCACCCGGCGGCGCGGTCGTGTTTTCCTGCGCATTGCTGCATGCGGTTACGCCCGTCACGAAGGGCAAACGCTATGCGTTCCTGCCGTTCCTGTACGACGAGGCCGCTGCGAAAATCCGCGCTGAAAACCAGCAGTTTCTGGAAGACAAATCACTCGCCGTCAGTATCTCGAACGGCTGAGCCGTTAATATCTCGAACCGCGGATCAGGGGGCAGGCAACGTCACCACGTCGATCACGCGGCGCGTGTTGATATCAATCAGATACACGTTACTGGCCGCATAGACGTATCTGGTCAAATTCGGCGCAGCCGGGATGCGGCCGGTCACAGTATCTGGCACAGGCACGATATTCACTTCGGGGGGCAAAATCCCGCCGGGCTGGACGATATTGACCTGCTGTTCGGGGGTCACACAGGTTTTGGGGCTGCCCGCTTCAGCGGCATCGCAGGCACGATCTCGTTCCGTCTCGATAAAGCTGCGCAGAGACGCACGCCCGTTTTCGGGAATGGTATAGGTGGACATTTCATAGCTCTGCTGCGCGTAAACAGGCGTTATCATCGCAGTACTGGCACACAATGCCATCAAAGAAAGAGAAAAACTGAAGTTTTTCATCGGATTAATACCTCCACCACCGTTAAGTCCTTATTCCCAAACGCAGGATACTTCCGCGAGTTCCCCTTGGTTATGGTAACAATTTTCGACTCGCGGCCATAATCTTGGCGTTATATAGTCGCCCCTTGAATATCGGCATTACGTGATACGAGGATTGGCTTGCCAAAACAGCGCCATAACATTCTGATTTTGAACGGCCCCAACCTGAATATGCTGGGCAGCCGAGAACCCGAAATCTACGGCATCCAGACGCTGGGCGATATCGCGAACGACTGCGAGGAATACGCGGGCGAGCTGGGCTTCACCATCGATTTCCGCCAAAGCAATAGCGAGGGCGAGCTGGTGACATTTATCCAGCAGGCGCGGGGCGCGTTTTCCGGCCTCGTCATCAATGCCGGCGCATACACGCATACTTCCATTGCGATCCACGACGCGATCAAAACTCTCGAGATACCCGTGATCGAGGTGCATCTCAGCAACCCGCAGGCGCGGGAGGCTTTCCGCCACCACTCATATATCTCCCCCGTCGCCAAGGGCACGATCTGCGGCTTTGGCGGGCATGGATATATCCTGGCGCTGAACGCCCTGCGCTCCCTGCTTGACGACGAAGGATAACAAGACATGGCAAATACAAAAAAACTGGAGAGGAACGAACCCATGCCCCCCATGACGATCGACCACGACGCGATCAAGAAACTGGCAAGCCTGTTGAATGAAACCGGCCTGACCGAGATCGAGATCACCGAAGGCGACAAGAGCCTGCGTGTGAGCAAATCAGTGAATGTCAGCTATGCCGCTGCGCCCGCAGGTTACGCGCCCGCGCCCGCACTGGCAGCGCCCTCCGCATCCGTTTCCGCTATTTCGGCCGACAACCACCCCGGTGCCGTGAAATCGCCGATGGTCGGCACCGTCTATCTGCAGTCGGAACCCAATGCCCCCAAATTCGTGTCGAAAGGCGCCAAGATCAAGGCAGGCGACACCATCTGCATCATCGAGGCCATGAAAGTCATGAACCCGATCAAGGCGGAAAAAGGCGGGACCGTCACCGACATCCTGATCGACGACGCACAGCCGGTCGAATTCGGCCAGGTACTGGTCATCATCGAGTAATCCTTCAACGGGTAACAACATGTTCAAAAAAATCCTGATCGCCAACCGCGGCGAAATCGCGCTCCGTATCGTGCGCGCCTGCAAGGAAATGGGCATCGCCAGCGTGGTTGTGCATTCGACCGCAGATGCGAACGGCATGGCCGTGCGCATGGCGGATGAGAGCGTCTGCATCGGCCCCGCGCCGTCGCGCCAGAGCTATCTCAACATTCCCGCCATCCTGTCGGCCGCGACCATCACCGGCGCGGACGCGGTCCACCCCGGCATCGGGTTTTTGTCGGAGAACGAACAGTTCGCCCGCATGGTCGAGGAACACGGCTTTACCTTCATTGGCCCCACGCCCGAACATATCGCCAAGATGGGCGACAAGGCGGTTGCGAAGGATACGGTCAAGGCGCTCGGATTGCCGGTCGTGCCCGGATCCGACGGGATCCTGAAAAACCCCGATGAAGGCCTCGAGCTTGCCAAGAAAATCGGCTTCCCCGTGCTGCTGAAGGCGGTTGCGGGCGGCGGCGGCAAGGGCATGAAGGTCGCGCATGGCGAGGACGATTTCAAATCCGCCTATTCCATGGCATCGGCCGAGGCGAAGAACGCCTTCAACAACGGCGACCTGTATATGGAGAAATACCTGACAGCGCCGCGCCATATCGAAATCCAGCTGATCGGCGACACGCATGGCAACGCCATCCATCTGGGCGAGCGCGACTGCTCCATCCAGCGCCGTCACCAGAAAGTGCTGGAGGAATGCCCCTCCCCCGGCCTGACGCCGGAACAGCGCAAATTTGCCGGCGAGCTTGCCGCGGGCGTTGTGCGTAAAATGGGCTATCGCGGCGTCGGCACCATCGAAATGCTGTTCGAAGACGGCAAATTCTATTTCATGGAAATGAACACCCGTCTGCAGGTCGAACACCCGATCACCGAAATGGTCACCGGTGTCGATCTAGTGCGCGAACAAATCCGCGTTGCGGCGGGATTGCCCCTGTCTTACAAACAGGAAGACATCAAGTTCAACGGCTGGGCGTTCGAGGCGCGTGTAAATGCGGAACACCCCGAAACCTTCACCCCGTCACCCGGCAAGATCACGCGTTACCACGCGCCTGGCGGCCTGGGTGTGCGCGTCGACAGCGCGATTTATGACGGTTACGCCGTGCCACCGACCTATGACAGCCTTGTCGCCAAGATTATCGTTCATGCGCAGACCCGCGAAGAAGCGATGAAGCGGCTGGAACGCGCCCTTGGCGAAACGGTCATCGAGGGCATCCAGACCAACATCCCCCTGCATGAACGCATCCTGCGTCAGCCCGAGTTCCGCGCCGGACAATTCAACATCCATTGGCTGGAAAAATTCCTGGCCGGTGCGCAGGAAGCAGCCAAGAAGGCATCATGATCAAGGACATTACTCTAGCTTTTCTGGCGCTGCTGCTGGCAGCCGCGCCAGCCGTTGCCGCGACCGACAAATACGCATTCGATCCCGCGCATACGCAAATTCTGTTTTCGATCAGTCATCTTGGTTTTTCCCATTCGCATGGCCGGTTCAATACGTTTGATGGATCGTTCGCCTTTGATGAAAAAGCCCCTGCATCATCCGCTATCAACGTCAGCATCGATACCGGCAGCATCGATATGGGATCGAAGGAATGGGATGACGCGGTCAAGGCCGAGGCCCTGCTGAACGCCAAGAAATTCCCGAAAATGACATTCAGGAGCACGTCCGTCGCCGTCACAGGTGACAAGACAGGCATCGTCACAGGTGACCTGACGTTACTGGGTGTGACCAAACCCGTTACACTTGATGTCACGTACAATAAATCCGGTAATCACCCCTATACCAAAAATATGCTCGCAGGGTTCACCGCGACCGGCACGTTAAAACGGTCAGACTTTGGCATGATAAAATACCTGCCTGATGTCGGCGATGAGGTTTCTATCACGATTGAAGTCGAAGGAATCCGTCAGGATTTCGAAGGATTGAACGCCAAATAGGATTTTAGAATGCAACTCAAAAATTCCCCTGAAAAATACGGCGCCGTCACGAAAACCTTTCACTGGCTGACCAGCATCACGGTAATCTGCCTGCTGGGTATTGGCATCTACATGGTGCGTGCCGAAAAATCGGCGGCTCTGTTCCAGATTTACGGGCTGCACAAATCGTTTGGCATCCTTGTACTGACGGCAACCTTCTTCCGCGTGCTGTGGCATGTATATTCCAAAAAACCGCCGCTGGTGGGTGGCATGGCCGCGTGGGAACGTGCCGCCGCACATGCGGGGCATTTCTTTCTTTATATCTGCATGCTGGGTATGCCTTTGTCGGGCTGGATGATGTCATCCGCTTTTGGACGCTCGGTCAAGCCGTTTGACCTTTTTCAACTGCCCGATCTGATAAAGCCGAACCCCGGGCTTGCCGAAAACCTGTCCGAGATTCACGAATACCTTGCCTATGCGCTGATCGGCATGATCGTGCTGCATGCGGCGGCCGCGATGAAGCACCATTTCATTTCCAAAGACGCCACCCTTAAACGCATGCTGCCCTTCGGGAAAAACTGACCATGAAACATATCCTTTTCGCCCTGCTCCTTACCTTCGTTCCCGGTGCCGCCTTTGCGGAAGATGTCGCACCCGCTGCAAATGCCGCGCCGGTCGTTACCGCCCCGGCGCCCGCTACCCGCGCATGGAAGATGGTGGAGAAAGACAGCAGCATCATGTTCAAGGGCAAGCAGATGGGCAAGGATTTCGAAGGCGATATACGCCTCTTCACCCCCGCCATCTATTTTGATGATGCGCAGCTGGATAATTCCAAGGTCACCGTCGATATCGATCTGACTTCCATCGACGCGCGCGACACCGACCGGAACAAAAGCCTGTTCAGCGCCGATTGGCTGGATGTTCCGCAGTTCCCCAAGGCGCGATTCGAGACGCAGAAGATCAGCAAAAGGGACGATGGCAGTTATATTGCGGAAGCAACGCTGACCCTGCACGGGACCGTGCAGCAGATCGAGTTGCCTTTCACCCTTGCCATCGATACCAAGGACTCTGGCAAAGACACCGCCGTCATGAACGGCAAAGTGACGCTCGATCGCTCCAAATTCGCACTGGGAACAGGCGATTGGGCCGATCCCAGCGTTATTGCAAATGAGATCGAGGTCGATGTGAAACTGACCGCGACTGCCGACAAAGCGGGAACAAAGTAGGCTCAAGCGCCGCTTTCTGATTTTACAATTGTCGCGGAGCGATTCGTTCTTTAAATTCAATGGAATGAGGACGCTCTATCACCTATGGCTGCATCCATCTTCGCGGAAAGTGCGCATCGCGCTCGCCGAGAAGAAGCTCGACTTCGACCTGAAGATAGAAAAAATCTGGGAACGCCGCACCGAATTCCTTGCGCTCAACCCTGCGGGCGACGTGCCCGTCTTGATCGAGCCCGATGGCACGATCCTGACCGACAGCCAGGTCATCTGCGAATACTTGAACGAGGTATACAATACGATCGACCTGATGGGCCGTGACCCGTTGCAGCGCGCCGAGACCCGACGCTTGGTCGCCTGGTTCGACCAGAAATTCAACGCCGAAGTGACCGAAAACCTTGTCGGCGAAAAAATGATGAAGCGCTTCCTGAAAATGGGGGAGCCGCATGGCCCGTCCATTCGCGCCGGTCATGCGAACATCCACTACCACCTCGATTATATCGGGTTCCTGACCGAACGTCGGCGCTGGCTGGCGGGTGATGATATCTCGCTGGCCGATGTCACCGCCGCCGCGCATCTTTCCGCAATCGATTATATCGGCGATGTGCCTTGGGAAGAACACAAGGCCGCGAAGGACTGGTATGTGCGCATCAAGTCGCGCCCGTCCTTCAAGCCGCTGCTGGAT
>JBBRVE010000092.1:0-10991 GCA_038247245.1 Bdellovibrionales bacterium | reverse complement strand
TCATGCCCGCCGTCCTTATACGCCTTCACCCCGTCATCGACGTTTTTGCCCGACGGGTTCGGTTTGATATCCGCAAACACGGCGGCTTCAAGGCCCGCCGATTTCAGCATCGCAATCGTGTGCTTCACGATTTCATGTTCCTTCAACCCCGCATCGGTGATCAGCAGCGGTTTTTTCATGCCGAATTTTTTCGCGCTTTCCGGCAATTCCTTGATGCGGCCCGGGCCGAACAGGATGCGGGTGGGATAATTCCAGGTGCCGGTGAGGTTTTTCGTCATGATGATACCCTTTATTTGCGATTTTTGAGGTGATGGTCGAGCAGGTTGAGTCGTTCGGCGGCAGCCTGTAATGTTTCGGGATTCTTGCAGAAACAGAAGCGCACATAGTTGTGGCCGAGTTCGGGGCGGCTGAAAAAACTCGACCCCGGCACGCAGGCAACGCCAACCGTTTCGATCAGGAAGCGCGTGAAGGCGATATCGCTGTCAAACCCGAATTTTGAAATATCGGCGAGGATATAATACGCGCCCTTCGGCACATGGAACGGGATGCCGGCCGCAGTGAGGATGTCCATCAGCATCGTGCGGCGTTCGGTGTAGAGCGCGCCGAGTGTGTCGTAGTAACTGTCAGGGAACCGCAGCGCCGTCGCCCCTGCCCGCTGCAACGGCGCAGCCGCGCCGACGGTCAGGAAGTCATGCACCTTGCGGATCGCCCCTGTCAGTTCCGGTGAGGCGATCATGGTGCCGATGCGCCAGCCGGTGACGCTGTAGGTTTTCGAGAGGCCGTTGATGGTGACCGTGCGGTCGGCCATGCCGGGCAGCGTTGCGAGGGCTATATGCTCTGCGCCATCATATAAAATATGCTCGTAAATTTCGTCGGTGAAGGCCAGCACATCCCATTTCTGGCACAGTTCGGCGATCAGCGTCAGTTCTTCGCGGTTGAACACCTTGCCGGTCGGGTTGTTCGGGGTGTTGATGATGATGGCCTTGGTTTTATTCGTGAAGGCCTTCTTCAATTCATCAGGGTCGAAATTCCAGTGCGGCGGTTTCAGCGTCACGAATTTCGGGATCGCGCCCGCCAAAATCGCATCCGGCCCGTAATTCTCGTAATACGGTTCGAACACGATCACCTCGTCGCCGGGATCGACAGTCGCCAGCATCGCCGCCACCATCGCCTCGGTCGCGCCGCAGGTGACGGTGATCTGCGTTTCGGGATCAATCTCCATCCCCAGAGTCTTTTTGGTTTTGTCCGCCAGCGCATCGCGGAACAGTTTATCGCCCCAGGTGATCGCGTATTGGTTGACGTCTTCCTGCACCGCGCGCGACGCCGCATCCTTCAATTCCTGCGGCGCTGCGAAATCGGGGAAGCCTTGCGCAAGGTTGATCGCCTTATGCTTCACCGCCAGCCGTGACATTTCGCGGATCACGGATTCAGAAAACCGCGCAGCCTTTTGCGAGATTTTGCTGCGGGCATTCGCGGCGGGCAGAGCGGTCATCGTTACACCTTTTTCAAATGGAAGCTTTTCGGGCGGGTGAGGTTTTCGAAGCCGATCACCGACATCGATGCGCCACGGCCGGTGTCTTTCACGCCTGTCCAGGGCAGGCCCGGATCGACGTAATCGCAACGGTTGAGGAACACCGTGCCGGTTTCAAGGTCTTCGCCCAGTTTTTCGGCGGCGTCGGCGTCTTTCGTCCAGATGGAAACGGTCAGGCCATACGGGCTGTCGTTCATCATCCTCACGGCTTCTTCGTCGTTTTTCACTTTCATGATGCCGACGACGGGGCCAAAGCTTTCTTCCATCATCACGCCCATGCTGTGATCGACATTCACCAAGACTTGCGGCGCAAGGTATGGCGTGCCTTTTTTGCTGGCGGGGAACAGGCTTTCATCGACCAGCGCCTTTGCGCCCTTTTTCACGGCGTCTTCGATCTGCCCGCGCACGAAATCAGCCTGTGCGGTGCGGACCATGGGGCCGAGGTTGGTGTTGGGGTCGGTCGGGTTGCCGAGTTTATAGGTCTTGGTCAGCGCGACAAAATCCTCCACGAATTTATCGTAGAGTTTTTCATGGACATAAATACGCTCGATCCCGCAGCAGCATTGGCCGGAGTTGAAGAACGCACCGTCGACAAGGTTTTCGACCGCCGATGCCATGTCCGCATCTTCGCGCACATAGGCGGGGTCTTTGCCGCCGAGTTCCAACCCGGCGACGACGAAGCGGTTGCTGACCGCCTGCTGCACGATATGGCCGACGCGCACGGAGCCCGTGAAGTTCACGAAATCGACGCGCTTGTCTTCGGCCAGTTTCTGGGTGTCGGCATCGGACAGGTCAAGATGCTGGAACACGCCATCGGGCAGGCCAGCGGCCTTGAAGCCTTCCGCAAAACGGTCGCCGACCAGCGGGGTCTGGAAGGAGTGTTTCAGCACGACCACGTTGCCGGACAGCAGCGCGGGCACGATGGCATTCACAGCGGTCAAATACGGGTAATTCCAAGGCGCAATCACGGCGACAACGCCGAGCGGCTCGCGGCGGATGAAGCGTTTGAAACCATCCCGCACGTCATGCGGCACGATATCGGCGAGCGCGCGGGGCGCGAGTTCGACCGCGTATTTCACGCGCTCCGAAAAGCCGCGCAGGATTTCGCCGGGGGTCTGGCTGATGGGGCGGCCCATCTGCCATGTAATCTCTTTGCCGATATCGGCGGCCTTCGACACCATATGGTCGAGGAATTTCAGCATGTATTCCTGACGCTTCGCCAGCGGCACCTTGCGCCATTCTTTTTGCGCTTTCTTGGCATTCGTCAGCACGGCATCGACATGCGCCCAGTCGTGGAAGGCGCGCTCCACAAACACGCTGCCATCGACGGGCGAAACGGTTTGCAGCAGGGTGGCGGTTTCTTTTTTCATTGGCTGTCCCATGGTGAATGGCTCCGTTAGATGATTTCGAAATACCGCTGGAGTTCCCAGTCGGTGACGTATTTGCGGAATTCGCGTTCTTCCCATTCGCGGCTTTGGGCGTAGTGTTCGACGAAGACATCGCCGAACAGCTCGTGCGCCGCTTTCGACTGGCGCAGGCGGCCCGCCGCTTCGGTCAGGGTTTGCGGCAGCTGCATTTTTTCGGGGAATTTTTGTTCGTACGCGTTGCCCTCCACGATCTTGGTCGGCTCGATCTCGTGCTCCACACCCCACAAACCCGAACCGATGGCGGCGGCGAGGGCGATGTAGGGGTTGATGTCGGCAGCGGCAATGCGGTATTCGATGCGCTGCGCCTTGTCCGATCCGGGGATGACGCGCAAGGCGGTGGTGCGGTTTTCAACGCCCCAGGTCGCATTCGTCGGCGCCCAGTAACCGGGCACAAGGCGGCTGTAGGAATTGACCGTGCAGGCGATCATCGACAGGAATTCCGGCATCAGGCTTTGTTGCCCGCCAAGGAAGTGGCGCATGGTGTCGGACATTTTATGCGGCTTCTTGGGGTCGTGAAAAACGGGCTTGCCGGTTTTTTTATCCTTCAGCGAGATGTGGATATGGCCGGATTGTCCGGGGACTTTGTTATTCCACTTCGCCATGAACGCCGCCATCCAGCCGCGTTTCTGCGCAAGGACCTTGGTGAAGGTCTTGAACAGCGCGGCGCGGTCGGCGCTTTCCAGCGCTTCGTCATACATGATCGCGGCTTCCAAAACGCCGGGGCCGGTTTCGGTGTGCAGGCCTTCGATCGGGATGCGCATGTCGCGGCACATCTCCAGCAGTTCATGATAGAAATCGGCATGCACGGAGGACCGCAGCATCGAATAGCCGAAATTGCCGGGGGTGATGGGTTGCAGGTTCTGGTAGTTCTTCGCCCGCACGCTTTCGGGCGTTTCGTTGAACATGAAAAATTCGAATTCCACCGCGCCGGTGACGGAGAAACCCATATCGGCTGCGCGCGCCAGCACGCGTTTCAGCAACCCGCGCGGGCAGACCTGTTCGCCGCGGTCGGCAAGCTCCGCGATGAACAGCGGAATGTTGGGCTCGAACGGCAGCGCGCGCACGGATTCCGTGACGATGCGGCAGTTCGCATCGGGATAGGCCGTGTGCCAGCCGGTGAATTTTGAACTGTCATACAGCTGGTCGTTGGAATCCCAGCCCACCACAACGTCGCAGAAACCGAAGCCGTTATCCAGCGCCGAGAGGAATTTTTCTATCTTCATGTATTTGCCGCGCATGATGCCGTCAACGTCGAAGAACCCGACCTTGACGAATTCGCAGCCGACTTGCGCGAGACCCTTTTTAATATCGGCGACCGTTTTCCGCCCGAAGACCTTGTCCACATCCATGACTTTGTTGCCCGCAGGCGCAGCCGCAAACTTCGCCCCCGCCAGCAAATCGTTGACCGGTTTCACTTTCGGCGCAGCCATCAATAATCTCCTTCGCGCCGTCAAATCAGCGACGCGGATGAATGTGAGTGGGTAAGGCGGGGTTAGTATATATATTGTCCCGAAGACGAGCAAATGGCTTCAAAATTTGCATAAACAACACTTAATATGGCATACCGGAAATCTATTTTTAACCCGCGCTTGTTAGAATAGGGACTGCGTTTCAGGAGGCAGCCATCATCACCGCCGACCAATATTTCTCTGCAAAACATCGCAAGCAGCATCCCGAGGAAGCGGCGTGGCATCATAATGTTTATGTGATCGAGCTGGATGCGGGGGTTTTGAAAGACCGGAAATTTCGGGCCGCTAACCCCGATCATGATCCGGCGAAGCCTTGCCTGTATGTCGGGGCGACGGGGATGTCGCCGGAGATGCGGTTTACCAATCACAAGCGCGGATATAAATCGAACCGCTATGCGAAAAAATTCGGGCTGCACCTGCGGCCGGATTTGTTTGCCTGTTATAACCCCATGCCGTATGAAGCGGCGACGGAGCTGGAGATTGAACTGGCGGCGGGCTTGCGCGAACAGGGATATGCTGTGTGGCAGGCGTGAGCGCCCTGCCCTTTTAAGAAACTCATCATCATTATCATCTTGTGTCACCCCCGCCTTGCGCGGGGGCCAGAAGGCTGTCCCGCCGTCTCATGACTCCATGATCACACGACGCGCGGACGCGCTACTGGATGCCCGCGCTAGGCGGGCATGACGGGTGGTGGGTGCGCGCGGGAATTAATCTTTGACGTCGTAGGCGTCGAGCTGTTGTGCCATGCGGGTGATTTCTTCGGCGCGGTCTTTGAGGAGCACGCGGAGTTTGGCGAGCACTTCGACGGGGGCGCCGTCGTTTGTCCAGCGGCGGACAGACTGGTCGGGAACTTTCAGCGCGCGGGCAAGCTGCGGCTGCCATTGCACGCCAAAGGCGGCTCTGCCGATATCTGCGATGATTTGTGCGGAAATGATGCCGGGTACGTTTTTGTCCGCGGCCTTTGTCATTCGAAAATATTCAAAACAGCGGGGTGATTGCGCACCGAGATGTTGATGCCCACGTCCCAGATTACCTGCACTTCGAACACATGGCCGTATTTGCCGCGTCCGTAATATTTTCCGGTATCCTTCGGGTTCAGGTCTTTAGGTTGTAATTCGAACAATTGGGTAGCGAGAGTGATGGCCAGCTTGCCGGGATCGCTGCGGTCGGCGTCGTCGGGAATTTCATCGACGTGGAACGACACGCACTGGAACAGCGGTCGCGCATCGCCATTGGCCTGCAGTTTGACGTCGCTGCTACTTACCATCTTTTTTCTCCGGCGAAGGTTTCACGGAAGGCGGTTGCGGGTCGATCGGGCGAAGATTGGTTGCGACAGGATTGTTATCCTGTTCCTTGCTCTTGTTAAATAAATTCTCCCGGTTCATGGCTCAAATCCTTTCTTGAAAAAGCAAAGGCTGCATGGGCTGCGCGGATAGCTGCGCTAGGGGGAGCAAATAGGCGAGGTTCGGGCGAGTATAGAGAAAGTATCTTTTTGGAAAGAAAATCCCCGGCGGCCATGATAGCGCGCCGGGGATATCCTTGATCTAGATCAAAAGAAGCTTACGCTGCTTTTTTCAGGTTCGTCGCAGCAGCTTTGCCGCGTTCGGTCGCCACGTCGAAGGTGATCTTGTCGCCTTCGTTCAGGCCGCGCATACCAGCCGCTTCAACTGCGGAGATATGAACGAACACATCTGCTCCACCGCCATCGGGCTGGATGAAGCCGAAGCCTTTTTGAGCGTTAAACCATTTAACTGTACCTTGTGCCATACTGGCCTCCATTTTTAGATGCGCTTGATGCGCGAAGTGAAACCGGCGCAACCATTGCGTGGTTCCTCATCCGAACAAAAGCGATGACTTGGAGTAAGCCTTCAGGGCCGCCAAACAATGCACAACGTGAATTCGAACAGATCCTATTATACCCTTGATCCTGCATAATGGAAAGTCTAATCAGAACTCCCTACATTTATGAACAATTTCAGTGATATAGAAATCTTTTATGCTTTAACGCCGCAAGCTTGCGTGATCAAAGATATGATCATCGGGCTGCCCGATTTGACCGCAAGGGACAAGGGAGTCCAGCCGTTGCGCGCTTCGCGATTCACGCGCGCCCCCGCCGTCACCAGCTCCGCCGCTGCCTTGATGTGGCGGTTCTTGATCGTCCAGAACAGCGGCGTCCAGCCATTGGCATCGGCGTGATCGACATCGGCGCCGGCCTCGACCAATGCGCGGATTTTCTGTGCGTCGCCATCCTTTGCGGCCTGCACAAGGCTGTCGACGGATGCGTCATGCGGTTGGACAAGCCCCTCGGCGCGGCGCGTCCAGGCGTGGTCGGTGTTCAGCTGATAGGGGTATGGTTGTTCGAAAGACATGGCTTTCCCTCCTTGGGAATAAAAAAAACCGCCGACGTATAGCACGCGGCGGATCCATGTCCGCCGACGCTTTAGCTGAATTTATAATGCGCCCGCAAGCTGTCAGCATTCAAATCGGCGCAGTTATGTTTGTAGGCCTTTTGCTGCGCTGTGTCAAGGATAGCGCATAAAGCCCTGTTTTAGCGTCGGAATGCCACCACTTTGCGGTCGAGCCCGCCCATGGCAATGGCGATGATCGCGGGGCTGCCCGATTTCACGGCCAGCGCCATGGGCGTCCAGCCGTTGCGCGATTCATGTTCTGCATTCGCGCCTGCATCGATCAGAACGCGGGCGATATCGCTGTGACGGTTCTTCACTGCCCATGACAATGCTGTCCAGCCGTTTTCATCTTCGCTATCGACCATGATGCCCGCCGCGATCAGTCCGCGCAGTTTTTCGGCGTCGCCTTTTTTAGCGGCGCGGATCAATTGAAGCCCGTCATTGCCGAAGTGTTCGTGAAGCGCGTCTTGAACGACGACATGATTGGCGGATGATTGCGTGGCGATATTCTTGGCGGACATTTTCCCCTCCTCGGGATTTATGACAGGCAATAACCCGTCTGCGACACCCTAACGGCGTATCCATTGCGTTCGTTCCTGATGGAAAATAAGCAGTTTTGTAATCGTTTGTGACGGTTGTGTGACAGCTGGAACCAGCTGAGTCCCCACTTGGTTTGTTGATCGTACGCATCAACAGGGAGACCTGACATGAAAACGAAACTGATCACCGCCGCCGGCTTCGCCATCTGCCTTGCAACCGCAGGCATGGCTTCGGCAGAGACGCCGGATCTGCGCAGTAACATGGGCGACCTCACCGCCTGCCAGACGAAATCATCGATGCCGTCTTTCAGCGACATGGACATCGACCGCGACGGCCGTATCAATTACCGCGAGCTGAAAACTGCAGACAAAAAAGATGTGTCATTGTTCGAAGGCATGGATGAAGACCGCGACGGTTTCCTGTCCAAAATCGAAATGACCGAACACACGGCAGATCGCGGCTGCGTCAACTAAGTTGAATATTGCCGATTAAAGATCGAAAGACTTGCCGGGCTTGTTTTTAGGCGCGGCGGGTTTTTCGTCTTGTTTGGGCGGGTTGAAATCGATGCCCTTGGACGCCGCATCCCAACGCTCCGCCTGCGGCAGGCGGATGATGTCTTCAAGCTTTGCGGTTGACTCAAACCACGCGCCCGCCTTCGTTTCCTTGGCCAGTTGCCCCCTGCCCCATCCTGCATAACCCATCAATACCAGCGCATCATCGGGTTTCTGCTCCAGCAGCGCCATGCCTTCGGCATCGGGATAAATGGGGCTGGCGGAATAGCCGGTCGTGCCCAGCTCGAGCCCTTGGTTCTCATCCGTCTTGCGCAGGTACAGCAGCGCGCGCCCGTCGATGGGGCCGGATTTGGTGACCTTGCCATCCATGATCTCGGCACCGGCGATATTGACCGCCAGCGTACCGGCACCGCCCGTTTTAATGACCACGAACACGCCCCGGCCAAAATCCTCGTCTGCATCCAATCCCGGATGTGCCACGAAGATATCGCCTGCCTTGAATGCCTTGGTCATGGGGTCGTCCCTGTTTTACGAGATTAACTTTTGAAATTTTTAGCAATTCATCGTCATTATGTCAATAAAATCATACCACGAGAATCGCTCTGATTGAGCAGAACCCCCATATTCCTGACTCGGTCATAAAAACCGCCACGCCGAAAAACCCAAGTGGTTCAAGGGTTTCTATGTACCCCATTGACTCCTTATGGCTATCGGATATACATCGTGTCGCGCAGATATTTCCATAGCTTCCAACTTTTACGGGGACGAGCATATGAAATTGAAACACGCGTGGGACACCGCCCGCACCGCCGACAAGACCAACGGCGCACCGGATGTTGAACTGAAAACCCACCTGAAGGCCACCCAGCAGGAACACCTGCCGCAGGCCGAGCTCCTTCAGGGCTGTTTCGATATGCTGCGCGATCGCGGTCTCCTTGAAGAAGCCTACCTGCGCGGTTCCATCGGCCGCGGCCATGCCGACCACCACTCCGATATCGACCTGTTCACCGTCGTCGACCCCGACAAACTCCCCGAAGTCTACGAAGCTGTATCCGAATTTCTGGCCTCCAAGGGCCGTGTCGTCACCGTCTGCCATGACCGCCTGGTCGAAAACTACGGCGGCATCGGTTTCATGTTTATCGCGCAAAGCGCGGAACACGACAATATGACCTACCAGTTCGACCTGTATATGGCGATGAAGGGCCAGCCCCCGGCGAAACCCACCTCGATCAAGCCGCGCATTTTCAGCAACGATGCAAACTACAAATGGACGGAACAGTACGGCCAGAAACCCGCCGAGCTGCCGCAGGTTGCCAAGGATTTCATCAAGGAACACACGACCGGCGGCAACCTTGCCGACCGCATGGAACTGATGATGCAGGAAATGATGATCAACCTGTATGTCACGCACAAGCATATCAAGCGCGGCCAGATGTCGCGCACCGTGGTCGACAACCACGCGATCGTCACCTCGGCGATTGAATTCCTGCAGGTGCTGACCGATTACCGCCCGACCGGCTATTCCCCCGTTTATCTCGGCAACGAGATCGTCAATTTCGTGCGCAAGCACGGCGACGAAGAGATGGTGAAGGCCGCAGACAAACTGGAAAAGCTGTTCACGCAGAAAGTCACCGACCGCAAGCTGGTCGATGCGCTGGATTTCGCGACCGACGTGCTGAAAGGCGCCTTCCCCGAAAAATACGAAGCGCAGAAGGAATCGATCCGTTTCTTCCGCGAAGAAGTGCTGCTGAACGGCGCCGTGCCGAAGCACCTGAAGCGCAGCTTCGGCGTGCCTGCGAATGATGCAGCGCCCGCTGCGGCATCTGCAGCGGCGAAAAAACAAAAGCCGCCGCGCCCCTAATATTCCGGAGTGACCACCATGAAAATCACTGTACTGGGCAGCGGCTCCGCCTATGGCGTTCCCTATGCCGGTGGAGGCTGGGGCGCCTGCGACCCGAAACAGCCGCGCAACAAGCGCACCACGCCATCTATCTTCATCGATGACGGCACGACCTCCGTCCTTGTCGATATGGGGCCGGACGTCAAGGAACAGCTGGCGCGCCACAATATCAGCAAATGGGACGCGACGTTTTTCACGCACCCCCATGCCGACCATATCGCCGGCATGTTCCACCTGCCCATCCTGATGTCGCACCGCGACGGTAAAAATTTGCCCATGTATGTCGACCGCGCGACGCGCAAGGATATCGAAAAAGTCTGGTGGTATATGTTCGACCCCGCGATCAAGCTCGAATACACCGGCGGCGCACGCCCCTACTGGATCGAAATGATCCCGCCCGAAAAAATGAAGATCGGCACGCTCGACATCCAGACTTTCTGGCAGATGCACGGCCGCATCCAGTCGGTCGGCATGAAGATGGGCAAATTTGCCTACTCGACCGACGTGAATGATTTCCCGCCCGAAAGCGAAGAACACCTGTACGGCCTTGATGTCTGGATGGTGGATTGCAACTGCCTGACCGGTACCGACAAATCGCATTCCTATGTCGAAAAATCCGTGGCCTGGGCGCAAAAATTCGGCGTGAAGAAAACCTATCTCACACATCTCGATTACACGATTGATTACGACGCGGTATCAAAAATGTTGCCGCAGAATGTGGAACTCGCCTATGACGGGCTTGTGATCGAGCTATAATTCGCTAACACATTGGATTGATGTGCCTTTTAAGCATGGAACCATTGCGCCTCTTATTCCTTGGTTCAATGAAGCCACGTGTAATGGGAGGACGCAATCATGGAGCATCACAGCAAAGTGTATTCCCCGGACTGGTTCCAGGCGCTGCACAACAGCGACCCTGCGTTTTCCTATGATTTAAAAGTGCGCCTGATGATCAGTCGCACACCAAATATCTGCACCGTCTGCAACGCCCCCAGCAGCCGCGATTACGCGATTAACGTCGAACAATGCCTATCCCCCGTGCGCCTGTGCCACCTCTGCCACGCCATCTACAGCAACGCCTTCGGCAACGAAGCCGTCCTCCCCTTCTTCAGCGGCAAACAATAAAAAAACCGCCTCAACGAGGCGGCCAGAAAATCACTTGTCGAGCCTAAGCCCTTGTAAAGGTTGGTTGCGGGGGCGCGAT
>JBBRVE010000091.1:0-11376 GCA_038247245.1 Bdellovibrionales bacterium | reverse complement strand
CTTGAGCTGTTCAAGCCCTTTATCTATAACCGCCTGTCGATCTACGGCCTGGCCTCCACGGTCAAAGCCGCGAAACGCATGGTGGAAAAAGAACGTCCCGAAGTGTGGGATATCCTCGAGGAAGTTATCCGCGAGCATCCCGTCCTTCTGAACCGCGCACCGACCCTGCACCGTCTCGGCATCCAGGCTTTCGAGCCCGTGCTGATCGAAGGCAAGGCGATCCAGCTGCACCCGCTCGTCTGCACGGCGTTCAACGCCGACTTCGACGGTGACCAGATGGCCGTCCACGTGCCGCTCTCGGTTGAATCGCAGCTTGAAGCCCGCGTTCTCATGATGTCGACGAACAACATCCTGCGCCCCGCGGACGGCAAGCCCGTCATCGTTCCGTCTCAGGATATCGTCCTCGGCCTTTATTACCTGTCGATGGCTTTCGACGGACTGAAGGGCGAAGGCACCGTGTTCAAGGACATGCAGGAAATCGAACTTGCGCTGTTCAACAAGACCGTGACGATGCACACCAAGATCAAGGCGCGTTACCACACGGTCGATAAAGACAACAAACCGCTCCGTCTTGTCGTCGACACGACGCCGGGCCGCATGATGATGTCGCAGGTTCTGCCGCGCCATCCCAACGTGCCCTTCGACGTGCTGAACCGCGTTCTGACGAAAAAAGACGTTTCGAACCTGATCGACGTGGTCTATCGCCACTGCGGCCAGAAAGAAACGGTCATTTTCTGTGACCGCATGATGGCGCTCGGCTTCACGAACGCGTGCGTAGCCGGTATTTCCTTCGGTAAGGATGACCTCATCATTCCGGAAGAAAAACTGAAACTCGTCGCGATTGCGAACGCCAAGGTCAAGGAATTCGAACAGCAGTACCAGGACGGCCTGATCACCAAAGGTGAAAAATACAACAAAGTCGTCGACATCTGGTCTTCCTGCACGGACGATGTGACCAAGGAAATGATGGCCGTAATCGCCAAGCCCGGCGAGAACGGTTACATGAACTCGGTTTATATGATGGCGCATTCCGGCGCGCGGGGCTCGACCCAGCAGATCCGCCAGTTGGCTGGTATGCGCGGTCTGATGGCCAAGCCGTCGGGCGAAATCATCGAGACGCCGATTATCTCGAACTTCAAAGAAGGCCTGACCGTTCTCGAGTACTTCAACTCGACGCACGGTGCGCGTAAAGGTCTTGCCGATACGGCGCTCAAGACGGCGAACTCGGGTTACCTGACCCGCCGCCTTGTCGACGTCGCGCAGGATGCAATCATCACCGAAAACGACTGCGGCACGGAAAACGGCTTTACTGTCCGTCCCGTGATCGAAGGCGGCGACGTGATCGTTTCCCTGCCCGAACGCATCCTCGGCCGCTCGGCTGCGGTCGATGTCATCGACCCGCTGACCAGCCTCGTGATCGTGAAGGCCGGCGAGATCATCGACGAAGCGACTTCGGAGAAGATCGAAACCTGCGGTATCGACGCTGTTCTCGTGCGCTCGGTCCTGACCTGCCAGTCGAAAGACAACGGCATCTGCGCGAAGTGCTACGGCCGCGATCTGGCCCGTGGTACGCCCGTCAACGAAGGCGAAGCGATCGGCGTCATGGCCGCGCAGTCCATCGGTGAACCGGGTACCCAGCTTACCATGCGTACGTTCCACATCGGTGGCGCGGCACAGCGTGGCGCGGCGCAGTCGTCGTCGGAAGCCGCTTTTGATGCGACTGTCGAAGTCCGCAACAAGAGCGTCGTCAAGAACTCGGAAGGCGTCCAGATCGTCATGGGCCGCAACACGGAAGTCGTGCTGCTGGATAAACAAGGCCGCGAACGTGCAAACCACCGCCTGCAATACGGCGCGAAGCTGCTCGTCAACGACGGCGACAAGGTGAAAAAAGGCAGCAAGCTTGCTGAATGGGATCCCTACACGAACCCCATCATCACCGAAAAAGACGGTTCTGCCGTCTATTTCGACCTGGTCGAGGGCCTCTCCATCCGCGAAGAGATGGACGAAGCAACCGGCATCTCGTCGAAGGTCGTCATCGACTGGCGCCAGCAACCGAAAGCGGCGGCCCTCAAGCCCCGCATCACGCTCACCGACGCTGCCGGCAAGGTCATCAAGCTGCCGAACGGCATTGAAGCCAACTACTACATGCCTGTCGGCGCCATCCTGAACCTGGACAACGCTGCCCAGGTGAAGGCCGGTGACATCATCGCGCGCATCCCGAAAGAATCCTCGAAAACCCGCGACATCACGGGCGGTCTTCCGCGCGTGGCGGAATTGTTCGAGGCGCGTCGTCCCAAAGACTTCGCGATCATTTCGGACATCGACGGCCAGGTGGAATTCGGCAAGGACTACAAGTCCAAGCGCCGCATTATCGTCAAGCCGACCGATGGCAAGAGCGAGCCGAAGGAATACCTCATTCCGAAAGGCAAGCACGTGGCCGTCAACGAAGGCGACTACGTCCGTCGCGGCGACGCGCTGCTCGAAGGTTCGATGGTTCCCCACGACATCCTGTCCGTCATGGGTGTCGAGGCTCTGGCCGATTACCTGATCAACGAAGTCCAGGACGTCTATCGTCTGCAGGGCGTGAAAATCAACGACAAGCACATCGAGGTGATTATCCGCCAGATGCTGCAAAAAGTTGAAGTCACGGATGCCGGCGAAACGACCCTGATCAACGGCGAACAGGTCGATCGCGAAGAGCTGGCGGAAATCAACGCCGCGCTTGCGAATGACAAGCGTCCGGCGAAGGGCATCCCGATGCTGCAAGGTATTACAAAAGCCTCGCTGCAGACGCGCTCCTTCATCTCGGCCGCTTCCTTCCAGGAAACGACACGCGTGCTGACCGAAGCTGCCATCCAGGGCAAGGTCGACAAGCTAATCGGCTTGAAGGAAAACGTGATCGTCGGCCGCCTGATCCCGGCGGGTACCGGTTCGTTCGTCCACAAGCTGAAGCGCATCGCTCTCGAGCGCGACCAAGCCGCACTTGCTGCCAACGCAGCTGCGAGCCCGGTTGCTCTGGAAGGCAACAACGTCTCGGTAATCGAAGCCCCCAAAACCGAACCCCGCGAACGCTCCAAGCGCGGCGGCCGGGCAGGGGCTGCGTAACCGCACCGACGAACGTCTCAAAAGATTTCCCCCGCGCGGTTTATTCCGGCGGGGGTTTTCTTTTTCAAAGAAAATACAGAGGAGAATGTTTATGCGTTTTATCCTGCTTGCCTGCTCTTTTCTGGCGCTGCCCACCATGGCGGTATCCGAAACGCTGAAGATGACAGCACCGCAGGAGGGCAAGGCGCTCGGCAATCTCGATCACCGCAAATCCAGTGCCGCACCCGCCACCATCGAGGAATTGTTTAGCCCTCAACCTGCTGCCAAAAAGCCCCCGCCGCTGAAGCTCGATGCGCCCGCCATGCTGCGCGATATCGATGCAAAACTGGATGCCATCCAACCGCAGATCGACAAGCTGAAAGGCATGGAGGGGATTGGCGATGATAAACTACAGGCGATGATCGACCGGCTGAACGCCATGTCGACAACGCTGGCCGTGTTGCAGAAAAAAGCAGCCGGACCCGAGGACGGCGGGCATGTGGAGATCAATAAATAAGGATTAAACCGGCATTTCGCCCGGTGGCGGGGTGATCGGCGCTGCGGCGGGCACATCTGCCAGCACCACCATGATCGCGCAGTTACGGCCTTTTTCCTTGGCTTCGTACAGGCATTCATCGGCGCGGATCAACAGCGTATCCAGCGACACCGGTTTATGCGACGTGACGGCGGCGATTCCGAAGCTGGAGGTGAATTTCAGCAATTGCTGCTTGTCCTGCTTGTCGGTATAGGGACAGGGGGTGTTCGCGACGGTTTCGCGGAAACGGTTGATGATGACCAGCGCCTTGTCGGGTTCCGTCTGCGGCAGCATGATGACGAATTCCTCGCCGCCGAAACGACCGATCACATCATAGCCGCGCAGCGAATTGGTCATTAGTTTCGCGTAGTGTTTCAGCACAAGGTCGCCCACCTTGTGCCCATAGGTGTCGTTGACCGACTTGAATTTATCAAGGTCGCAGAGCACGACAGCAAAGGGTTTTCCCGTCCGGCTGAACCGCGAAATTTCGGCATTCGCCATCTGCATCACCGCGCGGCGGTTTTTCAGTCCGGTCAGCTCGTCTTCCAGCGCAAGGCGTATCAGTTCCTTGCTATACGCCGACAGGCGCAGCACAAGGGGGCGGAAAATATAGAGCGCCTCCAGCATCAGAACCGACAGCACGATTATCGCGGTAAAGTATTGCAAACGGTGAGACCATGCGATCTGCGCGGTCACGCTTTCGTGATACTGTTCGATGGCCTGGTCGAGGTTGATCGAAAAGGTCTTGGAAACCGTGCGGGTGAGGTTGCTGAATTCATCGCCGAATTCCTCGAACTTGTCGGTACTGCGGTAGCTTGCGAAATCTTCCGCCGACCGCACGAATTCATCCATGCGGGTGTCGAGCAGGTAGGGCTTGTCGGCGAACATCGTGTTGACGTCGCTGTCGTTATACGATTTCAGCTGCGCCCGCTGGTCTTTCAGCCGTTTCAGGGTATCCGCCAGCATACGCCCGTCAAACGGCTTGCCCGACGCCTTGTAGGAAGATGCGTTGGAAACGCCGATATCGATCAGCGATCGCATGGTCGTCATGCCAAAGGTGATTTCTGCGTCTTCCTTTTGCTTGGACGTCGTATAGGAAACAATCAGGTGTCCGGCAATGGTCAGCGCGGCGATGATCGCGAAGGCGCAGACATAGGCACGGGTCAGCGAAAGGTGCGGATTGTCGGGCGAAATGTCGATCAGGCGCGACTGATAACCTTTCAGCCTGTCCTGCATGACCGTTACCGGTTTTTTCTTCGGAGTTGGCGCGCCCTCTGCCATTATGATGAAAATCTTTCTGGAAAAATAGTTTTGATCCTCTCATTCATTATATACAGCAGGCGCCATGGGGCAACAGCATGAAATCGCTGGAATCTTCCATAAATGGCGAAACCGGCAGGCGTTTTTTACGCACCTGCCGGTTTCTGTCGTCAATTTTGTTCTTTATCGTGCGTACTTACGCAGCGACATCCTTGCGGATTTCCTGGTTGCGTTCGTCAAAGCGCTGGCCTTCGAACTGCTTGTCGAGGGGGGCTTTGACGATATGATTGATGTAGTTGCCCATCATGCCAAGCGACACGATCGACACGACTTCGAGGATATGGGCATGGGTGTAGCCCACTTTAATCATCGCATCGATGTCCGACTGTTCGGGACGGCCCATGCGCTTCAGCACGGATTTGGTGAAGAGGTGCAGCTGCTCCAGCTTCACATCCTTCAGCGGCTTGTCGGTGCGTAAGCTCTCGATGATGTCTTTCGCGACGCCATCTTTTTCGCCCATGACGGAACAAGCGGCCATGCAGTAGCTGCTGTTGTTGAGGTAGCTGGTGGTGAGTGAAACGATGTGGCGTTCCAGCGGCGAAAACAGGCCGGTTTCAACGGTGGTTTTCAGGCCCATCCATGCGCGCAGCACCATCGGCGATTCAGCGATCGCGCCGTATACGTTCGGCAGGAAGCCAAGGCGCGCGACCAGTTCCTTCAGGAACGGGCGGGACTGTTCGGGAGCGGTTTCTGCGGTATGGATTTTGAAAGAAGTCATGGATGAACTCCGTTTTTGTTGGGTTAAATTTTTTAAAGCGTTTTTGCAAGTGAGGTGAGTATGGCCGAGCGCGGTTAAAGTCCGGTTAATTGTGGAAAAATGCGGGTTTTGCAACGCCTTCAAAGGCGTTGTTACGCAGGGATGAATACGAATCTTTTGAATAAGCGCGAGGTAAGTAAAATTTGACGGGCGATTATCAAACGCAAAATAAAAGGGCGGAGAAGGATAACTCCGCCCTTTCATTTTTGGTGTGTGTAAGTGAGTGGTCTTTTCAATTCCCTGGTGTGTGGCAGGGAGAAAGAAACCGCAAGGCGTAACGGGTTTAGGGGCCCTTTACCCTTGCGGTTTGAGTAAACCCGGCAACGTGTGCATGTTGCGGGTTATCGTTGGCCACTGCCAGCAACTGGCGATTGGCATGTTCGTAATCTTTGGTCGCGCGCGATTTCAGTTCCGCCTGCGTCACGCCGGATTTGGCGATATCGATGACGGGCTGCGTTGCGGATTTCAGCTCGGGGTTGCGCTGCACGTACAGCTCCAGAACGGTTGCCAGTTCGCGGCTGAATTCGGCAAGGTTGCCCGGCTTGCCATCCGCGCGCACGCCGAAATCGACGTTCAGGTATTTTCCTTCATGATACGCGGCGTTGTGGCGCGCCTCCACGATGCGCTGCTGCCAGCCGTCATGGTCGGGGGTCAGGCCGTATTCGGACAGCAAGCCTTTTACTTGTGCGTTTGCGGGGGGATCGCGCAGCAGCGCGTGAATGAACGGCACGCCGCCCAAAGCACCCGTTTCGCCGGCATCAAGGCCGCGCACTTCGACGCGCTTGCCGGTCGGGCGGCCTTCGTCGTCGCGGATATTGCAGACCTTCAGGTCGGAATAGACGAAGGTTTCGGCAAGGTCGTAGTTGGAGCGCGTGTTGAGCCCCTGATCCTTCAGCTGCTCGAACGTCACCGGCTTTTCGGGCCAGATGATTGTATTGTCGCGGTCGTAATAGAACAGCAGGGGGGTTTCAAATACCTGCTGCGCATGACGGCGCACAAAATCATCGCCGTCTTTCGCATCCAGAAGCGATTTCGGGATGCTGCCCTGTTCGCCGAAGGCTTCGTAGAAAGCGGCGCGGGGGTTGTAATCGAGGCGCTCGTTCTTGCCTTCGATGAAAGCGGGGTAGTTGCCGAACAGCGCGAAAATCGGTGCCTGCAGCGCATAGCCGGTCACCAGCAGGTCGTGCAGGTCGTTCGGGTCTTTATAGCTGAGGCTGATCTGCGTGCTGGTCGCCAGCAGCGTGACCTTCAGGAATTCCGGCGCCTTGTGCTGCTTCATGCCCTTGACCAACCCGCGCGCGCGGTCCCGGTCGACGAGGTTTTCTTCGGCTGATTGCAGCGTAGCGAAGGGGAAGAAGGGAGAGTCGTTGGCAACGAAACCTTTCGCATCGATCGCCTGATGGTAATCATCCCACGACTGCTTGATTTCCTTTACCAACTGCGTCACTTCGGTGACGCGGAATGGCGGGCTGGCATATTCAACGGCAGAGGCCATTTCCAGCTGCGCCTGATGGCCGAGTTTCTTGAGGTAAGCGAGCAGCTCCGCGGTGTCCTGCGTCGTTGTGCCCGTGGGCTGGCCGTCCGCGCCTTTTTTGTAGACGCCGATTTCGGTTTCGAAACCGATATACTGTTTGTCGAGCGCAAGGCCGTTGCCCTTGTAGAAGGGGATTGCGTCTTCGACCGAATGGATCAGGGTGAAATCATCTCTGCGAACGTCTGTCATGTTATCCTGCCTGTAGCGCGTGTGGTTGCGCTGATGTTACGGCGCCTTTAACGGCGCTTTGCTGCGAATGGTGAAAATCCAAAAAGCTGGATCAGCTCACATTCGGCAGGGGCAGGGATGACAGGTCGTATTGGAGAGGGTGATGTGCGTGGCCACGGGGTTCAGTCCTTTTTCTGCGGTAAACCGCAGATAACCCTGCGGCGCTTTAGCTGTTGGTCACGCGGCAGCAAGCTGACATCAAATCCCGCGGTTCTTGCGAACAGGTGTTATATAATCATAATCCGGCTTAATCTGTCAACAAAGTTTGCGGCACCGCCGCATGGCAACAGGTTTTCAGGTTATTTTTCAGCGGCTTGATTTTAAATATTTACCGCCGCCACCGCGCAGGGCAAGGTAGCAAAATGGAAGAAAACGAGACAGAAGAGGCGCCCCCGCCCAGCCCGAACCGAATCCGCGAGCTCGAAATCGCGAACAAGCGCGTGAACATGAAACGCGCGGCCTATCACCACAGCGTCAAGCATACGATCATCGAATGGACGCTGGTGCGGTCACTGGCGTGGTCAGAGCGTATTATCGTCGTCGTGGCGGCCATCCTGTTCTTCATGAGCAAGGAATACGAATTCCTGACCGCCTCGGGCATCGGCTTTATGCTGGTCAGCCTGATCTTCCTAGGCCCCGTCTATGGCACCCTGATGTTCCTGACGGCGCTGCTGACCTATCGGGTATTGAAGAAAATGAACAGCTACCCCAAGAATTCGAAAGAATTCCGGCGGGTGATCTATCCCGTCTATCTCGGCTGGATCCCGTTTATCTATTTCCTCAGCTATCACGCCATGAACTTCTATTACGAAGTCGTCAAAAGCGTTCCCGCTTGGGAAAGCCTGAAAGAGCTGCTGGCCCGCTGGAATATGTGGAAGTAACGCCAGCTAGAAGCTGCGTTCATCATCCTTCTTTGAATGTGGGTGAGGTGGAAGACTAGAACGACCCGGATGAAAACTTGGTACGGTTGCTGCCTCTCGGCCCTGGCCGGGTTCGCAAGACACTCGCCCGCCCTAGCCTTCCGGGGGACAATATGGGGTGATTCAGCAGTTCTGGCAAGTTGCATCTGCACCTTCCGTATTCACGCGAATCATTCTAGAAAACGCCCATGCGGGCAGGGCGGCCTTTATTTGCGTGAATATCACAATATTATCAAAAACCCCTTCTTGGCGACATAATCTTGCTTCACATAAAGGAAGTGAGGGGGCTTTACCCGCTAAATATCAAAAATTCCGGTCGTATACACACAATGCTTGACCTTGCGAAGAACCATGATATATTGCGCACGCTCTAAGGATGGGCTGGTGGTAGACAGTTTGGTCTAGACGCAGTCCGGTTTTTTTAACCGTCTTCCGCGGGAAAAGTGGAAGTTCGACTGATCTCTTGATCAGTATCCTGCCGCGCATTTGAAAAAGTGCGCATCGCAGGTGTTGCCCTCATCCTCCAGATCAAGATTTGCTGTTAATGCAGCAAAACACGATTTTGTTGTTAAACCGAGGAAGGGCTATAAATGCCAACAGTTAACCAACTTGTCCGTAAGGGCCGCGTTCCGCAGTTCAAAAAGAAAAAGAACGCGGATCTTCAAGGCAACCCGCAAAAACGCGGCGTTTGCACACGCGTCTACACCACGACCCCCAAAAAACCGAACTCGGCGCTCCGTAAAGTGGCGAAAGTTCGCATGACCAACGGTCGTGAAGCAATCTGCTACATTCCCGGCGTCGGCCACAACCTTCAGGAACACTCTGTCGTGCTCGTGCGCGGCGGCCGTGTGAAGGATCTGCCTGGCGTTCGCTACAAAATCATCCGCGGCACCCTTGACACCCAGGGCGTCGATAAACGCAAAAAATCGCGCTCCCGCTATGGCGCGAAGAAACCGAAATAAGGGGTTTTAAATATGTCACGTCGCCATTCCGCCAAAAAACGCGAAGTTTTGCCAGATCCGAAGTTCAACAACCTGGTTCTCGCCAAGTTCATGAACGTCATCATGATCTCGGGCAAAAAATCGGTTGCTGAAAACATCGTTTACGGCGCATTCGACATCATTGCGTCCAAAACGAAAATGGACCCGATCGTGTTCTTCCTCGAAGCGCTGGACAAAGTGAAGCCCGCGATCGAAGTGAAGTCCCGCCGCGTTGGTGGTGCTACCTACCAGGTTCCGATGGAAGTCCGTCCGATCCGCTCCGTCGCTGTTGCGATGCGCTGGCTCAAGGACGCTGCGCTTAAACGCAACGACAAGACCATGGAATCGAAACTGGCTTCGGAAATCATGGACGCGCACAACGATCGTGGCGCTGCCGTGAAAAAACGCGAAGACACCCACAAAATGGCAGAAGCGAACAAGGCTTTCGCTCACTTCCGCTGGTAATTACTAGACAAGAATAAAGATCAAAGGGATCTGAAGTATCATGGCTGAGACGAAAAAATACCCTCTGGAGCGCTATCGCAACATCGGCATCATGGCCCACATCGACGCGGGCAAGACGACGACGACCGAGCGTATCCTGTACTACACCGGCAAATCGCATAAAATCGGCGAAGTGCACGAGGGTACTGCGACCATGGACTGGATGGAACAGGAACAGGAGCGCGGTATCACCATTACCTCCGCTGCGACGACCTGCTTCTGGAACGATCACCGCATCAACATCATCGACACCCCCGGCCACGTCGACTTCACGATTGAAGTTGAGCGCTCGCTGCGCGTCCTTGATGGCGCTGTCACCGTGTTTGACTCGGTTGCCGGCGTTGAGCCCCAGTCCGAAACCGTCTGGCGCCAGGCTGACAAATAAGGCGTTCCCCGTATCTGCTTCGTCAACAAGATGGACCGCACCGGCGCGAACTTCTATCGCACCGTTGACATGATTATCGAACGCCTCGGCGCTGTGCCGCTGGTCACCCAGCTGCCCATCGGCACCGAAGCCGAACATATCGGCCTCGTCGACCTGCTGAAAATGAAAGCCCTCGTCTGGAAAGACGAAGCTCTGGGTGCTGAATTCACCGAGACCGACATTCCTGCCGATCTCGTCGAAAAAGCAAAACAATACCGCGTGAAACTCATCGAGACGGCTGTCGAGATGGACGATCAGGCGATGAGCGACTACCTCGACGGCAACGAGCCGACGATTGAAGTCCTGAAAAAATGCATCCGCAAAGGCACGATCGCTTACAAATTCGTGCCGATCGTCTGCGGCGCGGCATTCAAGAACAAGGGCGTCCAGCCCCTGCTCGACGCTGTTGTCGATTACCTCCCGAACCCGCTCGAAATGCCCCAGCTCGAAGGCACTCTGCCCGGTAACGAGGAAGTGAAAGTCATCCGCAAGCCCGACGAAAAAGAGCCCTTCGCCGGCCTTGCATTCAAGATCATGAACGATCCCTACGTTGGTACCCTGACGTTCTGCCGCATCTATTCCGGCAAACTGGAATCGGGTTCCTACGTCATGAACTCGGTGAAAGACAAAAAAGAACGCATCGGCCGTATGTTGTTGATGCACGCAAACACACGCGAAGAGATCAAAGAAGCCACCGCTGGCGACATCGTTGCTCTGGTTGGCATGAAAGACACCACGACCGGTGACACGCTCTGCGATCCCGACAAGCCCGTGATCCTCGAGCGCATGGTATTCCCGGAACCCGTCATCTCCATCGCTGTCGAACCCAAATCGAAAGCGGACCAGGAGAAAATGGGTATGGCGCTCGCGCGTCTCGTTGCCGAAGATCCCTCGCTGCGCGTCAACTCGGATCAAGAATCCGGCCAGACGATCCTGCGCGGCATGGGCGAATTGCACCTCGACATCATCATCGACCGTATGCGTCGCGAATTCAAAGTGGAAGCCAATATCGGCGCTCCGCAGGTTGCGTACCGCGAGACGATCACGAAGATGGGCGAAATCGACTACACCCACAAGAAACAGTCCGGCG
>JBBRVE010000090.1:0-11758 GCA_038247245.1 Bdellovibrionales bacterium | reverse complement strand
GTTCGAATTGCAGCGCGGTTGTTTCAATTGTCGCGTAACCGGCGGGATGCAGCGTGACAGCGTTTGCAATCACCTTCGCCGTGACAGATTCCAGCGCGCCGCGCGCGTCTTCAAGTTTTTGCAGCGTTTGCGCAAGGCGTTGCGGCGTCAGACCTTCGGCGGCCAGCATATCCTCGAAACCGCGCAGGCGGGGGCGGAGGAATTTTTCGTTCACGTTCGACGGGTCTTCCGCCCATGCCGCGCCGAAAGCTTTGCAGATATCGCGTAGTTCGTTGCGCGAAAAATCCAGCAGCGGGCGCAGGATGCGCAAGCCATCCTTGTGCGATGACGCCGCCATGCCCGCCAAACCGTCGAGCCCGCTGCCATGCGCAAGCCGCATCCAGAATGTTTCGATCTGGTCTTCGGCATTGTGCGCAACCGCAAGCGTATCGAAACCGGATGCCGCGCATTTTTGCGCCAGCAGTTTATAGCGCATGTCGCGCGCGCGTTCCTGAATATGCGTGGCGGGCTTGTCGCCCTGCCATGCAAGGATGTCGTGGGAAATGCCGCGTTTTTGCAGTTCGGCATGAAGCGCCTGCGCCTCCGCCGCCGACCCGTCGCGCAAGCCGTGATCGACGGTGAGCGCGAGCAGCTGGCCGCCCCGCGCCGTGACCCAGTCCTGCATCAGCAAGGTCAGCGCAAGGCTGTCACCCCCGCCCGACACCGCGACCGCGATTTTGGGCGCAGCTGTATCGAGGCCGAGCGACGACATGGAGGCGGTGAATTTTTCTGCGGCGTTGTTCATGCAGTCCCGTAACGCTGCCTTTACCAAACCGCGTCATCCCCGCAAAATCAGGGATGACGGCGGATGGTTAACCCGCGCAGCCCAGCGTTTTCATTTCCTGCTGCGCGCGGCGCACTTCAGGCGTGGTGTCGCCGGGGAATTGCTTTTTCAGCTGCTGGAACGACAGGCACGCATCGTCTTTCTTGCCCAGTTTCGACAGCGCAAGGCCGAGCTTCAGCAGGCTGGCGGAGGCTTTCGGCCCTTGCGGATAATCCTGATAGTTCTGCGCGAACAGCTTGGCGCCGGTTTTATAATCCTGACGCACATAATAGGTTTCGGCGAGCCAGTATTGCGCGTTTGCCGCCAGCGGGTGCGTTTTGTAGTTTTTCATGAACGCGCTGAATTTGGTGGCGGCGCTTTCGTATTTCGCATCGCGGATATCGTTGAACGCGTCGTCGTACAACGCGCCCGGATTATCGGGCATGTTGTTGGTCGTGAGCGTGCCCAGCACCTTGCCGCGCGGCGATTCAACGCCGTTGCTGGCGGGGGAATAGGGCGTGGAGCGGCCGGAACCCGAAGAACCGGAATCAGGCGCGGTATACGAAGCACCGCTGCCATCCGAGCCGCGCACCATATTGTCCGACGCCATGCGGTCGAGGCGCGTCTTGATCTGCTGCAGGTCATAGCCGAGTTTTTCGATATCGCCCGTCATCTGGCGCTGGCGTGCCTCCAGCTGGCTGAGGCGGTCTTCGTTTGCGCCGGGATTGCCGCCGCCCGTCATGTCGTCATTGCCGTAGACAGGCTGCGCGCCCATTGGCAACGGCTTGCTTTCGCCGCGGTAAACGGCGCGGCTGAGCGTTTGCAACTGGTTTTCCAGTTGGTTGATGCGCGACATCATCTGGCTGGTGTCTTCGCCGTTTTGCCCGAAGCCCGCAGTTGCAGGGGCCGCCGACAAAAGGAGCAGGGCCCCTGCGGTGAGCAGGAGCCCTGTTTTCGAAGCCTTGAGAGCCTTACGGTTCATGGCTTATCCCTTTTATATGTCAGTGTTACTGAACGACGAGAACGCCGCGGCGGTTCTGTGCCCAGGACGTTTCATCCGCGCCCATGATGGCGGGGCGTTCCTTGCCGTAGCTGATGCTCTGCACGCGGCCAGCCTGCACGCCGTTCGAGATCAGGTAGTTGCGGACGGCATTGGCGCGTTTTTCACCCAGCGCAAGGTTGTATTCGCGGGTGCCGCGCTCATCGCAATGGCCTTCGACCATGACGGAGACGTTCGGATAGGTTTTCATCCACTGTGCCTGACGCTCGACGGTCGAGCGCGCTTCGGGGGTGAGGTCATACTGGTCGTAACCGAAATAAACGCGGTCGCCGATTTCAGCAACCAGCTGTGCCTGCGAACCGGGCGCGTACTGGCCGTCGGTCGACTGCATCTGGTTGTCGGTCTGGGTCGCGGTGGTATTCGCGCCATCATTCATCATTGCGGCGTCTTTTTTCTTGTCCGCGCAACCTGCGAGGCCGGTGACCAGCACCAGAACAGCCATTAATCCGAGAAAACGCGCACCCATTTTGGTAACTCCTTGATATTCTTTTGATGGTTTAAGAGAGAAAATCCCTCTGACATTTATATGCGCCCCGAATTGCCAGTACAAGAACGATATTGAAATAACGGCTATTTTTTTGGCGATTGAGGCTATCTTATCTGGTATAGAACACACCTTGGCCACATTAGGTTCCTGAACACATGATACCGGCACCGCAAAGCACCGTTGGTTTTTCATATTTAGACGCCTTGAACCCCGCCCAGCGCGCGGCGGTCGAGGCGCTGGATGGCCCCTTGCTGGTTCTGGCTGGTGCGGGCACAGGCAAGACCAAGGTTCTCACCTCGCGCCTCAGCCATATCCTCAACACGCGCCGCGCTTACCCGTCGCAAATCCTGTCGGTCACCTTCACCAACAAGGCCGCGCTGGAAATGAAACGCCGCGTATCGGCCATGATGGGCGGGCAGCCGGTCGAGGGCTGGTGGCTGGGCACGTTCCATTCGATCGCCGCCAAGATGCTGCGCCGCCATGCGGAGCTGGTGGGTCTGAAGCCGAATTTTTCGATCCTTGATGATGACGACCAGATCCGGCTGCTGAAACAATTGCTGGAGGGTGAAAACCTCGACAGCAAAAAATGGCCGGCACGCATGCTGATGGGTGTCATCCAAAAATGGAAAGACAAGGCCGAAACGCCGGACAACGTAAAACCCGGCGATGCGCGCGATATCGCCGATGGCATCCTGCCGCGCATATACCGGCAATATCAGGAACGTCTGAAAACGCTGAACGCCTGCGATTTCGGCGACCTGCTGCTGCACATGATCACCATTTTCCGCGACCCGAAAAACGCGGATGTGCTGGGCAAATATCAGGAACAGTTCAAATATATTCTGGTCGACGAATATCAGGACACCAACGTATCGCAATATATGTGGCTGCGCCTGCTGGCGCAAAAGCACAAAAACATCTGCTGCGTCGGCGATGACGACCAGTCGATCTATGGCTGGCGCGGGGCGGAGATCGGCAATATCCTGAAGTTCGAGCAGGATTTCCCCGGCGCGCAGGTGGTGCGGCTGGAGCAGAATTACCGCTCGACCCAGCATATCCTGTCCGCCGCCAACGGCGTGATCGCTAATAACAAGAACCGCCTTGGCAAAAACCTGTGGAGTGGCGCCGGTGAAGGCGAAAAGGTGCGTCTGCGCGGCGTCTGGGACGGGCCGCAGGAGGCGCAATCGGTCGCCGAAGAAATCGAATCCCTCCAGCGCAAGAAAACCCCGCTGAACGAAATCGCCATCCTCGTCCGCGCCGCGCACCAGACGCGCGAGTTCGAGGAAAGGTTCATCAAGGAAAGCATCCCGTACAAAGTCGTGGGCGGCTTGCGTTTCTACGAGCGTCAGGAAATCCGCGACGCCATCGCTTACCTGCGCGTCATCGTGCAGCCGGATGATGATCTGGCATTCGCCCGCATCATCAACGTGCCCAAGCGCGGCATTGGGGATGCGACGCTCAACACCCTTTCCGCTTATGCGCGCGCGCGCAGCCTGCCGCTGGTGGCCGCGTTGCGGTTGCTGCTGGAAACCGAAGAATTCAAGCCGAAGGTGCGCCAGACATTGTTCGGGCTGCTGCGCGATTTCGACCGCTGGCGCGAACAGCTGCGTAATTCCGCGCATACCGACCTTGTGCAGATCGTGCTGGATGAATCGGGCTATACCGCCATGTGGCAGGCCGACAAATCGCCGGAGGCCGCAGGGCGTTTGGAGAACCTGAAGGAATTCGTGAGCGCGCTGGAGGAATTCGAAAACCTCGACACCTTCCTCGAACACGTCGCGCTGGTGATGGAAAACCAGGAAAAGGAAGGCGCGGAGATGGTGTCGGTCATGACGCTGCACGCCGCCAAGGGGCTGGAATTCGACGCCGTGTTTTTGCCCGGCTGGGAAGAAGGCCTGTTCCCCAGCCAGCGCAGCATGGATGAAACTGGGCTGGTGGGGCTGGAGGAAGAACGCCGCCTTGCCTATGTCGGCATCACGCGCGCGAAAAAGCAGGCCTTCATTTATTTTGCCGCCAATCGCATGATCTACGGCAACTGGCAGAGCTGCCTGCCGTCGCGGTTCATCGACGAACTGCCCAAAGACCATGTGGATGTGAATGTCGAACAGGGTTTGGGCACGCAATCACGCGGCGGGAATTATGGCGGCGGCGGCAGCGAATACGGCCAGTGGCGCCCGCGCCGCGCCGAACTTGTCGATAACAGCATGGACAAGGTGAGCGCGTCGATTGAATCGGAAGCGGGCTATTCCACCGGCGACCGCGTATTCCACCAGAAATTCGGCCCCGGCACGGTGGTTGCAACCGAAGGCGATAAACTGGATATTAAATTCGACAAGGCCGGCCGTAAAAAGGTCATGGACAGTTTTGTGACAAAAGGCGAATGAGGACAAAATGATTTCAGAAAACAGCATCATCACCGTTTTCGGCGGCACCGGATTTCTGGGGCGCCATATCATCTGGCAGCTGGCGAAAACGGGCGCGACCATCCGCGTCGCAACCCGCGTGCCGAAACGCGCGCTGTTCCTGAAACCTGCCGGCACGGTCGGGCAGGTCATCCCGTTTTTCTGCGACATCAACGACGACGCATCGGTGCGCACGGTTCTGGCGGGCGCGACGCATGCCGTCAACCTTGTCAGCATCATGAACCAGTGCGGCAGGAACACCTTCCAGCGCATCAACGTGGACGCGGCGGAACGCGTGGCGCGACTGGCTGATGAAGAACAACTGGATACCCTCATCCATGTATCCGCGCTGGGTACATCGGCGGATTCCCTGTCGCAGTATGCGCGCAGCAAGGCGGAGGGCGAAAAACGCGCCCGCGCCGCGTTCAGCCGCACCGTCACCCTGCGCCCCGGCGTTGTGTTCGGGCCGGAGGATCATTTCTTCAACCGCTTTGCCGCCATGGCGCGCATCGCCCCTGCCCTGCCCCTGATCGGCGGCGGGCGCACGAAATTGCAGCCTGTGTATGTAGGCGATGTGGCCCATGCGGTGCTGAACATCATCGCCAGCCCCGATATTGAAAAATTCGACGGCAAGGTGTTTGAACTGGCCAGCCCCACCGCCTATACCTTCCGCGAACTGATGGATGTGATGCAGAAGGAAACGGGGCAGACGCGCGGCTATGTCAGCCTGCCGTTCTGCCTTGCGAAAATCATCGGTGGCGTTGCGGGTTTACTGCCCGGCAAGCCGCTGACATCCGACCAGGTGAAATCCCTGCAGCGCGACAGCGTCGCAACGCCCCATGCGCCCTGCCTTGCCGATCTGGGCGTGGAGGCAACAGCGCTTGAATCCATCTTGCCGACTTACCTGCGCCAATACCGCACGGGCGGCGCATATATGCCGAAAAAGCAGGCTTCCTAAGGGCTTACAACCGCCTGAAATCGCGTGCATTCATAACGGGAATGCGCTAATTTCAGCCATGTTCGCAATATAGGATTTCCCCCGTGCTTTTGCGCCTTTTTATCGTCCTGTTCCTTGTCACCCTGTCGCTTCCCGCATCCGCCGCCGAAACGCGCCCCGGTGCCCGCGCGGGCATCGCCGCGGTCGTGAATGACGACGCGATCACCTTTTCCGATATCCGCACGCGCATGCATCTTTACATGCTGGGCATGCCACCCAACCCGCCGCCCGAAGCGCTGAAGAAAATCGAGCAACAGACGCTGGGCAAACTGATCGACGAGACGCTGCAACTGCAGGAGGCAAAACGCCTTGGCATCGCCGTCGAGGAAAAGCAGGTAGATGCCGGCCTTGCGCAGCTGGCAACCAATAACAAAATGTCGCCCGAGCAATTTCAGGAAAAACTGGCCGCAACAGGCATCAAGCCCGCGACGTTGAAATTGAAAATACGCGCCGAAATCGCCTGGGGCATGGTCGTGCGCCGCAAACTGCGCCCGCAAGTCAACGTATCGGAAAGCGAGATCGACAACGAAGTGAACCGCCTTGCCCGCAGCCGTGGCAAGGCCGAATATCAGGTCGCCGAGATCCTGCTGCCCGTCACATCGGCCGAGACGGAAAGCCTGACCCGCGAAGACGCCCGCAAAATACTTGACCAGCTCAGCAGCGGCGGATCGTTCCCGCAACTGGCAAAGCAGTTCAGCAAAGCCCCGGGCGCAGCGCAGGGCGGCGACCTTGGCTGGGTGCAGGAAGGCCAGCTGGATCCCGCGCTGGATCAGGCGCTTGCCCGCATGGAACCCGGCCAGCTGACCCCGCCCATCAAGACGGAACGCGGTTATCACATCCTGTTCCTGCGCGACAAGCGTCAGGGCGGCAGCAGCGCGCCCGGCAAGCCCGAACAGGCGGCAGCGCCCGTGAAGCCCGCTGTGGTTGCGCCCGCACCTGCCCCTGTTGCGGCGACACCCGCCATCGAGGCTGAATTGCACCTGATGCAAATCATCCTCCCCGCAGCACCCAACGCGGCAAGAGCAGAAATCGCCGCCAAGACCAGCCGCGCCGCCAGCCTGAAAGCGGAGCTGACCTCCTGCGATGCCATGACATCCAAGGCCTCCGATTACGGCACATCGGACCGCAGCGACCTTGGCATGCAAAAGCTCGAAAGCCTGCCGCCCGATATCCGCGCTGCCGTCGCATCGCTCGCCGATAACGAATTGAGCGCGCCCGTCCGCACGCAATCCGGCATCGCCGTTTACATGGTGTGCAGCCGCACCGAAGCCACGCCCGCGCAAGAGGCGCAGGCTGCCGCCGAAACACCCGCAGCTGCCGAACAGGCCGCAGAAGCAGCCGCAGCCGAAGCGCCCGCGCAACCCGCGGCAGCGGCACAAGCAGATGCCGCGCCCGCTGCAAATGAAGACGCATCGCGTAACCAGATCGCATCGGATCTTGGCCTGAAACGCCTTGACCAACTGGCGGAACGCTACCTGAAAGACCTGCGGGCAACGGCCTATATTGAAAAACGCATCTGATAAACTGCCACCCCTGCGCGAGGTCATCGAGCGTCACGGCTTGATGGCGAAACGCTCGCTTGGCCAGAATTTCCTGCTCGACCTGAATTTAACGTCGCGCATCGCATTTGCGGGCGGCAACCTTGACGGCATGAACGTAATCGAGGTCGGCCCCGGCCCCGGCGGCTTGACGCGCGGGCTGCTGGAAACGAACGCCGTTAAAATTCACGCCATCGAACGCGACGACCGCTGCGTGGCGGCGATTCAGGAACTGGTGGATGTCACGGATGGCCGTTTGGTGCTGCATGCCGATGACGCGCTGAAGATCGATTACGAATCCATCTGCCCCGCGCCCCGCGCGATTGTCGCCAACCTGCCCTACAACATCTCGACGACGCTGATGATCAACTGGCTGAAAACGCTGCCGCTGTTCGCCAGTTTCACGTTGATGTTCCAAAAAGAAGTGGCCGAGCGGCTGACCGCCGAAACCCGCACGAAGGATTACGGGCGGCTGTCGGTGCTGACGCAATGGCTGTGCGATGTGGAACAGCAATTCGACATTTCGCCGCTGGCCTTCACCCCGCCGCCCAAGGTCACGTCGACCGTCGTCAATCTGCGCCCCAAGCCGCGCACCGACGATCTTGATATCGCGGTCATGGAACGCCTGACCGCCGCCGCTTTCGGCCAGCGCCGCAAGATGCTGCGCCAGAGCCTGAAATCGCTGGGCGTGAATGTGGAACAATTGCTGGAAAAATCCGGCGTGGCGGGCACCGCGCGCGCCGAGGAAATCGACATCGCCGGTTTCGTGCGGATGGCAACATCGCTCCGCGAGATGTCAACGTCGCCCCGTGACATAGATAAGGCTCCGCGCGATGCGTGAATTCTGGCGGACGGCGGACTGGTTGAACCAGCGCCGGTTGCGCGCCTACCCGAAAATTTTCCTGACGCTGTATGCCATCACCATTGCACTATACCTGATGCTCAGCCCCGGCATGGTCGATCCGCTCAACCGCCCCGTCGGCACCGATTTCATGAATGTATGGGCCGCCGGCAAAATGACGCATGACGGCCACGCTGCCCAGGCCTATGACTGGGACAAGCACCGCGCGGTGCAGGAACAGGCGCTGCCGTGGCACAAGGGGCAGGAAATTCCCTATTACGGCTGGCATTACCCGCCGATGTTTTTGCTGATGGCGTCGCTGCTGGCGCTGCTGCCCTATGGCGGCGCGCTGCTGGTCTGGATGGCGGGCACGCTGCCGCTATATGTTGCGGCGATGCGCCGCGCGCTGCCGACGCGTGAAACGGTTTACCTTGCGCTTGCCTTCCCCGCTGTGTTCATCAACCTCGGCCACGGGCAGAACGGGTTCATCACGACAGCGCTGATCGGCGGCGGCGTGATGCTGCTGAACACGCGGCCCTATCTTGCGGGCGTGCTGTTCGGCCTCCTTGCCTATAAGCCGCAATTCGGCATCCTGATCCCCGTTGCGTTATTGATGGGCTGGCACTGGCGCGCGATTTACGCGGCCGGCATGACGGTCGTGCTGACCGCGCTGGCGTCATACAAGTTTTTCGGCGAAGAAACATGGATCGCGTTTTTCAACAGCCTGCAACTGACACGCGGCATTGTGCTGGAGCAGGGATCGACCGGCTGGGAAAAAATCCAGAGTATTTTTTCAGCCATGCGCATGTGGGGCGGCTCGATTGAACTGGCCTATGCCGCGCAAGGCATCTTTGCGCTGATCGGGGCCATGGCCGTTGCATGGGCGTGGAAACAGAAAACCGACATCCGCCTGCAGGGCGCGGTGCTGGTGACGGCAAGCCTGCTGGCGACGCCGTATATCCTTGATTACGACTTGGTCGCGCTGGCCTTGCCCGTCGCATGGCTGACCGCATCTGGCATGGAAAAAGGATTCCGTCCCTGGGAAAAAACGCTGCTGATGGCGGTGTTCCTGCTGCCGCTGCTGTCGCGCAGCCTTGGCACGATTTACCTGCCGCCGGGGCCGTTTGTGATGATGCTGTTGCTGGTGACGAGTCTGCGGCGGATTGCCTACAGAAACTGATTACTTGCCCGGTTTCAGTTTCTTCACGAAATCGTCGATGCCGCGCAGGCGGTGGCGTTTCAGGCGTTCGCCTTCGATGATGGAGCGCAGGCGCTCCACGCTGTCCTCGAATTCGTGGTTGACGAGGATGTACTGGAATTCCTTGTAATGCGCGATTTCGTCCCTGGCCTTTGCAAGGCGCTTCGTGATTTCTTCTTCGCTATCCTGCGCGCGGTTATGCAGGCGGGTCGCAAGCGCGTCCCAGCTGGGCGGCAGGATGAAGACCGACACGACGTCTTCATGCGCCGTTGCCGACAATGACCGGTTGCCCTGCCAGTCGACGTCGAACATCACATCGATGCCGCGGTTGAGCGCGTCCTCGACCGGGCCTTTCGGCGTGCCGTACATCTGGCTGTTATAAACCAGCGCGTATTCCAGCATGTCGCCGTTCGCCACCATATCCTCGAATTTCGGGCGGGTGACGAAGTAGTAATGCTTGCCTTCCTCCTCCCCCGGGCGCTGGGCGCGGGTGGTGGCGGAGACGGAAATCATCGTTTTAGGGTCGCGCTTGGCAATTTCGCGGGAAATCGACGTCTTGCCGCCGCCGGGCGGCGAGGCCAGCACCAGCATCATGCCGCGCCGCTTCATCCCATGCGTCGGCGTATGGGGTGTATCGTCGGAATGGGCGGATTCTTGGCCGTCTGTTTTCATTGCCAGTCGCAGGTGCTTGATTTATAGAATCTGTTAAGACGTTTATATCGCGCCCCCTTCACTGAAACAAGCCTGACGGCGGAATATATGAAAAACCCGCGCACAATCCTGATCACCGGCGCGTCCAGCGGCATAGGCCGCGAACTGGCGTTGTCTTATGCCGCATCCGGCATCCTGCTGCTGCTGACCGGCCGCGACGAAGCGCGGTTGAGCGGCATCGCAACCGACTGCCGCGCCAAGGGCGCGGAGGTCAGGACGACCGCCCTGCCCGTAACCGCGCGCGAAGAATTCGGCCGCCAGATTTTGGCATGGGATGATGCAACACCGATCGATGTGGTGATCGCCAATGCCGGCATTTCCGGCGGGCATGGCAAGGCGGGCGACGATGTGGAGCAGCTGTTGCGCAACATCATCGCCGTCAATATTGACGGCATGTTCAATACCGTGAACCCGCTGATCGACCGTATGCGCGCGCGTAAATCGGGGCAGATTGTTTTATTGAGTTCCATTGCAGGATTCCGCGGCTTGCCCTCCGCCCCCGCCTATAGCACCGCGAAAAACGCCGTGCGCGCCTATGGCGAGGCGCTGCGCCCGCTGCTGAGCCGCGACAATGTCGAAGTCAATGTGGTGTTCCCGGGTTTCGTGCGGACGCCGCTGACAGATGCGAATGATTTCGCCATGCCGTTCATGATGGAAACGACAAAGGCCGCGCGCATTATCCGGCGCGGCCTGCAAAAGAACCGCGCCGTGATCGCCTTCCCCTGGCAGATGCGGGCGATGATCATGATCATCACGGCATTGCCACGTTTTATCGGGGACGCGATTACGGCGCGGGCCTTAAAGAAATAGTGTCGAATTAGTTGCTGGTGCCGTTGCAAGGCGGCTTGTTGCATTCATTCGGATAGTTGTGATGGCTTGCTTCCGCATGCTTTTTCATCATCTTCTTTTTCTTTTTCATGTGATTCTTTTTCATCTGGTGCTTTTTCTTGTGGTGTTCTTTTTTGAACATCTTCGGCTCGGCGACCATCTTTTTCGCGGAATGGTCGTTCTGGTAGCCGTATTCGCTATGCAGCGACGTTTTGTGTTCAACGGTGTGATCGGCGGAGGCAGGAGCGGATACCGCCACCATACCGGTCATCAGCGCGCCCATCACAAGCATCTTGATCTTGGTCATTATCAAACTCCCTCTATATGTGAACCCCGAATGCGGAAACGCTTCAGGTTTGTGAACCCGGGCAGGACAGCCCAGTTATCATCTTAGCAGCGCGGGTGGTTAAAAGTCGGTTACGCGGCGGACGATTTCGCCTAACAACCCGTAAAATCTCGACAAAATTTCTGCGTCCTCTTTACAGAAACGCGCAAGCGGAATGGCGGGTTACAGCAGCACGCCCTTTTTCCCGCCAAAGACAGATTCTCCCGAAATCGCGCTTTTTGACCCTGTTGCGGCGCAGCAATGTCGTTGAAAAGGCAAGGAAATTTCAAGGATTTGCGCGATATTTTCTTGGCTTGAAAGCACTCATTGCTATAATGGCGTACGCAATAATATGTGGCTGGAGTAAGAGCGGTTGAAAGAAGAGTTCAACGAATTCTCGGCAGACAGAGATCAGGTGCGGATCGACAAGATCCTCGAGCGCCTTTGCGCCGTGCCCGACGGCGAAGGCATTGTGACCTTTATCCGCCAGAACAATGTACGCATCGACCTGACCGACAACCCCATCCATTTTGCGGCATCGAGCTTTATCATCAAAACGGTCAGGGACG
>JBBRVE010000089.1:0-11942 GCA_038247245.1 Bdellovibrionales bacterium | reverse complement strand
GGGCGCACTGCATGGTGTTTTTCTATGCATCAATCATCTGTGGCGCAGCATTTCTCCGTTCCGGTTGCCGAAACCGCTTGCGATAAGCCTCACGTTTTTATCAGTTATGGTGGCATGGGTGTTCTTCCGCGCCGACTCAGCGGCAACAGCGCTTCATATTCTAGCCTGCATGACAGGTAAATACGGCATCGCGTTGCAGGATACGCAGGGCTGGCTTGCGAGTGCTGTGCGCGCGGCAGGTATTCCGGTACAGGATGTCGGTATCAGCCGGTTGCTGCGCATCAACGAAAAATGGTTTATCCTTTGGGCTGCACTGGCGACAGTCTTTTTCGCGCCGTCACTGCACCAATTCATGAAGGGCGCTTTGGCTCTTGATGTGACTGCCGTTACACCGGCTGAGTCGAAACCCAGACTGCTGTGGAAGCCATCTATCGGCTGGGCAGTGACTGTTGCTTTGATGGCGGCACTTTCGATGCTATTGCTGACCCGCGTGAATGCCTTTATTTATTTCCAGTTCTGACATGATCAAACGCAAAACATACACACAACTGGTTTTCGGCATCGTGCTGGCGGTAACAGGCACGGTGGGTGCTTTCAACTATATTGTTAATCCGTTGGGGATTTATAATACTCCCGTGATTGCAGGCTTCAACGACCTGCATCCGGCGGCCACCGGCTTTACCCGGCTGTACAAAACCGAAGATGTCAAACGCCTGAAACCCGATGTGATTATCACGGGCACATCGCGTGCCGATAGCGGGTTAAACCCGAAATTCGCCGCATTTGGAGAGGCGCGCATTTATAACTTCGCGATGCCCTCGGCCTCTATCAATGAACAGCGCCATGCGCTCGAATTCGCGCAGGCTGTCAACCCGTTGAAAACGGCAATTATCACGCTCGATTTTTTCGCCTTTAATGCACGCAAGCTCGAGAACAAACAGTTTGACGCTGCGCGCTATGATGTTGCCTCTCTTGACGAGACGCGCGCATTTTTTGACACCTATGGCACACTCCTCGCGCTCGATACGCTAATCGCGTCTTTCAAGCACATGCGCTATATCAAAAAAACAGACCGCTACGCGTATGCGTTGTCAAACGGGTATAAAGTAAGTAACGACATGGCCTATGACATAGCTCAGCATGGCGCGGCCAAGCAATTTCTCAATCCCGGCAATGAAAACGAAATTTCCGTCGACGGTTTCGATTTTTAAATATTCGAAAAATCCCGGAGATGACACATTCCGCCATTTCGAGGCGATGCTTGATTTTAGCCGCCGTAATGGCATCAACGTTGTTCTTCTGATTTCGCCTGTGCACGAAACCTATCTGCGCAAGATCGAGAACGAGGGCAAGTCCGAGGTTGTCGAAAAATGGAAACAGCGACTAAGCGAGATAGTCCGTGCCAATGCCGTCAAATATAACGCGAATGCCTATCCGCTATGGGACTTCGCCTATCGTAACAGCATCACTACCGAAGTGCTGCCAGCCGAGAATAATAAAACCGCGCGCATGCGTTGGTTCTGGGATTCAAACCACTACAAGGAAGAAACCGGCGATATTGTTCTGCGCCGCGTGCTTGGTCGCGATGTAGATAAGGCCTACAATGATTTCGGCAGGAAACTGGTGGAGTAGGGCACTGTTATTCGATGGCGCCGTGATAACGCTTGGCCCAGCCGCCCGTCACGTCCGCAATGACTTGTTTGCGCAGGGCCAGCCATTGTTTGTCGGAAATAAAACCGGGTACGTATACATATCCTGCGGGTGGCACCAGCACCAGCTTGCGGCGGCCTGCCTGAAGTGGGTCGTCGATAGTTTTACGTTCCACGCCCGGTACCTTTGACAGGTCGATGATATAAGATTTACCCATCTGGCAGATGTCGGCGTTGGGCGAACGGGCGAGAAATTTTTCCTCGTGCTGCAGTGCGGTTTTTTCAATGCTGTCGAAAATCTGACGCGGGAATGTGCGGTAGGCGGAGCGGAATAACTCGTAACGCTGCGCCATCATGCTCTTGATCGCGTCCCTTGCGGTCTGGTCCTGGCAGCGTGCGGCGTCGATGCTGGCCATCAGTTCGAAGATATGCATGTTCAGCATGGCCGTTTCGAGCAAGTCGCGGTAGGCACTCGGGTTGCCCGTCTCGCGCTCTCCATCGGCCATGGCTGCCAGCGTTTCGCTGTAGGCGAGGAAGTAAAGCGATTGCAGGCGGCGTCCATCGTCTTCGTTGATCGAGTTATCGCGCAGCCAGAGCGAAACGATGGGTACGCGCGTTGCGTCTTCCTGCATGCGCGCGTTCAGGTAGTCGAGCAGAGGTTTTCCCGACAGTGTCTTCGATACATCGAGAATGCCCTGATAGAACGGATGAGCCTTTACGCTCTTTTCATAGTCATCGGCATATGCGCCCGTGAGTGATACAGCCAGCATGACACCGAACAGGCAAGCGATAAGGCGCTTTTTCATTTACGCCCGCTTTTTCTTGCCATCAACCGCGCGTAGCACTGGCTTGGCGGCCAGATGCTTGATCGCGTTGCCGCCTGCATATCTTGCGGAAGGGCCGAGCTGCTCTTCGATACGGATCAGCTGGTTGTATTTCGCGACACGGTCGGAGCGGGAGAGAGAGCCCGTCTTGATCTGGCCCGCATTCGTGGCAACAGCAAGGTCAGCAATGGTGCTATCTTCGGTTTCGCCCGAGCGATGGGAGAACACGACGCCGAAGCCCGCCTTCTGCGCTGTCTGCACAGCATCCAGGGTTTCGGTGAGTGTGCCGATCTGGTTTACCTTAATCAGAATAGCGTTCGCCGCTTTCTTTTCGATGCCTTGTTTCAGGCGCGTGGTGTTGGTGACGAACAGATCGTCGCCGACCAACTGCACTTTGTTGCCAAGGCGGGAGGTCAGTTCGATCCAGCCTGCCCAATCGTCTTCCGCCATGCCGTCTTCAATCGACACGATGGGGAATTTGGAAACCAGCTTTTCGTAGAAGGTGATCATTTGTTCGGACGAAAAGAATTTTCCTTCTCCTTCAAGGTGGTATTTGCCTTTCTTAAAGAACTCTGTTGCGGCGACATCAAGACCGAGGGCGACATCGACGCCCGGCTTGTAGCCTGCAGATGTAATAGCCTTCATAATATATTCAAGGCCTTGGTCGGCGCTCTTAAAGTTAGGCGCGAAGCCGCCTTCATCGCCGACGGCTGTATTGAAACTACCTTCTGAGAGAAGTTTCTTAAGGGTATGAAAAATCTCGGAACCCACTCGAATGGCATCGGCGCAAGTATCAGCCGATACCGGCAGGATCATGAATTCCTGAAAGTCGATCGAGTTATCCGCATGCGCGCCGCCGTTGATTATGTTCATCATGGGCAGGGGAAGCTGATGGGCAAAAGTGCCGCCGACATAACGGTAGAGGGGCATGTCGAGCTCAATCGCCGCTGCCTTGGCAACCGCCATCGAGACCCCCAGGATCGCGTTAGCGCCGAGGCGTGCCTTGTTGGGGGTGCCGTCGAGGTCGATCATCATCTGGTCGATGAGGTTCTGTTCCTGTGCGTCCAGGCCGGCAATGGTTTCAAAAATTTCCGTATTCGCGGCTTCGACGGCTTTCAAGACGCCCTTGCCATGGAAACGCTTTTTATCACCATCGCGCTTTTCCACCGCTTCATGGGCACCGGTAGAGGCGCCCGAGGGGACTGCTGCACGACCCATAACGCCGCTATCGAGGATGACGTCGACTTCGACGGTCGGGTTGCCGCGGCTATCCAGAATCTCGCGGGCGGCAATATCAACGATGGCGGTCATGGGGCACACTCCTCAAAAAGGTACAAAACAGCGTCAAAACTGCCTTGAGAATAGCCCCAAGCTGTGTTGCTTGCAAATTATTGTTCATGGAGCGTTAAGGGAAAAACGCTATAATAAGAGGGTATTTTTGGGAGCTCCTGCCATGAAAAACCTCGCCTTTTCGCTTTGTCTTTTCGCGCTTGTTCTGGTGGGTGGCGGCGCATCTGCCTATGAAACGCCGCTTCAGGATGTCGGCTCCAAAAAGCTGCTCGAGAAAAACGTCGAGATGGTTCAGAAATATGCCGACGAGTTCGGCTGCGGCAACTTTATCTGGGGCAATCTGGTCAATAAATCCGGCGGGCAGATTGTGACCATGCAGTTCATGCCGGCCGATCTAGAAAATCCGAAAGAATGGACGCGCATGATCAGCGTGACCACTTATGCCCTGAGCGGCGACAAGCGGGCGGATCAGGCCGCGCAGAAGAACCTGATTGAATTGCTGCGCACGCAATTTATTCGCTCCGGCAACGTCGTTTCCGCCGATCAAAATTACCTTATCAACGGGAACACGGATCCCGCGTTATTCATTCAGTACACCACAGGACGCGGCACCCCGCAGGAAGTCACTTATTCAGGGGTGTTCATGCGTACCAGTGAAAACACGGCATCATATATCCAATTGAGCGCACGTGGCCGGCCGCTGAAGAAAAGCGATTCCGTGAGCATGCACCTTCTGGTTAACCCGACGGCTGACCAGCCGGAGCGTCCCCGTAGATAATTTTTATGTTCAAGCTGCCTTGATATCCGCTTCGCAGGCGCGGAGGTATATGTTCGCGCAGGCATGGGCATCCGATGCCGCGTCGTGATGGTTCAATTCAATATTCAGGTATTTTGAAACGGTATTCAGCTTGTGGTTTTCAAGGTCAGGCCAAACCGAACGTGCGATACGTACTGTGCATACCCAATCAAAGTTGGGTAAATTAATACCATAGTGTTCTGCTGTTGCATTTAATACGCCACGATCAAAAGAAGCGTTGTGGGCAAGAAGTATATTTGCCCCTTCAATGTATTGCGCTATCTCTGGCCATACTCCCAGAAAATTCGGCTTATCAACTAGATGTTCGGCTGTAATTCCGTGAATGTCGGTAAAATCCGGCCTGATATATATTCTTTTACCGGGCGGACGAAATAACCATGATTTGGTTTCTTTAACTTTTCTATCTTCGATAATTGAAATTCCCAATGCTATCGCACTATGGGATTTGTACCAGGCTGTTTCGAAATCTAATGCTAAAATTTTCATTGATTGCCAATATATTGCTGCATTTCTTCAACAAATTTGTGTTCTTCATCAGTGATAATTTCGTCAGCCTGTATCATTTGGCAGGCAAAACGCATAAGCCGAGGTAAGTTTTCATGTTTATGGACATGTTCAATTGATGAAATGTATGTCTCATGGTCCGGATAAAGTCGATTGAGATGGTCGTAAATTTCTTGTTCGATTAAATTCGCGTCAAAGAATTGATTCATTAAATACTGGGCAATAATATCAATTTCAAAAGGGTGCAATCGATCATCGCATCTCCCCAGAAAAACAAGAATATTGAGGGCATGTTTACATTTTGAGAGTGCCAATGCTGTAACGGAAGGTGCTTCTCGATCCGTTGCTATGTGGCTGCCTGTCGCATTATTTAAAGCTTGTAAGAAATCGACAATCACTTCGCCAGTCGCCAAATCTATCGCTTCCTGAATGCGGTCAGCTCTAAAGGAACGGAAAGCCTTGCGCTCATGACAGTAGCAATTGAGCATGATATTGCCCTTAGCATTTTTGCTGACTTTCTTAACGCTAATACGTCTTTTGCTGGATGCGTTGTTTGATTTTATATATGTAATAAAGTACGCAGCGCCAACATCTTGAGCAATGCTAGCGTTGATTTCATCTTCTATATCATCATCTTCGGTTAAAGAAACTACTCTGCCGGGAGGAATTTCAGGTGCGGAAATTGGCTTCAGCTTGCCGACCTGTAGCAACTTTTCCGCGATATCTGAAGCCATGCTGAATCCTCAAGCTACCTTCTTTTGTTCAGCATAAGCCTGCGGCTTGATCACGCGGTCGATGGCCATGAGCTGCTCGAGGATCGCCTGCAGGTCGCCAAGCTTGACCATGTTCGGTCCGTCGGACGGCGCGCTGTCGGGGTTTTCGTGGGTTTCGATGAACACAGCCGCAACGCCGACGGCGATTGCGCCGCGCGCGAGGAATGGCACCATGCGACGGTCGCCGCTGGTGGATGCGCCTGCACCGCCCGGCTGCTGCACGGAATGGGTGGCGTCGAACACAACCGGGTGGCCGGTTTCAGCCATGATGGGCAGTGCACGCATGTCGTTGACGAGCGTGTTGTAGCCGAAGGTCACGCCGCGTTCGCACAGCATGACGTTCGGGTTGCCGCTTTCGGTGATTTTAGCGGCAACGTTTTTCATGTCCCAGGGAGCGAGGAACTGACCTTTTTTCACGTTGACGATTTTCTGTGTCTTCGCAGCCGCGATCAGAAGGTCGGTCTGGCGGCACAGGAAGGCGGGGATCTGCAGCACATCGACGGCTTCTGCAACTTCCGCGCATTGTTCGGGTGCGTGCACGTCTGTCACGACGGGCAGTTTCATTTCCTTGCGGATGTCGGCCAAAATCGGCAGCGACTTTTCGATGCCCATGCCGCGTCCGCCCTTCAGCGAAGTGCGGTTGGCCTTGTCGAAGGAGGTTTTATAAATCAGCGGCAGGCCCAGTTTCTGGGTCAGCTCTTTCAGCTTGCCTGACATGTCAAACGCATGGTCGCGGCTCTCGAGAGCGCAGGGACCGGCGATCAGGACGAAGGGCAAATCATTGCCGATCTTGAAATTCTGCAGGGAAATCTGGTGCTGTGTCGTCATGGTTTGTTCCTCCGTTGCAGTATGTATGTATGACACCGGGGCTGCCTGTCAACCGCCGATTTCTGGAATATGCGGCAAATCAGGCCATATCCTGTTGAATCAACACCTTTTTTCTTGACGTTATGACTCCGGTATGATTCCATGGATATATGAGAGTTTCCGAGCCGAAAAAACGATCCGTATCCCAGTTTCTTGTCACTTCCATCAGTTTCCTGCTGTTCTTCTACTTCGCCTATCACCTGACACATGGCGACCGCGGGTATTTTGCGTGGAAAGGGCTGGAGAAGAAACTGGCCGCTGCCGAAGACAATTACGATCGCAAAATGGCCGAACGTGAAGCGCTTGAAAACCGCGTGAAGCTGCTGCGTCCAGACAGCCTCGACCTTGATATGCTTGATGAGCGCGCGCGCGTCGTCCTGGGTTTTGTAAAGCCCGAAGACAAAGTTATCATCAACACGAATTAATGTGCAGGCGTTTCGTCGCCCGTCATTTCCAGCGGCAGTCCTGCTGCGCGCCAATCCTCTTTGCCTTCGACATAGCGGCGTACGTCTGTATAGCCAAGTTCTTTCAACGCTTCCAGGGTGAGGGCAGAATTCTGGCAGATGCTGCTGCTGCAATAAACCACGACGGTTTTCGACAGATCTGGCAGCAGTTGCGGCGCAAGCTCGGCAATGCGGCCGGGCGGCAAAGAAATAGCTCCCGGCAGATGGCCGGTCATATAGTAATTCACCGGTAATGCATCAACCAGAATGATGTCGCCAAGCGCGATGCGTTCCTTGATTTCGTTGCGCGAGATGGATGTCATGGGTTCCCCACGTTGATTATGTCAGCGGAAGGCAGCCTAACAGGATAGCCTTACGGTAAGCTTACGCTGAGTGGATGATTTCGGGGCTGTCGAATTCCTTGAAATCCAGCAGGAAAATATTCCCTTCGACGGGGGCAGGCTCCAGAAGTGCGCGGCCACGGTGGACTTCCATCGTCTTGCTGACAATTGAAAGACCAAGGCCTGCTCCGGATTTTGCGCCCGCACGCGCCCCCAGCCTGTGCAGGCGACCGAAGATTTTTGCGCGGCGGTCGCTGGGAATTGTGGGGCCGTAATCGCGCACTTTGATGACATATCCTTCGATCGACACGTCCACCGGCGTTTTAGTCGGGCTATGTTCGCGCGCGTTATCCAGCACGTTGCGGATTGCACGATAAATCAGGTCCTTGTTTCCGCGCACAAGTACGGGCGTGGCGATACCTGAGACACGCAGTTCACGATGATCCTTTAGAAATAGTGGCCATAAATCCTGGCAGACCTGACTCAGGATTTCCGACAGGTCGACTTCGTGCATTTCGATCATGTCGGCGTATTCAAGGCGTGTCATGTCCAGCATCTGGTTGACCAGTTTGATCATCGCATCTACATCGCGTAAAATTTTCGTTGATTGTTTGTCGCGCGCCAACTGCTCGATATTTGCCTTCAGTACCGCAAGCGGTGTACGCAGTTCGTGGGCCAGGTTTTCGGTCATTTCCTTCTGTTCCTGAATGGAACGCGCAAGGCGCTTGAAGGAAAAATTTATCGTTTTGATGAAGGGGGTAATTTCCTGCGGCAGCCCGTGTTCCGGAATTTGGAAGTCGGGGTTGGTGATGTTCGCGTTTTCAACCTGTTGCGCGGCCATTTGCAACGGCTTGAAGCCTCGGCGCACGGTAATCAGAATGATCAGCAATAGCGCGCAGTAAAACGGCACGCCGACAGACAACACGCGTTTCATGAATTCGCTGCTGATTTTGTCGGAGAAACGGTCGGCCGACTGCGTTGTCTGTGCTGCCTGAATATAAAAAAGCCTGTCCTCCAACGCGAACCGGACGGTGACGCCCGTATATTCGGCCTTGTCGGGTCCCTTGAACTTGAACTTGCCGTCGCTTGCCAGCATGAAATTTTTCGGGAAGAGATCGGGGTAGACAAGCGTGGAGCGGAACAGGATCGTGCCGTCCTGATCGCGTACCAGATACTGGTAATCGTAATAGGCATTTGCGTAAAAGACGCGCAGGTTGCGCGGCATGTCCAGCAGCAGCTTGTTGACGGACCGTCCGGCGCGCAGTGAATTCTTGATCTCCTGCGCCTGTTCCTCGACCGTCTGGTTGCGTAGCAGTTCCAGGGACTGGTCGATCTGGGAATAGACCACGGCATAGGTGATCATGATGGCAATCAGCGTGATGCCGAAGATACGCAGGACAAGCCTTGTCAGCAGGGAATTGCTTTTAATCAGCTTGGGTATCATTCACGGGGTCCATGATCATATAGCCGATGCCGCGCAGTGTATGGATATCAAATCCAGCGTCATAACTTTCGAGCTTTTTACGCAGGCGATGTACCAGAACCTCGACCGAATTGACGGAACCTTTATCATCGTAACTGTAAAGTCGCATCTCAATCGATTTTTTCGACACGATTTTGCCAAGCGAGCGCAGCATCTGTTCGAGCAAATCGGTCTCGCGTTTTGAAAGCTCTAAAATCTTGTCTTTAGCCATCGCCTGACGGTTCGTGGTGTTGAACGACAGGTTGCCGACCGTGATGATTTCACTCACCGCCTGCGCAGGACGGCGGAGCAGGGCGTTAAGGCGCGCAATCAACTCGTCGGTCTCGAAGGGTTTGACCATGTAGTCATCGGCGCCTTTATTTAAACCCTCGATCTTGTCGGACAACTGGTCGCGCGCGGTCAGCATCAGGACTGGCACGGCGTTTTTTTTATCGCGCAATGCCTTCAGCACATCCATCCCGTCAATATCCGGCAGACCGAGGTCTAGCACGATCGCGTCATACTGCTGGTCGGTGGTCACTGTCAGTGCGTCTTCGCCACGCGCGACATGGTCAATAGCAAAACCTGCCGCCGTCAGGTTCTCAGAAATCGCTTCTGCCAGACGTTCGTTATCTTCGACCAAGAGGATGCGCATATTTTTCCGGAACGATGTTCATAAAATTATTAAATGACGTTAAGCTATCAAGCTTACGCCGTGCTTACTTACGTCCTGATATAGCTGGTTTTATACGGAAAGGCGAGGGTGGATTTACAATTATGCCGTGCTGCACAAACAATAGGCATATTGCCAAAACATCCGTCATGTTTATACTCGGGTTATTCAAAAGGAAACGAGCGTGAATATCAAACGCTTCATCAAAAAGCTGGGCGTCGTTTTCGCGCTGGCTATTGGCGTTTATAAGGGTGCGGATGCCTGCGCGCCGGCGCCTGAACTTACACCTGTTTTTAACAATAATGCCGCCCTGACCGACAGTGCAATCCCCAACCATTATCGTCTGAACCAGTTGGCTGTCCCGACTGCAGACGAAGCTAAAACGATGTGGCGTATTCGCGTCGGCGCGTGGGAAATCGCGGCAGGGGGCTATCATACCTTTTTGGAATTCGGCCCTTATTCGGATCATGATCCGGCGAGCGTGAAAAACAAGGATATATACCAGATTCACGGGATTGCCTGCGACGAACTGCGCCGCACATGGGCCGAAATGAACCCGACAAAAATGGTTTCTTACGACCAATACCTCCACGGGGATTACGTGTTGAAGGCGATGGGCGTCAATCAGGATCACGACAGGAAATATTTTGCCGATGCTCCGAGCGCCTATGTCGATATTTATTACGGTACAAAAGAAGAGGTACTTAAAATGTATCTCGACGGCATGAACATGGTCGACAAGATCAGCCGCGAAAATAAACCATATGTACTGTTTGACCATAACAGCAACTCCACCGAACGCTCGGTACGTGAAGGTCTCGGTCTCCCGGATGCCGAATTGTTTGTGCCCTACCTGCCCATGAAGCTGGGTGGTCGTATCTGGGCACCGGGTCTGGAAAAATCGCTGATCCCGCCGGGCTGGGACCGCGTCGATATCCGTGAAAAGTCGGACTACAAGGATTTCAACGTGTCAAAACTGGAGGAGCGTGCACGCGCGTTGTCGGGCCAAGGCAATATGTTCGCAACCTTCCGCCCCCTGCCGCCCGCTCAAAAGCAATGATAGCGAGGCGATCAATACCGCCTGCCTGAATTAATTTCAGGTTGCGCTGGCGGCGTTCAGTTTTGCCAATGCCCGGTCATCCAGCTTCAATTGTGCGGCTTTCATCAGGTCTTCCAGCTGTACAACGCTCGTGGCACTGGCGATAGGCGCTGTCACCAACGGCTGCGCGATCAGCCATGCGATCGATACTTGCGTCTGGTTCGCGCCGGTTTCCTCAGCAACTTCGTCCAGCGCCCTCAGAATACCCCAGCCGCGATCGTTGAAATAGTTTTTCTGAACCGAACCCCCGCGCGGGCTTTTGCCAAGATCCGCTTCGGAGCGGTATTTGCCCGACAGGAAACCGCGCGCCAGCGAATAATAACCGATCACACCAATGCCGTGTTTCCGGCAGACTCCCGCAAGCTCTGCTTCAAATTTTTCGCGATCATACAGGTTATATTCGGGCTGCAAGCTGGCATAGATTGGCAGGCCGTTCTGTTTCGCAACCGCCACGGCTGAATCCAGCCGCGTAGCCGTAAAGTTGGAGGCGCCAATCGCGCGCACTTTGCCGGATTTGATCAGCGTGTCGTAAGCCGCCAGCGTTTCATCCTGCGGTACGGTTTCATCATCGGCATGTGACTGGTAAAGGTCGATGTAATCTGTCTTCAGGCGTCTCAATGATCCCTCGACCGATTTCAGGATATGGGCCTTAGACAATCCCTTGCCGTCTGCACCCATATCCATGCCGCATTTGGTTGCCAGCACGACATCCTTGCGCTTGCCGCTGCGGGCGAACCAGTTGCCGATGATCGTTTCGGACTCGCCGCCCTTGTTCCCCTCGATCCAGCGGGTATAGACATCTGCCGTATCAATAAAATCGAATCCTGCGCTGGTAAAGGCATCGAGAAGGCCGAAGGAGGTCTTTTCATTCGCCGTCCAGCCGAACACGTTACCGCCAAAGCAGAGCGGGGCGACAGTAAGTCCGGAATGTCCAAGGGTGCGTTTTTGCATGAGTCTTCTCCTTCTGGGCATAGGATATAGGCGTTTCGGCCTCGCAAACAAGCCATTAAGTGATTGTTATAACTTGAATTTAAAAATCACTTTGACAGGATGCGGTTTCTGAAGCTAAATGAGAATGATTTTCAATCTCGGTTTACGGGAAGATAAAATTTCTCAGCTTCGTCGTGTAAGTGAAGATCCCCCCTGCCACTGTTTTCGGCCATCTTTTTTGATGCGAAATGGTGGCGGGAGAGGGATCCT
>JBBRVE010000088.1:0-12432 GCA_038247245.1 Bdellovibrionales bacterium | reverse complement strand
GGCAAAGATATCGTCGTCATAACCGATATTGTTATAACCGGAAAATATGACCGGCCAGTACTGGCTGCGCGCCCACTGGTCGACTTCCTGCATCAGCTCGAACGCGGAATTTTTGGCCGTTTTCAGGTCGGCGGTGGTGAAGCCGGTGGTCAGCATCGCGCCGGGGGCTGCAACCGTCCAGGGCGACACGCGCGCCTCCAGCTTTTTCATCGACAGGATATTCATGTCATCATCGGCGAAGATCAGGCCGATCTGTAAAATCTGCGCGAAGTCGCGCTCGAGGCCGGTCGTTTCCAGGTCGTAAAAAATATACATAAGCTATGCTTCCTTCGCGTCGCTGTGGGCCCGAAATTCGCTGTATTGGTCTGTCGTGGTGTTGATATACTGGTAGCATCCGCAGATGAAAAGCACAATATCTTAGGGAAATAAACGTGCGGATTTTGTAAAATTCTTGAAACATGACGCATAGCACCAAATCATCCGCCCCCGCCCATAAATCGCCGGACAGAACCGACGATAAAGGTAATTCAATCAAAATATTGGTGGATGATTTTAAACTAAAAAGGCAGGTTTTGCTGGCTGGATTACAGAAAAAGCAGCTTCGTCATAAAGACGGATATTTTCATAATCTACTCTCCCACCTATGTGATTCCACCCTTGCCGCCATTGCCGATGCCGCGACCGAGAAACAGGATGCCAAACAGGCAATGCCCTGTATTGTGGCGGTAGGCGGCTATGGGCGGCAGGAACTCGCCCCGTTCTCCGACCTCGACATATTATTTGTGTCGGAGGGGGAATTGCCGCCAGCCGGCAAAAAACTGGTCGAGGTGCTCCATACCGCTTTCTGGAATGCGGGGTTGAAGATCGCCTATTCCGTCCGCACCGTTGCCGATTGCGAAACGGCGATGAAGACCGACCTGCATTTCGTCACCAGCCTTTTGGAAAAGCGGCTGGTCTGGGGGCCGAAGAAGGTTTTTGCGGCACTCGCCGCCGCCGTGAAGGAACACCACGACGCCGCATCCCCCGCCATCTTCATCGCCGCCAAGCTGGCCGAACAGGAAGCGCGGCACAAGAAACTGGGCGACAGCCGTTACCAGTTGCAGCCGAACATCAAGGAGAGCAAGGGCGGCCTACGCGATATCCAGACGCTGCTGTGGATTTCGAATTTCCTGTACGGCATTACCACCCCCGCAGGCCTCGTTGAAAAAGGCGTACTGACGGCGCAGGAGGCCGAGACGCTGCAGGATGCGCAGGAATTTTTATGGGCGGTGCGCTGGCACCTGCACCTTGCGAATGGCCGCTTCGATGACCGTCTTGCCTTCGACATCCAGCCCGATATTGCAGCGCGCATGGGATACAAGGAAACCGAGCTGAACAAACGTGCCGAACATTTCATGAAAGACTATTTCATGACGGCATCCGAAGTCGGCCATCTGACGCGCATCATCTGCGCCGACCTTGAGGCGCGCAGTTTGAGCGCAGGCGCGACGGCGGGCACCCGGAAAATTTCGATAGCCGATGTGATCGAGGGTTTTCCCCTCACCCACAACCGTCTGAACATCGCCGAGAAAACGCAGTTCAGAAAAACACCGTCCGATATCGTGCGCATTTTCCGCATCAGCCAGAACAGCGGATATGATATCCATCCCGATGCCTTGCGCACCATCCGTAACGCTGTGCGCAATGCCGACTTCACGCAGGATGGCGAAGCGTTCCGCCTGTTCCTGCTGATACTGCTGGATGAAAAAAAATCGGAACAGACGTTGCGCCGCCTGAACGAAGCGGGCGTTTTATCGGCGTTATTGCCCGATTTCGGCAATATCTTCGCGCATATGCAATACGATATGTACCACGTGTATACAGCAGACGAGCACACCATCCGCGCTGTCGGCATGATGCACAAAATTGAAAACGGCGAGCTGGCAGAGGATGCGCCACTTGCAACCGAGCTGTTCAAAAAAATACAGTCGCGCCGCGCGTTGTATGTCGCCATGTTCCTGCACGACATCGCCAAAGGCACAGGCGGCAAACATTCAGAAGCAGGCGCCGAAGTTGCGCGCAAAATCTGCCCGCTGCTGGGCATCACGCCGGAAGAAACCGAAACGGTAATCTGGCTGGTGGAATATCACCTTGTCATGACGATGACCGCGTTCAAGCGGGACCTCAATGATCCGAAGGCGATCGAGGATTTTGTCGGCTATGTGCAATCACCCGAACGCCTGAAGCTGCTGACCATCCTCACCACCGCCGATATCATGGCGGTCGGGCCGGACAAATGGAACAACTGGAAATCCGGCTTGCTGGCAGAGCTGTACGACAAGGCGTATGAGCACATGTCCGGCACGCCAAAAGACCGCGACGATAATGACCAGTTCATCATCCTGCAAAAACAGGCGCGGCGGCTGGTGGGCTCAAATGCGCCGACGCTGCAATACCTCGCCGACTATGCACCGAAATATTTCTGGCTGAGTTTTTCGCCTGAAGCGATTGCAGGTTTCGTGCAGTCGATTGAAAAGAACACCGGCAAGGAAGCGACCGTCATCCGTGTGTCACCCAATACGGCGCAGGACTTTACGGAAGTATTCGTCTTCACCCCCGACAAAAAAGGCCTGTTCGCCACGCTGTCGGGCGCGATGGCGGCGGCGGGCGCATCCATCGTGGATGCCCGCATTTTCACGCTGACCAACGGCATGGCGCTCGACGTATTCCAGATTCAGGACCTGCGCGGCCATGTGTATGACAATAACGCCTTCCTGCAAAAGACGCTGAAGGGCGCGCTGGCCGGTACGCTGAACCTCGACCATGAAATCGCCGAACGCCGCCGCACCGCCCCGCAAAAGGGCCGCCATTTTTCCGTGCAACCCCGCGTGATCATTGACAATAACGCCAGCGCCAGCAACACCGTCATCGAGGTGAACGGCAAGGACCGCGCGGGCTTCCTTTACGACATTACCTCGGCCCTGACGCTCGAGGGTTTGCAGATCTCCGCCGCCAAAATCACTACCTTCGGCAGCCGCGCCGTTGACGTATTTTATGTGAAAGACAGCTTCGGGTTGAAGGTCGTCCACCGCGCCAAACTGACAGCGATTGAAAAAAGCCTGATGGCTGCGCTTGTCAAGAATCAGTAACACCGCATATAATTTTACTGGTTAAAAATCAAATGGTTGGAGATACCTCTTGGCGATCAAAGCTGTCGAAAAAAATTCTGCTGCGCCCACCGCACCGACAGCAAACTGGTCTCCAGACAGCTGGCGCGCGAAGCCCGCGATGCAATTGCCTGTCTACGACAACCAAGATGAATTGAAGATTGTTGAAAACACGCTCAAGAATTATCCGCCGCTTGTTTTTGCGGGTGAAGCGCGCCGTTTGAAAAAGGCGCTTGCGAAAGTCGGCGCGGGCGAAGCGATCCTGCTGCAAGGCGGCGACTGCGCCGAAAGCTTTGCCGAATTCCATCCGCGCAATATCCGCGACACGTTCCGCGTGATTTTGCAGATGGCGATCATCATGTCGTTCTCGGCCTCCGTCCCCGTTGTGAAGGTCGGTCGCTTGGCAGGACAGTTCGCAAAACCGCGCAGCGACGGGAATGAGACCAAAAACGGCGTCACGCTGCCGAGCTATAAGGGCGACATCATTAATGGTTCCGAATTCACGCCGGAATCCCGCCGCCCAAATCCGCAGCGCATCATTCAGGCGTATAACCAGTCAGCGGCAACGCTCAACCTCGTACGCGCCTTCGCGCATGGCGGTTATGCCGACCTGCACCGCGTCAATAAATGGATGCTTGATTTCGTCAAGGGCCACCCGATGTCGGAGCGTTACCGCGATTTGTCGGAGCGTATCGACCAAGCCCTCGCCTTCATGGCGGCGGCAGGCATCACGGGCGAAAGCTCGCAGCAGATCCGCGAAGTTGAATTCTACACCTCGCACGAAGCATTGCTGTTGCCCTATGAAGAAGCGCTGACCCGCGTGGATTCCACGACCGGCGAATATTACGACGTTTCCGCGCATATGCTGTGGATCGGCGACCGCACGCGCCAGCCCGACGGCGCGCATGTGGAATTCCTGCGCGGCGTGAAAAACCCGATCGCGTTCAAATGCGGCCCCAGCCTGCCGGTCGACGACATGCTGAAGTTGATGGATATCCTGAACCCCGATAACGAACCCGGCCGCCTCACCCTCATTTCCCGCATGGGCCATGACAAGGTGGAGAAAAACCTGCCCGGCCTGATCCGCGCCGTACAGAAATCCGGCCACAATGTCACATGGTGCTGCGACCCGATGCACGGCACCACGAGCACCGCGACCAGCGGCTAAAAGACCCGCGAATTCGGCAACATCATGTCCGAAGTGAAACAGTTTTTCGACATTCATTATGCCGAGGGCAGCTATCCCGGCGGCGTGCATTTCGAACTGACGGGGCAGGACGTGACCGAATGCGTCGGCGGCGCGTACAAAATCACCGATGAAAACCTGTCCGAACGTTACCACACGCATTGCGACCCGCGCCTGAACGCGTCGCAGGCGCTGGAGCTTGCCTTCCTGATCGCCGATGAACTGCGCGGGCATTACGTGCGCAAGCGCGACGCGGCGGATGACGAAGGGATGAAGGTGTAAGCGTTGGCCAAGCATTTCACCATCACCGCCGCGCAGCTGAACCCCACGGTCGGGGATATCTCCGGCAATATCAAAAAAATTCTGGACGTCTATAAAAAGCACAAGGATCAAGCCGACCTGATCGTGTTCTCGGAAATGGTCGTCACGGCCTATCCGACCGACGATTTGACGCTGAAGCCGTTCTTTATCGACCGCGTGATGAAGGGCGTCGAGAAACTGGCGCAGCAGATCGACGGCACCGGCGCAGGCATCGTGATTTCCGCCCCGTGGCGCGACCAGGGCAAGGTGTTCAACACCGCCCTGCTGATTCATGACGGCCAGATCGTGGCGAAGCGTTTCAAATGCCACCTGCCGAATTACGGCGTGTTCGATGAAGTGCGCCTGTTCAGCGCCGGACACCTGCCTTTCCCCGTCGAATTCAAGGGCGCGAAGCTGGGCATCCTCACCTGCGAAGACATGTGGTATCCCGATGTCGCATCGCACCTGCGCAAGCACGAAGCAGAAATCCTGATCTCGCCGAACGGCAGCCCGTTTGAAATGGGCAAGACCCATGTGCGCCTCGACCATGCGCGCAAGCGTGTATCGGAAACCGGCCTTGCCCTGTTCTATATCAATCAGGTGGGCGGTCAGGATGAATTGGTGTTTGATGGCGCGTCGTTCATCATGGACCACAATGGCAAGGTTTTAACGCAATTCCCCAGCCATCAGGAATATGTCGTCACCACGATCTGGGAACAGGGCGTTGACCGCGTCTTCGTCTGCAAATCCGCGGAGGCATCGCATAGCCTGTATGCGGGTTCGGAAGCGGTTTACCAGACGCTCGTCCTTGGCCTGCGCGACTACGTGAACAAGAATAATTTCCCCGGCGTGCTGCTTGGCATGTCGGGCGGTATCGACAGTGCATTGTCGGCGGCGATTGCCGTCGATGCGCTCGGGCCCGACCGCGTGCAATGCTACATGATGCCCTCGCCGCACACCTCGCAGGAAAGCATCGATGATGCGGCGGAATGTGCGAAGCTGCTGGGCATCAAGCACGGCAGCATGCCCATCGACCTGTCGATGAAAGCCTATGCGGAAATGCTGAGAACATCGGCGAACCAGAATTTGTCCGGCACGACCGCCGAAAACATCCAGGCGCGCACGCGCGGCATGCTGCTGATGGCGCTGTCGAACGCGACCGGATACATGGTGCTGTCCACCGGCAATAAATCCGAAATGTCGGTCGGCTATGCCACGCTGTATGGCGATATGTGCGGCGGCTATAACGTGCTGAAAGACGTTTACAAGATGATGGTGTTCGAACTGTCGAAATGGCGCAACCAATACCACCCGACCAACGCGAAAGGCCCCGCCGGCCGCGTGATACCGGAGCGCATCATCACCAAGCCGCCGTCCGCCGAACTCAGCCCCGGCCAGAAGGACGAAGACAGCCTGCCGCCCTATGCGGCGCTTGACGACATCCTGCACTGCCTTGTGGAAGAGGAAATGAACATCGACGCGATTGTCGCGCGCGGCCACGAAGTGGAAACGGTCAACAAGGTCTGGAAACTGCTCGACCACGCCGAATACAAGCGCAGGCAGGCCTGCCCCGGCGTCAAGATCAGCCGCAAGGCGTTTGGCCGCGACCGCCGATACCCGATCACCAATAAATTCACCGACCTGATTGTCGAGAATGGCTAAAAACTAAACGGCACTTCGATTTGGGCACTACCGTTGAAACAGGGGAGTTTCAAAAGTATGGAAGAGACGTTCGACGAGATCATCAAGGCGCAGGGCATCTATAAAAAGATGATCGCCTGCGACAGTCCCGCCGCCTTCAAGAAGGTGTTTTCGGAAGCGATTTACGCGTCCTCGCTCACCGATTTCTATCCGGTCGTCGTGCGCGCGCAGCTTGCCGCCGCGCTGGTCGCCGCGCATGGGTTGATCGGCACCGACGGTTTTGTGTTCGGCGATTACCTTTACAAATCCTTTGGCCTGCACCCGCACCACTTCCTGCAATCCGGCACGCAGAGCACGGCGGATATCATGGAGCGCGATCTGCCACAGGTGGAAACCATGTTCCGCGCCTTTGGCTACGAGATTGAAAACGGCATCGTCACCGCCCATCCCGAAGAAGGCGAAACGCCGAAAGTGATTGATTTCATCGAAGCACGCCGCAGGAAAGCGGCTGAAAACGCTGCATAATTTCCGCTCTAGTTGACTTTGATATAGAAGTTATGTAAATATAGGTTCCGTTTTAAAAGGAAACCTATGTCTTCAAAACTGTCCCTCGCCTTCCGTAAAGCCGCATCGCGCGACATTGACGCGCTGGCGAAGGTATATGCGGAATCATTTGCCGACAAAAACGAGGCATCCGACCTGGACGGTTACCTACGCTGGAACGTTAATGACCGGGATATGCGTGTCATCATCGCCGAAACGGCGGACAACCAGATCGCGGGTTTCGTCATGACCGAATTCAATTCATCGACTATGCGCAACGCCGTAAACGTCGCACAGCTGGCCGTGGCGCCTGAATTCCAGGGGCAAGGCGTTGGCCGTGCGCTGCTCGGACAGGTTGAAGAAACCGCTCTGAAAAACGAATTTGATACCGTCACGCTGCAAGTACGTGAAAGCAATGCCAAGGCGCGTGGATTGTATGAAAGCATGGGTTTCGGCGTGATGGGATCCGAGAAAAAATATTACCGCGATGGCGAAACCGCGCTCGAGATGAAAAAATACCTGAACCCGCTTGATCCGCCCAAGGGTCTCCATTTACCGCGCTTCGTCAAGCGCATGATGAGCATCTATGCGTAACACATATCAGGAGTATCAGTCATGAATGTCGCAGCAGGCGCGTTGCTGGCAATGGGCGTCGCGATCGTGGTGGTGGCAGCACCCGTGGCCGGTGCCTTTATCGGCGCAGCCGTCACAACCAACGCGATTGCGGGCGGTATTGCAGGCTTCACGCTTGGCGCGCTCGCCCTGCCCCTGCCCTTCGCCGCCCTAGTGACCAAAGACGAACCGACAGAAGCAAAAGACATCGGCAAAAGCCGCCTGCGCCGCATCGCCGAGGAAGTGTTTTCGCTTTATAAATCCGTGGGCGGCATGTTCGCCAGCGTGGCGGCGGAAACCGTAAAGGAAAAATTCGGAAAGAAACCGGCTGTGTTTGCGCCATATGACAACAGCGACGATCCTTTCCGCGTGGGTGAATTGTCACCGGCATTCGAGGCCGCGACAGTTAAAACTGAACCCCAGCCGCGCGCCAAGCCGGAACTGAAACTTGTGAAAACACTCGCACCGCCGCAGCGTTAATTATCGGAAGCCCAGCAAAGGCAAGGGATCGACCAACCCCATTTTCGCGGCCAGAATAATGGCAGCGGTGGATGCAAACGGCAGCCCCGCAACCATCGACTTTTTCAAATTGCGGCTGCGCCCGCCCGCAAATGACTTGGCGATATATCCCATCCATACCACCAGCGAGAACAGCGACGCGCCGATAACAAGGAACGGGGCTTTGTCATTCCCGCCATGCGCGACCAGCACGGCAATGATAAAGACGATGAGCGGCACAATGTGGAACTGGAAGAATTTTTTCATCACTCGTTTATATAGCGTGCCACGACAGGGTCAAGCGTTGCGATAAATTTATCCACACTATCCGTATATTCGCCATCTACGCCCAATTCATTGTTGATCGCGCCATGGCCTTTCTTGACCGGAATGACGGTTGCGGGAATACCGAGCGCGTTGCTTTTTTCGGCATATTCGACCGACTGGCCGCAAGGGTCGCCCGTGCGTTGCGACGAACAGACGCTGAGCCACGGCGCTGCGGTTTTATCCAGCTGGTGGAAGGGCGAGGATTCAATCCAATACGCTTCCACGTCCCCGAACGCCTCGGCGTAGCGTTCCTTCATGAATTCGATCGGGTGGTTCATTTGCGTCACCACATTGGTCGTGCCGCTGTCGAGCGACACCGTGCCGATCAGTTTAGTCACACCCGCATCTGCCCGTATCTTGGCATCCGCATTAACCAGCGACACCAGATGCGCGCCCGCCGAATGCCCCATCAGAATTACGCGGGTCGCGTCACCGCCCCATTCCGCCGCATGTTTTTGCACATAGGCAACGGCGCGCGCCACGTCATTGCCCTGCTGCAACGCCATGCTGCCTTCTGCCACCATCGGGTAATTTACGCTGACGTATAAAAAACCCTTGCCGGTGTAATGTTCCATTTTATTGCCGGTCATGCCGCGCATAGTCTTGTCGCCAACGCACCAGCCGCCGCCATGCACCATGATGATGACGGGCGCCAGTTTCTCTATCTTACGTTTTGGGTAGAACACATCCAGCTTTTGCAGCGGTGCATCACCATAGGGAATATCCATGATATCGCCGGGCGGGCCTTTCGCGTTGCGCCCCTTTTTGCCGCTGTTCATCAATTTTTCAACCTGTGCCTTGCGGTCGGCGCAAGTTCCGCCGCCAAGCCCCTCCAGCAATTTCTCGCTAAGGCCGCCATTCTGTTCGCCCTCGCCCTTCGCCGCGCGGCGTTTCATCAGCATCTCGCGCAACCGCCCGCCGCCCTCGGCCTCTGCGGGCGGTGTGAAAATCACGCTGGAAAATAGGATGGAGAGGATGAGAAGAATGCGAACCATATGATACCTGCCTGTTGGATATAATACTGCCAGATTGACCAACCCCCTGTGAACAGTCATAAATTCATGAAATTCCTGCATAATTTGCCATATAATCCACTTGGTTTTTTAAGGCCATGTAGTATATTGGCTGTCTGAATTTGAAGGGATTATAAGACCATGACCGTCGCCGTAAGATTTGCCCCCAGCCCCACCGGAAAGCTGCATGTCGGCTCCGCGCGCACCGCGCTGATCGTCTGGCTGTGGGCGCGCAAGAACAAGGGCACGTTCATGCTGCGCATCGACGATACCGACCTTGTCCGCTCGACCGAAGAAAACGTGGACGACATCATGGCGGGCATGAAATGGCTCGGCCTTAACTGGGACAGCTTCGCCCGCCAGCGCGACCGCGGCCCCGATTACGCCCGCACGATTGAAAAACTGAAGGCCAATGGCCGCCTCTATCCCTGCTATGAAACGGAAGAAGAACTCGCGCTGAAGCGCAAGGTGCAGCTGAGCCGCAGCCTGCCCCCGATTTACGACCGTGAATCCCTGACGCTGACGCCCGAACAGGTTGCGGCGCATGAAGCCGCAGGCCGCAAGCCGCATTGGCGCTTCAAGCTGAACCACGCGCCCATCGTGTGGGAAGACCTTGTGCGCGGCCATGTGGAATTTGACGGCAAGGATATGTCCGACCCCGTGCTGGTGCGCGAAGACGGTCGCCCGCTGTACCATATCTGCTCCGTCATCGACGATATCGATTTCGGCGTCACTCATATCGTACGCGGCGAAGACCATGTGACCAATACCGCAACGCACGTGCAGATGTTCGAAGCGCTGGGCGCAACGCCGCCGCAATTCGCACACGTCACGCTGCTGGGCGATATGGAGGGCGGCAAGCTCTCCAAACGTAAAGGCGGCTTCGGCATCAAATCGCTGATGGAAGAAGTCGGCATTGAGCCGATGGCGCTGATCTCCCTCGTCTCCCGCATTGGCACCTCCGACCCCATCGAGCCGATGTTCAAGATGGAAGATGTCATCAACAGCTTCGACTTCGCGAAATTCTCGCGCAACCTGCCGAAATTCGACGAGGACGAGCTGTACCGCCTGAACGCGAAAATCCTGCACCAGAAACCGTTTGCCGAAGTGAAAGATCGCCTGGCCGCTCTCGGCCTCGGCGAGATCGACGAAGCCTTCTGGAACGCCGTGCGCCCGAACCTCGAAATTCTCGGCGACATCAAGGATTGGTGGCATGTGGCCAAGGGCAACGTGACGCCCGTTATTCAGGACGCCGATTTCGCGAAAACCGCCGCCGAACTGCTGCCCCCCGCGCCGTGGGATAACACCACTTGGCAAAAATGGGTCGAGGACATCAAGCAAAAGACCAACCGCCGCGGCAAAGAACTGTTCATGCCCCTGCGCTGCGCCATCACCGGCCAGGAACATGGCCCCGACCTGAAAGACCTGCTGCCGTTGATTGGGCGTGAACGGGTGCTGGAGCGGCTGAAGGCGGCTTGATATATGGCAGGCACAAATACAGCTAAAGAAAACACCAAAACCATCCCCATTGCCCCCACGGTCATTCTCGTACGGCCGCAATTGGGGCAGAATATTGGCATGTGCGCGCGCGCGATGCTGAATTGCGCGGTGACGGAATTGCGGATCGTGAAGCCGCGCGACGGCTGGCCGAACCCGGATGCGACGGCAGCGGCATCGGGCGCGATTGCCCTGCTTGAAAACGCGAAAATTTATGAAACGACGACCGAGGCTGTCGCCGACCTCGATTTCGTGGTGGCAACGACGGCGCGCGAACGCGGCGTGGTGAAGGACATTTATACGGCTGAGGCGGCGGCGAAGGAAATCCGTGCGCGCAACGTGAACACCCAGAAATGCGGCATCATGTTCGGGCCGGAACGCACGGGGCTGGAATCCGACGATGTTGCGCTGGCATCCGCTATCGTCAACATCCCGCTCAATCCCGGATTTTCATCGCTGAATTTGGCGCAGGCCGTTCTGCTGACCTGCTACGCATGGCTCAACGCCGACAACCCGTTCCGCGAAGAGCAGGTCGTGCCCGATCTTGGCGACACCGCGCCCGCGACCAAGGGCGATGTCGAGAATTTGATGAAACATCTGGAAGACGACCTGGACACCGGCGGATTTTTCCGCAGCCCCGAACAGCGCCCGACCATTTTGCGCAACATCGGCAATTTCTTTTACCGCTCCGGCATGACGCAACAGGATGTGCGAACGATGCACGGAATTTTCTCCTGCCTGACCGGAAAGAGGATGCGGAAGTAACCTCAATCTTGTCATTCTGAGCGCAGCGAAAAATCCCCCTGCTCTTGCGGAACGAAGGGTGATCCTTCGTTCCGCTCAGGATGACAGTGAATTAAAGATGCAGCCCCGGATCTTTCTTCTTCGGCGCAGGCGGCACATCGCTGATCGTGCCATCCACATGCCGGCGGTAGGATTCCGCGAATTTCTGGCGGAGACTGGGGACGCGCTCCAATAGCTGGGAAAATTTCGGTGATTCCGCGAAGTCGCGCATGTCGATATTCATCGAAGACTGCACTGCCTCATCGGCACGTTCACGTTTCGCGCGGAGGCTGTCGAAGAATTCGGCGTTTTCAGCCTGGAGTTTTTCCTTGGCCTTTTCCACGCGCTTATCCCCGGTAATCCATCCCAGAACAATGCTGGGAACTATAAACAATGCCGATGCAGGCACGCCCGTCAGCGCGACAGACACGATATCAATGGCAAGGTTGGTGCCGATCGTCACACCGAAATATCCGCCCAGCCATTTACCCTTCGCCTGCGACTTGATGTCGCCTTCCGCGGTTTCGATGAAGGCGTCGATGGCCTGTTTCTGGTCTTCCAGTTTCAGGATTTTTTCGGCTGGGTCGCGGCTTTGCGTGGCATCCGCGAAACGGTCGTCAATCGTGCGCAGGATCTGCTGTTTTGCCTCGGCCGCTTTTGCAGCGGCTTCTTCGCGTTTTTTCTTGAAGAACATTTGCAGCTCCTTCCCTGTTAAAGTTTGAAACCCGTGCCATCAGTTTTCGGCGGCGGCGTGATGGCCGGTTCGCCGGCATCGGTCAGCGTCTTTTTCAGCGCCTTGATGAAATGGTCGCGCAAACCGGGCGTTGCCTGCAGCGTTTCAAATTTATCGGATGCAGACAGCACGCGGATATTGTCGTTGACGGCT
>JBBRVE010000087.1:0-12556 GCA_038247245.1 Bdellovibrionales bacterium | reverse complement strand
GTTTATATCCGGCGTCTTGAGGGAAACGATTTTATACTTGTCCACCTTGGGTATCTTCATGCGGCAATACCAGTTGTCGTGCTTTACATCGGGCCTGCGGAAGATGATAAGGCCGGGCTTTAGCTCCTTTGCGTCCTGAAAGAACTTCATGACCACTTTGCTTTCTGTGGAGGTTTTGTATAGATTGGAGCTGTAACCCCTTGATTCACAATATCTGTGAGTCATGTGTTCAGGATAGCATAGAATGAAATATAAAGCAAATTCAGCTAGATATACTAGTTCTTACCTCTCCCAAAGGAGAGGAAAAACTTCCTTATTGACTTATACTCTAATGGAGTATAAAAAATACTCTAACAGAGCATAGGTCAGGGGAATCGCTCCCTCATCGGGAAAGAACGTTTGACTTATCGCTCCCCAATCGTCTAATTTGCCATAAATATAAAAAGAGAGGCCATATGTCCGACATCTCCAAACAGATCCGCGAAATCTTTGAAAAAGCCGCGCTGAGCCCCAAGGAACAGAAACAGGTGCTGCGCGACATCGTGAAGGAAAACTGGCCCGACCTGCCAGTCTGGACGACGCTGGACGGCGCGGTGGTGGAGGAAGTGCAGAAGGCGACCGCCGGTTCCGGCGTGGTGCTAACGTTTGAAGAAGGCGGCGTGCGCAAGGTTGTGCTGGCGCAGACCGGCGACCATTACAGCAAGCCGGGCGAAACCGCAGCCCCCGCCTTCATGATCCCGGGCGGTTTCATCAACCTGTCCGAAACGCCCGGCAGCGCGCTTGTCGCCGCATCATCCGCGCCCGAAGACGGCCGCACCGGTGCTGCGCGCGAAGTGGAAGAGGAACTGAAAAACCCCGACGGCTCGGCGTTGCTGAAGGTCGCCCCCGACCGTTTGAAGCCCATGGACACGCTGACCCTCGCCTTCCGCAGCGGTGAAAAACGCATCGTCATCGGCATGATGCTGGAACTCACATCCGACGAAGTGAAGACGATCAAGGCACATATCACCAATATCGCGTCCAGCCCTGCCTATGCCGAAGCCACCGCCGCGCAAAGCATCAACCACGACAGCGGCAAGGCCGAAGTCAGCAACGTCGCCATCTTCACGCTGGACGAAGTCGCGCAAGGCCGCGTCAACCTGCTCCACAAGGACCAGCAATCGCTGTTCAAGGTGGTGGAGCAGCATTTCGGCGATTTCGAAAAACAAGTGCGCCGCGCGATCGTGCAGAACAACCAGCCGCGCCATTAATAATACCCGAATAAAAAGGGCGGGGATTGCTCCCCGCCCTTTTGCATTCCCTGTCATTCTGAGCGAAGCGAAGAATCTCTCTTCAAGCCAAAGGGAGATCCTTCGGGCCTTCGGCCCTCAGGATGACAAACGGATTAGACCTTGAACGACTTGCCGCACCCGCAATGGCCGGTGGCGTTCGGGTTGTTGAAGGTGAAGCCGCTTTCGAATTTGTCTTCGAAATAATCCATTTCCATGCCGGCGATGTACATTTGCGCTTTCGGGTCGACATAGACCTTCACGCCTTTGTCTTCGACCAGCACGTCCATCGGCTGCGCTTCTTTGGCGTATTCGAGGCTGTAGCTGAGGCCGGAGCAGCCGGATGCGGTCACGCCGACGCGCAGGCCGGTGAATTCTTCGCCCGCGGGCGCGTTCGCCATCAGGCCTTTAATGTGGTTGGCAGCGCTGTCGGTCAGGGTCATCAGTTGTTGCTGTTGCATTGTTTTCTCTCCTTGGTTGTCGTTTAAATTAAAAAATCAGAACATGTTGAGTTGCAGCTTGGCGGTCTCCGCCATTTTTGACGGGTCCCATGACGGGTCCCAGACAATTTCCACTTTGACGTTGCCGACATCGTTGACCGTGCGCACCGCGCTTTCGATCATGCCCGGCATTTCGCCCGCAACGGGGCAGCCCGGCGAGGTGAGCGTCATCTCGATAAACACATCGTTGCTCTCGGCCGCGATATCGACTTTATAAATCAGGCCCAGTTCATAGATGTTCACCGGGATTTCGGGGTCGTACACATCGCGCAGCGCGGCCTGGATCAGCGGCCACAAATGATGTTCCTTCGACGCTTCCGTATAGGGCGGAATCAGCATCTTTTCCGTCTCGTCGTCGCCGACGGCGGTGCGGATCATGCCTTCGTCTGCGTGCAGCTTCATCATGCGAATAACTTCTTTACCTTCAGGACGCCTTCTACCAACCGCTCGACGTCATCCATTGTATTATAGACCGCAAAAGACGCGCGCACAGTAGCTGTGCATTTCAGCGCCTTCATCAGCGGCTGCGCGCAGTGGTGGCCGGCGCGCACGCACAGCCCCAGCTGGTCAAAAATCGTGGCGATATCATGCGGATGCACTTTATCTATGCCAAATGACAGGATGGCGGCGCGGTTCGGCGCGCGGGAATAAATCTTCACGCCGTCGATTGCAGCAAGGCGCTGTTCTGCCGCTGCCAGCAATTCGTGTTCCCGCGCCAGCGCGGCCTTGTAATCGATGCTGTTGATGTAATCAATCGCCGCGCCCAGCCCAATCGCCTCGACAATCGCGGGCGTGCCGGCTTCGAAACGGTACGGCGCGTCCTTGAACGTGACTTTATCAAACGCCACATGCTCGATCATCTCGCCGCCGCCCTGATAAGGGGGCATGGCGTTCAGCAATTCTTCGCGGCCCCACAGCACGCCGATGCCGGTCGGGCCGTAGAGTTTATGTCCGGTGAACACATAGAAATCACAGCCCAGATTCTGCACATCCGCGCCGATATGCACGATGCCCTGACTGCCATCGACCAGCGTCAGCGCGCCAACCGATTTTGCCTTGGCGATAATCTGCGACGCGTCGGTGACAGTGCCGAGCGCGTTCGACATTTGCGTGAACGCCACCAGTTTCGTTTTCTTCGACAGCAGCGCATCAAACGCAGGCATATCCAGCGCGCCGTTTTCGAGGATCGGCACGGTTTTAATCACGACGCCCTTGGATTGCGTCAGGAAATACCACGGTACGATATTCGCGTGATGTTCCAGTTCCGTCAGGATGATTTCATCACCCGCCTGCAGGTTCGCATTGCCCCATGACGCGGCGACAAGGTTGATCGCCTCCGTCGCGTTGCGGGTAAAAATCACTTCGCGTTCGGTTTTCGCGTTGATGAAGGCCGCGACCTTTTCACGCGCCTGTTCGAATTTCGTGCTGGTTTCCGCGCTGAATGAATAGACGCCGCGATGGACATTGGCGTAATGGGTTTCCAGCACCGCATTCATCGCATCGATCACGGATTGCGGTTTCTGCGCCGATGCCGCGCTGTCAATGTACGCGACGTCGCGGCCATTGACCTTCTGCGCCAGCGCGGGGAAGGCGGATTTGATGTCGTGGGTTTTGAGGGGGATGATTTTTTCCGCCGGCATCATGCGCCCCTGCCCGCCAGCCAAGCCGATACGCGGGACAGATAAATGTCGCGCAGCGCTTGATCGCTGACTTTTTCGATGGCACCCCCGAGGAACGATTCCACCATCAACGACCGTGCAAGGTCATGGGGAATGCCGCGGCTGCGGAGATAAAAAATGGCTTCGGGATTCAATTGCCCGGCAGTTGCGCCGTGGCTGCATTTTACGTCGTCGGCGTAAATTTCTAGTTCTGGTTTTGCGCTTGCTTCAGCTGTTGGGGAAAGCAGTAACGCATGATGAGACTGGTATCCATCTGTTTTTTGTGCAGCACGACGTACATGTATTTTCCCTTGGTAAACTGCACGAGCCTGATCATCAACAACTCCCTTAAAATGCTGGACGGATTTTCCGTCCGGTTCGAAGTGGTCAGCCAACACGGTAAAATCGTGGCTTTGCTGTCCCTTCATTAAGTATGTGCCTCCGATACTACTCGAAATAGCGCGATCTATCAACTGAAGCCGGAATTCCTGCCGCGCCAGCTTGCCGCCTGTAGCAAGGCTAAACCCCTCAAAAGACGAGTCTTTATGCTGCTGCACGATCGTATTGCTGGCATGAAATCCGGCATCGGATTCTTCCTGAAACCTGTAAAAACGCATGCGCGCAGCCGATTCCAGCGTGATCGAGGCATAGGTGTTGGCGAAATACGCCCCCTCCCCGCAATGGCGTTCGATGACGGTGCAGCCCGCATTTTCGCCCAGGCGGTACATCACGCGAGGATAAATGGCGGCATCGCGGCCGGCATTGAAAAACACAACTTCGATAGGCTCGGCCACATCGCGGTTCTTCGCCACCACCAGCACAAAACCGTCGCGCACATAGGCGGCGTTCAGCGCGGTCATCGGCGTCTTTGCAAGGTCGCCCAGCGTCACCAGCTGTTCTTCGATGCCCGTCACGTTTTTCTCCGCCGCTTCCATCAGGCTCATCACCGTCACATGGTCGGGCAGGTTCGACAGTTTCGCCTGATACTGGCCATTCACCAGCACCACGCGATGCGTGCCCAGCAGGTTGCCTGGAATTTTCGCGGCATCGAATTTCACAGGGTCGGTAGAATAGCGGAATTTGGCCGCTGCCAGCGCGCGCAGGTTGGTGTATTGCCAGCCTTCCCATGCCACGGTCGGCAGGCCGGTCTGCGCGAATGCTTCCGCGCCCGTCGCGCGCAATGCCTTGATCCAGCCAACGGCCTTGTCATTCTGCAGCGCAGCCGCATCGGCAAGCCACGGCATCGCCGCCGCAACCTGCGGAGCCTGTGCCATGAATGTTCCTGCGGCCGTCGTCGCCATCATTGTTACGCCGCCTCCGTCGCGTCATAGAAATCGGCATAGCCTTTTTCTTCCAGCAGCAGCGCGAGTTCCGGGCCGCCGGTTTTCTGGATCTTGCCGTTCGCCAGCACGTGGACGATATCGGGCTTGATGTAATCGAGCAGGCGTTGGTAGTGGGTAATCACAAGGAACGAGCTTTCCGGCCCGCGCAGCGCATTGACGCCTTCCGACACAACCTTCAGCGCGTCGATATCGAGGCCGCTGTCGGTTTCATCCATGATCGCCAGTTTCGGCGCGAGCATCGCCATCTGCAGCACTTCATTGCGTTTCTTTTCCCCGCCCGAAAAGCCGACATTCACGCCGCGCTTCATCATTTCGGGGTCCATGCCCAGCTGCTGGATTTTCTGTTTCTGCAATTTCAGGAATTGCGCGGGTTCCAGTTCTTTTTCGCCGCGTTTCTTGCGCACCGCATTTATCGCGGTTTTCAAAAACGTCGTGGTCGATACGCCCGGAATTTCGACAGGGTATTGGAAGGCGAGGAACAGGCCCAGCGCCGCGCGGTCTTCCGGTTCCATGGCCAGCAGATCCTGCCCCATGAATTCAACCTTGCCGTCGGTCACTTCATACCCGTCGCGACCCGCCAGCACATAAGACAGCGTCGATTTGCCCGAGCCATTCGGCCCCATGATCGCATGCACTTCGCCCGCCTTCATCTCAAGGCTCAGCCCCTTCAGCACCGGACGGTCCGCAGCGTTCACATGGAGGTTTTCAATTTTCAGCATTATCCCACACTTCCTTCCAGACTGATCGCCACCAGCTTCTGCGCCTCGACCGCGAATTCCATGGGGAGGTGCTGCAGCACTTCCTTGCAGAAGCCGTTCACAATCAACGTGAGGGCTTCTTCTTCGGGGATGCCGCGCTGGCGGCAGTAAAACAATGTCTTGTCGCTGATTTTCGACGTCGTCGCTTCATGTTCCAGCGTCGCGGTCGGGTTCTTGTTCTCGATATACGGCACGGTATGCGCGCCGCACAGGTCGCCGATCAGCAGGCTGTCGCATTGCGTGTAGTTGCGCGCGTTTTCCGCTTTTTGCGCGATACGCACAAGGCCGCGATAGGTGCTGTTCGATTTGCCGGCGGAGATGCCCTTGGCGATGATGCGGCTGCGCGTGTTTTTGCCGATATGGATCATCTTGGTGCCGGTATCGGCCTGCTGATAATTGTTGGTCAGCGCGACCGAATAGAATTCGCCCACGCTGTCATCGCCCAGCAGCACGCAGGACGGATATTTCCAGGTGATAGCGGAGCCTGTTTCGACCTGCGTCCACGAAATGCGGCTGCGCGCGCCCTTGCAGATGCCGCGCTTGGTCACGAAATTGTAAATGCCGCCCTTGCCATTTTCGTCGCCGGGATACCAGTTCTGCACGGTCGAATATTTGATTTCCGCGTCGTCCATGGCGATCAGTTCCACCACGGCGGCATGCATCTGGTTTTCATCGCGTTTCGGCGCGGTGCAGCCTTCGAGGTAGCTAACATAGGATTTTTTCTCTGCCACGATCAGCGTGCGTTCAAACTGGCCGGTCTTGGCTTCGTTGATGCGGAAATAGGTGGACAGTTCCATCGGGCAGCGCACGCCTTCCGGAATATAAACGAACGTGCCGTCGGTAAACACTGCCGCGTTCAGGCAGGCGTGCTTGTTATCGGTATAGGGCACAACGCTGCCCATGTATTTCTTGATCATGTCCGGATATTTCTGAACGGCTTCCGAAATCGAGCAGAAGATCACGCCCGCGCTATGCAGTTTTTCGCGGAAGGTGGTGACGACGGAAACGCTGTCAAACACCGCATCGACTGCGATGCCGTTCAGCATTTCCTGTTCGCGCAGGGGAATGCCGAGTTTCTTGTACGTCTCCAGCAATTTCGGGTCGAGCTCATCAAGGCTTTTCGGCGCGGCAGCCGTTTTCGGCGCGGCGTAGTAATAAGCATCCTGATAATCAATCGCGGGGAAGGACACATTCGCCCATTCCGGTTCCGGCAGCGTCAGCCAGTGGCGATACGCGGTCAGGCGCTGCTCCAGCATCCAGTCGGGCTCGTTTTTCTTGGCGGAGATAAAGCGGATGATGTCTTCGCTCAAACCTTTGGGCGCGAATTCGCTTTCGATATCGGTGACGAAGCCTGCTTCGTATTTGTCGAGCGACTTGATGGTTTCAAGTGTTTCGGGTGCGATTGCGGCGTTGCTCATGCCTTCACCATTTCAGGCATTTTGACCTGAACCAGATTTGTGCGTGCTGCCGTGCCGCAACCCGCCTGTTGCTGCGACATCATGTCGGCAAGGCTGACGTCCTGCAGCGCGCCGCGGATGGCGCGGTTCACGGGGTCCCATTTGCCCTTGGTCGGGCAACGCTGTTCGGCGGGACAGGCATCGTCACTACCTTCGACACAGGAAACGATCGCAATCGGCCCGTCCATCGCTTCCACGATTTCGCAGACCGACAGGGCGACGGGGTCGCGCGCCAGTTTATAACCGCCCTGCGCGCCGCGCACGGACGACACCAGGTTTTCCTTCAGCAGCGTCTTGAGGACTTTCGCGATGGTCGGTTCGGGCAATGCGGTTTTGTCGGCAAGATGGCTCGCGCTGCGGGCGGCGTTTTCGCCTTCCCGTGCCAGTTGCACCATCACGACGATGGCGTAATCCGTCAATTTGCCAAGTTTCAGCATTTTACCCGCTTCAAGTACTAACTTCGTCCTGATTAGATATGGTATTTCGGGGGGTGATTTCAACAAAAATCGACCGAAGTTAACCTAATTCAATCAAGTGCCTAGCACTGAAACAAATGATCAAGAACGGTATTTAGATACCTAAAGTCGGAAACATTTGCAGTTATCCAACGATTATAAACCCTTAACGCTTCGATGTTAGGCTTCTGTTAACTAAATTTGCCCATAATAAAAATAGTTCACGCGTCAAAAGTCAGGTTTTGATGGATACATCGGTTGAAAATCCGCTGATCACGCTCCCATCCGATATGCAGGACTGGGCCGAGGCGAACAAGCCCATGATCTCGCGCCTGTCATCGGCACTGGCGAAAAAGCCGCTGATGCCCGAAGGCGCGGTCTGGGATTTGATCGCCGCCGAATTTTCCCCCGAATGGATGCACGCCAAATCGAATTTGAAAAGCGCGGAGCAGCACGTCAAATACCTTGCCCTGCCCGAAAACATGCCGCTGGGCCTGATCGGCGGCGCGCTGCAGAGCGACGAAGTCAACCACGCGCACCAGACGCTGGCCGATGCGATGGCTGGCTTCACCATCATCGACGAACACCTGCGCCAGCATGACGACCTGAAAACGCTGCTGGGCGCCGTGCGCCAGCACCAGAAGGTTGTTTCGGGATCGCTCGAGGTGTCGCGCCGGATGGAACGCATGACGGCGGCATTTGCAACCGTCGCCGGTTTCGACACCGAAGAAATCGACGCGCCGCAAAAACAAAAAGCGTTTTCGTTGAAAAACGGCCAGCTGTCGCTCAGTTTCGCCAGCGTGAAATCCTTGCGCAGCCGCACATCATCCGCGCTCAAGGGCGGCACGTTCCGCCCGCAGCAGCCGATGAAATCGGCCTGATCCTAGCAGCTTTGTCAGAGATTGACCGTATTCCACGCTTTCTCCAGCGGGGAAATCAGCGGTTTGTGCAGGGCGGAACGATCACCCATTGCGGCAGCTTGCGCGCCACGGCCTCAACCGTTTCAGCGTCTTTGGCGACGACGGTGAACATGCCGCTCAGGCTGCTTTTTGCCTTGTTGCGATGATCGACCCAGCCGACCAGCTTGACCGATGGTTCTTTCAGCAACACTGTTGCGGCTGCGTTGAAATCGGTGCCCGTCTTGCCGCCGACCAGCAGGTATTCCTGCATACCTTGCGTCGCCTCCGGCTGCTTCACGCGGTGGTCGGTGAATTCGGGATTGGGGCCCAGCGTATCGATTATCTCGTTATTGTCCGGTGCTTGTTTCAGGCTGCCCGTCGGAACGAACCGCCAGCCGCTGATCTTTGCGGAAAGCCGCTCCCCCGCTTCTTCATCGGCATAAAATTCGATGCTGCCATCCTTGTCGCCGCGACCGCCCTTGCTACCGTCAAGCGATGCGCGCAGCACTACGCCCGGATCTGCCGCGAGCGTGGCAAGCAGGTCGGCGAAATTTTCGCGGTTTTCGGTGTTGCCAGTGATGGCCAGAAAATGATGCATGGATAGCTCCCCCTTAAAAACAAACGACCCTACAAGGTCTGGATGCTGTTTCAGCAGGCGGGGAGCGTCAGGCAGGAAACAAGCGGAAATAGCTCTGACGTAGTATGCGCTGCGTGATGATTATATTACCGGAGTCTGCGCATTATGTCAAACAGAATTGCAAACAGCTGAATATACTGCCGTTTTAAAGGCACGTCTCACCCACCGGACAATCGCGATCCGGCGGAAACATATTGGCTGCGGGGTACATCAGGAACAGGTAAACGATGACCGCGATGCCGCGCACCATGGGAGTGAACGGCAGGAACCACAACGAAATCACAGGCGGCAGAAAGCATACGGCAAGGCGCAGGTATTGGCCGTCGACGACACCCTGCTGCCCCCATGCCAGCGGCCAGGCGAGTGCGAAGGCGATGATGCCCACGATCCGCCATTTCTTTTTGTTGTCGAGGCGGGAAAACATGGGCTTACGTCCGCGCCTGTTCCTTGGTCGCAAGGAACTTGATGTCCGGCCAGTTTTCGTTGGCGTTATCAAGATGCCATGCGTTGCGGGCGAGGAACACGGGTTGGCCGTCATGGTCTTCCGCAATGTTGGGCAGGTTCTGGTCGATGAATGATTCCAGCTTGTCGCGCTTTTCGCTCTCCAGCCAGCGGGCGGTGTGCAGGGCGGCGGTTTCAAACCGGACGGGCAGGTTGTATTCGGTGCGGATGCGGTCGGCAAGGATGTCGAACTGCAGGGGCCCGACGACGCCGACGACCCAGCTGGAATCCATGCGTGGCTTGAAGACGCGGGCCGCGCCCTCCTCCGCCAGTTGCAGCAAGGCTTCGCCAAGGTGTTTGGCGCGCAAGGGGTCATCAAGGCGCACGCGCTGCAGGTGTTCGGGCGCGAAGCTGGGGATGCCGGTCACATGCAAAATCTCGCCTTCGGTGAGGGTGTCGCCGATGCGCAGGTTGCCGTGGTTGGAAATGCCGATGATGTCGCCCGCATAGGCCTCCGCCGCCACTTCACGCTCCTGCGCAAAGAACATCAGCGGGTTGTGGACGGTGATCGATTTACCGGCGCGCACATGGTGCAGTTTCATGCCGCGCTTGAAATGGCCGGAGGACAGGCGCGTGAAGGCGATGCGATCGCGGTGCTTCGGGTCCATGTTCGCCTGAATTTTGAACACGAAGCCGGTGACTTTTTCTTCATAGGGTTCGATGAAACGCTCGGCGGTGGGCTGCGGCTGCGGGATCGGCGCGTATTCCTTCAACCCGCCCAGCAATTCGCGGACGCCGAAGTTGTTGAGCGCGGAGCCGAAAAACACAGGCGACAGATGCCCCTCAAGGTATGATTTGCGGTCAAGCGGTTTGCACGCGCCGCGGATCATGTCCACATCCTCGCGCAGTTTCTGCACGGCGTCTGCGGGCAGCAGCTTGTCCAGCTGCGGATCGTCAAGCCCTTCGCATTTCACGGCATCGCCGATAGACGCGCCCTTGGAGCGTTCGGCCAATAACAGCTGGTCGTTGATCAGGTCATAACAGCCGAGGAAGCGTTTCCCCATGCCGATCGGCCAGCTGGCGGGCGTGACATCGAGCGCCAGTTTCTTTTCGACTTCATCCAGCAGGTCGAACGGGTCGAGCCCCTCGCGGTCGAGCTTGTTGATGAAGGTCAGGATCGGCATATCGCGCAGGCGGCAGACCTCGAACAGTTTCAGCGTCTGCGCCTCGATGCCCTTGGCATGGTCGATCACCATGATCGCGCTGTCGACGGCGGTCAATGTGCGGTAGGTATCTTCGGAGAAATCCTGGTGGCCGGGGGTATCGAGCAGGTTGAAAGTGATGTCGTTATATTCGAACGTCATGACGGACGACACCACGGAAATCCCGCGTTCCTGTTCCACCTTCATCCAGTCCGACCGCGCATGGCGCACCGATTGCCGCGCCTTCACCGCGCCCGCCATCTGGATCGCGCCGCCGAACAGCAGCAGCTTTTCCGTCAGCGTCGTCTTCCCCGCGTCGGGGTGAGAAATGATGGCGAATGTGCGGCGTTTTTCAACTTCGTCGCGGATGGTGGTTGTCATCAGAATATCTTTCCTTCGAACGGGTTCGTGCCCGTTTTGTCTTCTATTTCGATGACCCAGACGTCGGGGTCGCGTTTCAGGCTGCGGGCGATGTATTCGTCGGCCTTGGTTTCGGGCACCAGCGCGCCGTCGAAAACATCCATCCAGCCCATTTCCCCGTTTTCGTCGCGCGACTGGTTCAGCAGTTTCGCGCCCGAACCGGGAATGTAGATTTTCACCATCACCGTGCCTGCGGCATCAGCGCCCTTGTGCACAACGGTATGCGGGATGCCCCTGGCCGTGCATTGGCGCAAGTGGGCGGTCACCCACAGCTCGGTAGGGATACGGTCTTCCGTCACTTCTTGATCTTGTGGCCGAAAATCTCGAATGTGTGGTCGATGATTTTATAGCCGAGGCCTTCGGCGATTTTATGGATGTGCTGTTCCAGTTCATCCGACTGGAATTCAATCACCTGACCCGTTTCGGTGTCGATCAGGTGGTGGTGGTGTTCGTGGTCGTGTTCTTCCTTGACCTCGAAGCGGGCATAGGTGCCGCCGAAATCATGCTTCACGACAAGACCGAGTTCGGCCAGCAGGCCGAGCGTGCGGTAGACGGTCGCGATGCTGATCGACGCATCGATGCGCTTGGCGCGGTCGCAGACGGTATCGACGGAGGGATGGTCGCCGGATTCCTCCAGCACCTTCAAAATCACTTTGCGCTGGTCGGTCATCTTGAGGCCGGCTTCGGCGCATTTCAGGAGCAGTTTAGACATGTTTTCCGTGGCCTTGTTTTGAGTGCAAGTTATAGCCCATTCGCACGCCTAATTCCAGCCCCTTCTTATGTCAAGTTTGCCGTATTAAACCTTCGGGGCGGCCAGCATGCGATCAGCGGGGAAATCGAGGAAAATGCGCGTCCCTTTGCCTTCATCCGATTCCAGCGTCAGGCGGCCGTCATGCAGCTCCACCATCGCCTTGGCCAGCGGCAGGCCGAGGCCGGTGCCCTGACCCTTGAAATATTTCGGGTCGTTCACCTGGGCAAACGGCTCCAGCACAAGGCGCTGCTTGTCGGGCGGAATGCCGCACCCTTCGTCGATCACGGCGATGCGCAGGATGTTGGTGGGCTTCAGCATTTTGGCCATCACCTGCACCGATTTGCCGGCAGGCGAGAATTTCACCGCGTTGGCGACAAGGTTGATCAAAATCTGACGCAGGAGGCGTTGATCCGCACGTATATGCGGCACGGCGGCGTCCACATCGAATTCCAGCTTCACCGACGCCGCCTGTGCGCGGTCGCCCATGATGCGCATCACTGATTCCAATACGTCGTGCAGCGCGACGTCGCTTTCGATCAGGTTGACCTTGCCCGCCTCGATCTTCGACATATCCAGAACGTCGTTGATGATGTCGAGCAAATGGCGGGCGGAGAAATGGATGTCCGACAGATATTCTTCGTATTTCGGGTTGTTGATCGCGCCAAAAGTATGGTTTTTCATGAGTTCCGAGAAACCGATGATCGCGTTCAGCGGCGTGCGCAGTTCATGCGACATGTTGGCAAGGAAGCTCGACTTCGCCTTGTTCG
>JBBRVE010000086.1:0-12652 GCA_038247245.1 Bdellovibrionales bacterium | reverse complement strand
GTCCGGCAGAAACGGCTCGATCTTTTCCCATTGCGCGTCATTCAGCCAAAACTGGTTTTTTCTCATGTCATCTGTACTCCCCAATACAGAGAATCATTATCCGATTCATATCTCAAGAGATTTATTGGGTTTTAACCCTAGACATCACTGCAATAGCTACATCTAGGAGAGCCGCCATTGGCCAATGCATTACTCGCCGAGATATCGCGGGGTTGATGGCACTTTACGACAACAAGGGGATTGTTTCTATAGTTGCGAGGCATATGAAGGCTACGAGAGTTAATGATTTTGAGGACTGGCTTGTGCGAGTTCTTGGTAATAATTCAGTTCCGTCAATCACTGCCGCTTTTTCTGCCGTCCTTCCTATCATTACTCCACGCTAATTCGTTCCCGATGAGGAAATGGAAAGCTTAAGACACACAAAAAACAGCCACTACCAAGTGAATGATAGTGGCTGTTCATGTCTCTAATCGGGTGTGGTCAGAAATCGGAACTGCCTGAGCTTACACTATACCCCCCGGTTTCAAGCCGGGGTGTTTTTTATTGGCCGGATAGCTGTTATCAGAAATCAAAACCGCCGACATCGAAGCCCCCAACATCAATCGATCCGACATCAATATCGGGGATCGAGAAATCGGGCATATCCGGCACGTCGAACGAGCCGACATCGAGGCTACCAACGTCAAGGTTGCCAGCCGCGTCATTGAAGCTGTCGCCAAGGCTGGACAGGTCCGCATCCGACAGCGCGGGCGCGAGGTTGTCGAGATCGAGGTTCATATCCGTTGCTATGTTGTCGGGGATACCCAGCGTGTCGTTAATGACACTGGGATCAATGGCCGTTGCAGCATCGGATACAGAATGACCCGCATCCACTGCGGCTGCAGCCGCCGCATGACTATGATCATGGTGATTCAGCATGTCTGCGATCATGAAGCCCATATAGAAATCAAGCGGGCTGTACCCCACATATACCGGCGCCGACGGGCCGCTATAAGTATCAATCGATTTCGATGCCTTCTTGATTTCATCAGCCTTGTGGGTCGCGAGTATGACCTGTGCGTTATAACCCTTCTTGATGGGATCAAGGTCGATTTTGACATCGTGGGAGGGTTTCTTGCGCGCCGCCTTGTCGAGCTTGTACATATGCTTGTCGAGGTTGGCGCTGGCGCTCTCCAAGCCCTTGATCGATTTATTCGCGCCGTCTTCCAGCTTGTCGAAGCCTTCCAGCTTCGCGCGCAGCTCGACCGCAGCCGCCGGGAAAGACGGGCCCATTTCGGATGCCAGCTTGTTAAAGAAATCGCGGTCGGCCAGCAGCCCTGCAACCTGCAGCTTCATGCCTTCGGCAATCTGCTGTTCGGTGAAGACGCCCGACGCCGTTTCGCGGATTTCCGCGAGCGGCTTTTCCACTTCCTTGCGCTCGGCGACCAGCGCCTGCGTCATTACTTTTGCGTTAGCCAGCGCGGGCGTATCTGCCGCGAGGTTTTTCTGCAGCGTCACGATATCATCGCCGCCCTTGGTCATTTCCTTGATGATGCTGCGGCCTTCGCGGTAATGGCTGTTCACCAGCCACGACCATGCATGGGCGAAACCGGATTTGGAGGAGAAATAACCGATCTCCGCCTCGTTCAGCTTCGGTGCGCCCTCTTTCGTGCCTGCGTTGAATTCATCAACGGGCGACAGCGCGCGCGTGGCGTAACGGATGGAGGATTCCAGTTTTTCTTCTTTTTCCCCGGCCTTGTTGACTTGCTGCTGGATCCCGCGCACTTTTTCTTCCAGCTTGCTTTCTTCGCCATGCGTTGCGGTCAGCGCGTTCAGGCGGATCTCCGCCTCGCGGCTGGCGGTCGTCGCGTCCTTGAAGGTCTGCACGAAATCGATCGAGTTGCCGAGCGATGCCGACAGCTTGCCGAGGTTTTCATCATCCAGCGACGGCCAGAACAGCGATCCCGCAAAGCGGTCGATCATGGTGTCGTAGGTTTTTTCGGTGACATCGCGCTTGGCCTGAATATCGCGGATGGAATCCCGCAATTTGCCAACGGCCTTGTTGTTGTCATTGATGAGGGTCTTGAATGTATCCCGGACTTTAACGACTTGAGTCACAATGCGATTCCCTTGTGCAGATATTATGTTTATACGGCATGAAAGTACCACGCCCCATAATACCTGTCAAAAACTTTACGGAAATTAGTAGGTTACTGAAATTGTTAGATTTTAAGCGAAGGACGCTTCAAACTGACCGCGACCTGAACTGCCGCAGCAATAGGCGTTTTTACAGCGGGCGGGGAAAGGAAACTGCTGCCCGCCGGTCTGACCGCCGCGCTGACGGGCGGGGCTGTATAAGTGCCGTTTTCAATTTTGGCATAGGAGTCATGCGCAGCATGCAGGTATTTGGCCTGCCCTTCGTCGAAATTTGCGCCACGGTATTGCATGCTGTCCAGCGGCAATGCGCCCGGCAGTTTCAGGTAATTCACGGGGCCGATATCCCCCACTTTTTCAAGATCCGCGACAGTCAGGTGACCGAAGGGCCTGCCCAGCTTGTGCATCTCCGCCACATTCCGGTCGCTTGGCGCGCTCAACATGCCTTGCGTGTTATAAGCCAACTGCACCCGCCCGCCAGCTGCGGTAAACCATGCATCAAACGCCGCGCGCTTGGCGCTGCCTGTTGCGACGGCATCCGGTTCTTCCTTCACTTTTTTCTCGTAAGCCTTCGCGACCTCCGCCATCCATGTGCCGGAATTTTTCATTTCATTCCAGTGTCCGGGCTTGCCCGCTTCCTTCATCTTCCACAAAATATCGGCCGTCGTTGCCTCCGCATCCGCTTCCGTCACGCGCGTGTACCAGAGGTGTTCAATCGGCGAGGCAATTTTGTCCGAATACGAACGCAATACTTTATTTTCCAACTGCCGCTGGTGCTGTAATTCATGGATCAGCGTCGCCACCAGCGTGCCGCTGGTCACAACACCCGCGAGGCTGATTTCACGCGATATCTGCCGGATATCGGCGCCATTGATGTCGAGTGTCGTCGAGATATAGCCGCCGCTGCAGCGCGGATCGGGGTTCAGGTTTATTTCCGGCACATGCGTCGCAGCCGCCACCAGTTCCTTGCCCTCCGGCACCGACCCGATATCGGCAAGCGCGCGTTTCAGGCGCATGTTCTGCACCAGCGGCAGCGCCGTCACCAGCACGGACGGCGTTTCGATGGCGCAGGTAAGATTACGGATCGCGGTCAGCGTGGGGAAAAGCACGGTCTTTTCGAAATGCGAGGGTTCGCGCCGCGCGAAATGGCTTTTGCCCTTCCAGAACTCAGGCGACATGCGCTCCAACGCTTCCTTCATGCCGGGCACGTCGGATGAGTCAATCGTTGAAGGTTTTGGCTCCTGGCTATCCATCCCTGACAATATCCTCCGGTCTTTAGAAAGGGCTTATTTCTGCAACTACATTTTAAGAGCGGGACGCTTTAACGATACCTGTGCCCTGGCAACCTGCGGAGCGGCGGTTTTGGGCGGATCACAGGGTGAGGCTGGATTGGCGAATTTGCTGGCCGATGCGGGGTTCATGCTCGCGACCTTGAACGTGCCTTCCTTGATCTGGTCATACTGCTTGTGACGGGCGTGCAGGAAGCCGCCCTGAAACCCGTCCCAGTCGGCCTGGCGGTAATCCATGCTGTCGAGCGGCTTGCCGCCCGGCAGTTTCAGGTAATTGACCTCGGCGATGCTGCCCAGTTTTTCGATATCGGCTACAGCGATCGGCGCGAGCGGCTTGCCCGCTGCATGCATGTCGTGAATATTTTCGGACGGCGTCAGGTTATTGAGCGCCTGACGGTTGTAAATCTGCGGCGTCGTCAGGCCTTTACTGCTTTTCGCGCTGAACCATGCATCAAATGCCTCGCGTTTTGCGCCGCCGGTTTCGACGCTGGCGGGGTCCTGCTCTGCTTTTTTCGCATAGGCTTCTGTCACCTGCTGGCGCCAGCCGCCGAGCCTTTCCATGGCTTTCCACGCTGCCGGTTTGCCGGCTTCCTTCAGCTTCCATGCGATATCGGTTGCGGTCGCCTGCGCATCGGCCTCCATCGCTCGTTCGTACCAGACCTGCTCGACCGGCGACGGGACTTTATCCTGCAGCGGTTTCATGACGCCGTTCTGCATCTGCCGCTGATGGTGCAATTCGTGGATCAGGATGCCGACGGTGTCGCCATGAGTGGTGTAGCCGTCCGCCGTGATAAAGTTCGGTGACTGCTTGAAATTGCCATTGGTGTAACTGGTCATGAAGCAGTTCGCACCGCCTGTGAAGCGCGGATCGCTGTTGAGCCCGACCTGGGTGCCGTCCAGCACCGAGTCCACCAGCTTTTTGCCTTCGGGGATGCTGCTGATTTCGCCCAGCGCGCGGTTGGTGCGCAGGTTCTCCACATACGGGATGGCGGTCAATAATGCGATGGGTTCCTTTACCACGATGGGCATCTTTGCCATGGCTTCGAGTGTCGGGAAAACGATATTGGCGAATTGCTCGGCCAGCACTTGTTTGGCGACCTGGAAAAAACTGCTCTCGCCCGTGAAACTGCTCGGCTGCATACGCGCGAGCGCTTCCTTCATGCCAGGGACTTCGGCTTGCACGGGTGCAGGTTGTGTTTGCTCTTGCGTATCCATTCCTGAAGCGATCCCCCGACTCTGGATGGCGATGGCGTATTTCTATTTTAACAGATTTTTAACTTTATGGAAATTTGACCTGAAATTGATTTTCTCCAGAAGTATAATATTTCCATATGAAAAAAGCGTTAATCCACTGTTCCTGCTGGGTTTTCCGGCTGCATATTTGATATGCAAAGCATTGAAAGACAGGCTAGATTATCCATGAAATTCAACACATCGAACGGGACAAAACCCCATGAAAACCGCCCTGCAAACCACCCGCCGCAGCCTTGCGCTGAAAGACGCGATGAACGAGGCGTATCACCTCGACGAAACGCGCTCCATCGACGAGCTGCTGAAAAGCATCGCCCTGCAAGGTGACAGCAACACGCGCATCCGCGAAACGGCGCGCGGGTTGATCCAGCAGGTGCGGGACAACCGCCGCAAATTCGGCGGCGTCGATAAATTCCTCAATGAGTTTGGTTTATCGACCAAGGAAGGCATCGCCCTGATGTGCCTTGCCGAAGCCCTCCTGCGTATTCCGGACAACCAGACGGCCGATAAACTCATCCGCGACAAAATCGGGTCGGCGGATTGGGACAAGCATATCGGCAAGGCGGACGACCTGTTCATCAACGCGTCCACCTGGGCGCTGATGCTGACCGGCAAGGTGATCGCCGATGTGGCGGAGGGTGAAAGCGAAGAACCCGTTTCCAACATCGCATCCCGCATGGTGTCGAAGCTGGGCGAACCCGTGGTGCGCCGCGCGATGCTGCACGCCATGAAGATCATGGGTCAGCAATTCGTCATGGGCCGCACGATCGAGGAAGCATTGGCGAATGCCGTGGATGCCGAGAAAAACGGATCGCGCCATTCCTATGACATGCTTGGCGAAGGCGCGCGCACCGCCGAAGATGCCGAGCGCTATTTCAACAGCTACGCCATGGCCATCGACGCCATCGGCAAATCGGCCAATGGCCGCGGCCCTATCGCCGCCCCCGGCATTTCGGTGAAGCTGTCGGCGCTTCACCCGCGTTTTGAATACGGCCATGCCGCGACCTGCGTGCCGCCGCTGTCGGACAAACTGCTGGCGCTGGCGCAGAAATGCGCGGACTATGGCATCGGCATGACGGTCGATGCGGAGGAAGCGCACCGTTTGGAAACCTCGATGGAAATCATCGAGAATGCCTTCAGCGACCCGTCGCTCAAGGGCTGGGACGGTTTCGGCCTTGCGATCCAGTCATACCAGAAACGCTGTTCCCGCCTGATCGGCTGGCTGGAGGCGGTATGCGAGGAAAACAACCGCAAGATGATGGTGCGGCTGGTCAAGGGCGCGTATTGGGACAGTGAAATCAAATACGCGCAAGTCAACGGCCTGCCGGGCTACCCCGTCTTCACGCGCAAGAATGCAACCGACGTTTCCTACATCGCCAATGCCGGCCGCATGATGGCGCGCCGCGATATTTTCTACCCGATGTTCGCAACGCATAACGCCTATTCCGTCGCAACGCTGATCGAGCTGGCGGGCGCAAATCAGGAAGGTTTCGAATTCCAGCGCCTGCACGGCATGGGCGAGCCGCTGTACCACCAGATCGTCGGCAAGGAAAAGGGCAAATACCCCGTGCGCGTTTACGCGCCCGTGGGCAGCCATCAGGACCTGCTGCCCTACCTCGTCCGCCGGTTGCTGGAAAACGGCGCGAACACGAATTTCGTGAACCGGCTGCAGAACGATAAAGTGCCAATCGACGAAATGCTGGTCGACCCCGTGCAGTACATTTCCGAACTGACATCGAAGCCGCATCCGCGCATCCCGATGCCCGCCAACATGTTCGACGACCGCAAAAATTCCCAAGGCGTCGAATTCGCCAACAGCCATGTCAGCGACCCTCTGCTGCAAAAGATCGACGACGCCGCGAAGCAGAAATATGTCGCCGCCCCCCTGATCGGCGGCGTGCGCAAGCCGGGCGCGGGCGTATCCGTGTTCGACCCGACCGACAACCGCCGCGACATCGGCACGGTCATGCAGGCCGATGAAGCCGATATCCAAAAGGCGATGCAGGTCACGACAGCCGCCTTCCCCGCATGGAAAAACACGCCTGCGTCGGAACGCGCCGCGATGCTCGACCGCATGGCCGATTTGATGGAGCAGGACACCCCTGCGCTGATGGCGTTGCTGACCCGCGAGGGCGGCAAGACGCATGTGGACGGCGTCGCAGAAGTGCGCGAAGCGATTGATTTCTGCCGCTACTACGCCGCCGAAGGCCGCAAGCATTTCCCCGATGGCGGCCAGCTGCTGCCGGGCCCGACGGGTGAATCGAACCGCCTGTTCCTTGAAGGCCGCGGCGTGTTCCTGTGCATCAGCCCGTGGAACTTCCCGCTCGCGATTTTCCTCGGCCAAGTCGCCGCCGCATTGATGGCGGGCAACTGCGTGATTGCGAAACCGGCGGGGCAGACCTGCCTGATCGCCATGCGCGCGGTTGAACTGCTCATCAAGGCAGGCATACCCAAAGACGTCATCGCATTCATGCCCGTTTCCGGCCGCCTTGCCGGATCGCTGATGGTGCCGGATGAACGCATCGCGGGCGTCTGCATGACAGGCTCCACCGAAACCGCGCAGACGATCAACCGCGCATTAGCACAACGCAAAGGCCAGATCGTGCCGCTGATCGCCGAAACGGGCGGTCAGAACGCGATGATTGCGGATTCATCCGCGCTGCCCGAACAGATCATTGATGATGTCATCACCAGCGCGTTCCGCTCGGCGGGGCAGCGTTGCTCCGCGCTGCGCGTGCTGTTCGTGGCGGACTCGATTGCCGATAAAGTCATCACCATGCTGAACGGCGCGTGCAAGGAACTGGTGCTGGCCGACCCCATGAATCTCTCGACCGATATCGGCCCCGTGATCGACAAGGGCGCGTTGGAGGGATTGGAAGAACACGCGGCGCGCATGAACCGCGAGGCGAAACCGGTCGCGCAAGTGCCGGTGACCGATGCCGCGAAACAGGGCAGCTTCTTCGCCCCCCGCGCGTTCGAGATCAAATCGATGGCACAGCTGATGAAGGAAGTGTTCGGCCCTGTGCTGCACATCATCCGCTTCAAGCCCGATGAATTCGATATCGTCATTAACCAAATCAATGCGACCGGCTATGGCCTCACCTTCGGCCTGCATACCCGCATCGACCATGTGATGCGCCATGTCACCAGCCGCATTCAGGCCGGCAACTGCTACGTCAACCGCTCCATGATCGGCGCGGTCGTCGGCGTGCAGCCCTTCGGCGGCCAAGGCCTCTCCGGCACCGGCCCCAAAGCCGGCGGCCCGCACTACCTGCTGAGATTTGCGACGGAAAAAACGATCACCGTGAACACAACGGCGAGCGGCGGAAACACGACGCTGGTGAGTTTGACGGAGGAGTAAAGTAAGCAAGATGAAAAAATTTAGCGTTGTAATTGCGCAAGACGATGGCGGTTCTGTTTCTTATCCAATGAAGGAATGGCTGCGGCAGCATCCGGAGCATATGCCATCAGGCCTTGACGCCACTCTCAGCACATCTCACCAATTAAGGAATGGCTTGAAAAAGCTAGGTTGGCTCGTACAAGATTCTGCGTTGGAAACCAAGCTTATAATGCCCGGCACTACATTTGAACAAGTCAACCTCTCTATCAATACTGAAGATGAGACAGAGGGTGAATTTTCAAGTGAAACTTCTTTTGGCCTTGAGTATCAATTAAGGGACTTCCTCGCTCAAAATATTTCCGCAATTCCTGTAAATGGGAAACGCATAAAACTATACGTAGATCCAACAGGTCGTGACGGTATCGAATTTCCTACCGCTGTAGGTCCAATAGATATTTTAGGTGTCGATGAAGATGGTAGTTTTGTAGTTTTCGAACTGAAACGCGCAAACACTTCTGATCGTGCAATTGGACAATTGGCAAGATATATCGGCTGGATAAAGCAAACAATTGGAAAAGGTAAAGACGTCAGAGGTGTAATAGTCGCTGGCAATATTAGCGAGAACTTAAGGTATGCGACGCTTGCGATGCCTAACGTAAGTTTATTTGAGTATGAAGTCAGTTTTAAATTAAACCCTGTTCCACCCATGCAAAATGTATAAGCACATTTCGGCACCGCTCTGGCAAAACCGCACCGTCGGCTTGCTTGGCGGCTCGTTTAATCCGGCGCATGAGGGGCATCGGCATATCAGCCTTTATGCGCTGAAGATGCTGGGGCTGGATGCCGTATGGTGGATGGTGTCGCCGCAGAATCCGCTGAAGTCGAAGAAAGACATGGCGCCGCTGGTGGATCGCATGGAAAGCGCGCGCACCGCGTCGCACCACCCGAAAATCCATGTGACGGATATCGAGCAGCATTTGCACACGCGCTACACCGCCGACACGCTGCGCGCGCTGCAGGCGCATTTTCCGCGCACAAAATTCGTCTGGCTGATGGGCACCGACAACCTGCGGCAGTTCCACCGCTGGCAGGAATGGCAGGAGATTTTCAAGATGGTGCCCGTCTGCGTCCTCGACCGCCCGCCCCGCCACAACGCCGTGCGCGCCTGCAAGACGTCGGAGACCTTCCGCGCCCATATGATCCCGCAGGAAAAGGCCGTGACGCTGAAAACCGCCGCCCTGCCCGCATGGACGCTGCTGCATATTCCGCTGAATGACATGTCGGCGACGAAAATACGGGCGCAGCGGAAGAAGTAACCCCGCAGCTGCCGCCATCCCCGCGCAGGCGGATATGACGGGGCAAGCGGTTGTGTATCCGTTACTTCCCGTCCAGCTTCTTGATCAAATCAATCGCGCGCGCGTCCCCTGCATCCGCCGCTTTCTTGACCCAGAATTTTGCCTGTGGCAAATCCTTGGTGACGCCGAGGCCCTGGGCGTATATCAGCCCTAATTGGTATTGCGAATTCACATGGCCCTGCGTTGCGGCCTTGGTGATCCAGGTCAGGCCTTCGTCGTATTTCTGGTTGTTCATCAGCATGGATCCGATATCCGATTGCGCCAGTGGATGCCCCTGCCCCGCCGCCTGCAGTTTCCATTTCATCGCTTCGTCGGCGCTTTTCGTGACGCCGCCGATGCCAAGGGAATAGCGCGTGCCCAATTCGTATGCCGCGCCTGCATCGCCGGCATCGGCTTTTCTGCGCAGCGTGCCGGCGTCTTCCGGCGTCTTCATGGCGTCGGGGTTATCCAGCATCGCCTGCGCCTTTTTGTCGCCCTGCGCCGCCGCCTTCGCCAGCCATGCCTTCGCTTTTTCCTTGTCGGGCGGCATGCCGGAAATATCGGTGCCATAGACAAGCCCCAGCATATATTGCGCACGCGAATAACCAGACTCCGCCGCACGGGTCAATATCTCCATCCCGCCCGTGACGTCCTTATCAATGCCCTGCCCTGAAATTTTCATCATACCGAGCGTGACTATGGATTCACGGTCACCCTTGGCGGCGGCTGCCTCGATCTGCGCGGCGCGGCCAGCGGGCGCATCCATCGTGGCGGGCGTCTGCGCGTTTGCGGCGGCGAAGGCGCTATCGAGCTTTTTCGCAAGCCCCGCGCAATCGGTTTTCACAAAGCCGCGCTTTTCGTAGGACATCTTTGTCATCTGCCCGAACATGCTGGTGGCGATCACGGTCATGAACCCGTTATGCCCGTCCACCAATTGCTGGTCGATAAATGCCGTGGTATCTGCCATGCGTTTTTCGCGCAGCAACTTGCGCGCGGTCATGGATTGCGTTTGCAGCCCGTTGGTGTAGATGCCCGCTTCGGCCTTGTATTTTTCGATGCCTTTGGCAAAGGACGGGTCTTTTTCGCCGCAATATTTCACTTCATACAACGCCTTGAGTGCCTGCATGTCGAGGTCGATGGCCTTGATATTATCCGTCTCGGAAGTTTTGAGGATTTCCTGCTGTTCCGGCGTCAGCGTGGCGAACTTCTGGCCATACGCGGTTTCGGCCGCCGATAATTTAGGGTCCATGTTGATATTGATGGTCGGCTTGTCGCTTGCGGGCGGCGTTTGCGCGGTGGCCTTATCCTCCGCCCGCGCAGAACCCGCCGCAAGGCCGATAAGCACGAGTAACAGGGCAGCGGTTTTGCGCAACGTCATAAAAAAGCTCCTGATGAAAAAAAGCGCGCGGCATGGCCTGGCTCACTATGATACCCCGCCTGCGACTCCACATCCATCCGGCCTTGAATGGGGGCATTTTCTTGCTTTATGTAAATTATTGAAATCCCCGTCAAATTCGGGGAATTATTGCCCCTCCCCGCCATTGGGGTTATACTGGAAATAGAGGGGATATCAGCAGCCCCTTCAAAGGGAGGATTGCACATCATCGATGGCACTTCGAACACACCAGATAAATAGCGCGGGCCTGCTGAAACGCAGCCTGCGTTTCGTTTTTTGAGACAGGGAGAATTATCATCGCTACCAAACCGAAAAAGCCGACTGCGAAATCCGCCAAGCCCGCGAAACCCGCACTTGTAAAATCCGCAAAGCCCCCCGCCAAACCCGCCACAGCCAAGGCAGCGCCCAAGAAGGCCGCCAACGCCGAAACGCACAAGCTGCATGACATCGTCATGAAGGCGCTGGATCAGGACAAGGGCGAAAACATCGTTTCCATCAACCTTGAAGGCAAAAGCGCGATCGCCGATTTCATGGTGATCGTGACCGGTACATCGACCCGCGCCGTGGTCGGCATGGCCGAGCGTCTGCGCGAACGCCTGAACAAGGAAGGCGTTAAAGCAAGACTTGAAGGACAGAACACAGGCGACTGGGTTATCGTGGATGCGGGCGACGTGATCGTCCATGTTTTCCGTGCCGAAGTGCGCGAATTCTATAACCTTGAAAAGCTGTGGTCGGCCGATTTTTCGACCGTCGATTACACGCTGTACCAGTCGACCTAATCCCGCTTTATTCCTCCGCCGCCCCGGCCTTTGCGCCGGGGCCGGATTGGACATTCCATGAAAATCCGCATCATCGCCGTCGGTAAACTGAAGGCTTCCCCTTTCCACGACCTGTGCGCCGAATATATCAAGCGTATGAACTGGACGGTGAAGCTGGTCGAGGTTGATGCGCCCAAGGCATCGACATCTGCGCAGGAAGCTCCGTTGATCCTGAAACATATACCGGAGAAGGCGATCGTGATTGCGCTCGACGAGCGCGGCGAGACACTGACCAGCCCCGAATTCGCAACCAAGATGGCCAAATGGGGACAGGCCGCGCCGGAGATTGTTTTGCTCATCGGCGGCGCGGATGGTTTCCACGAAACTGTTAGGGAAAAGGCCAAGTATTTGCTCAGCTTCGGCAAACAAACATGGCCACATATGATGGTTCGGGTTATGCTATTGGAGCAGATCTACCGTGCCCAGCAGATCATCGCCGGGCACCCTTATCACAGGACCTAATCGGGGATGCAAGGTTTCACCAAAGCGATGGTTTTATGTGGCGCGTCACTCGCGCTCTGCCTCGCTGCGCCTGCAATTTGTTTCGCCGCAGGCGCGGGCGCGAAAAACGTGAAGGCCGAACTTGCGCAGAAGCAGCAGGAAACCGCCGCCCTTGAAAAAAAATCGAAAGAACTCACAAGTGAACTCGGCGGGTTGAAAACGAAGCTTGTCGGCACCGCCGCCACGCTGCGCGCGACGGAGGATAAATTATCCGACACCGAACGCCAGCTGAAGGATTTGCAGGCGCGCAAGGAAGCGACGCAGAAAATCCTCTACCGTGACCATGATGCGCTGGGCGGGCTTGTGGCTGCCGCCGGAAAATTCCAGCGCACGCCGAAGCCGCAATTGCTGCTGCTGGGCGACCCGCTGGATTCCGCGCGCGCCGCGATGGTGATGAAGGACATGATCCCCGCGCTGCAGGGCCATGCGACCGAATTGAAAACGCAGCTGGCCGAAATGGCGCGCATCGAAAACGAAATTTCCGTCCGCCAGAACGAACAGGGCCTTGCGCTAAAAAAACTAAAGGGCCAGCAGGATGATGTGGCGGCGTTGCTGAAAACCCGCCAGGGCATCTACGAAAAAACCGAAGC
>JBBRVE010000085.1:0-12686 GCA_038247245.1 Bdellovibrionales bacterium | reverse complement strand
CGCCGTTCAACAATCTTAACGGCGCTTAACGGTATGACCGACAACAAAAAGCCCAGCCTTGCCGATCACCACTGGCGCGCCACGCTCCGCATGCGCGGCGCGGACCAGCTGAACACCGATATGGTGGCGGCGCTGGAACAGAACGACAGCTGGCGGTTCAGGATGCTGATGCAGGTGCCGGCCGACTGGTCGCGCAACGATACCATCCTGCTCACCGCCGTCGAGCATGGCCGCATCGATATGTTCAAGGAAATGGTCAGGAACGATTCAGAATGGTCGGACAAGACCAATATGAACCGCTTGGGCGAAGCGGCTGCCAGTGCGGGAAACGTGGAATTCCTGAAATTCTTAATCGAGGAATGCGAGCTCGACGTTCATTACTATAACGAAGAAATGTTGCGCACAGCGGTCAAGAAAGGCCACGAAGCGGCGGTCAGGTATCTGCTGTCGAAAGAAGCCGATGCCACCACCTGGAGCAACGATCCCATCCGCGAAGCCGCCGAAAACGGCAACCTCGCGGTCGTGAAACTACTGCTGGATGCCGGCGCAGACATCAACGCGCACAACTATGGCGGCAGCGTGCTGAGCAAGGCTGTGTCTTCCCAGAACCTCGCGCTGGTCGAATTCCTGCTCGACAAGGGTGCGGATGTGCAGGCGAACGACTATTCGGGATTTATCGAAGCCGGTCGGTCGGGCAGCGTGGAAATGCTTCAGCTTTTCCTTGACCGCAAGGTCGATGCAAACGCGAAAAAGGGCGAGGCCTTTGTGGCCGCGCTGTCGAACAATAACTTCGATACGGCATCGCTGCTGCTGGCGCATGGCGCGGATGTCAACGCGCAGAACGGCAGGGCGCTGCGCGACGCCGCCCGCGGCAACGAACAGGAAGCGGCAGAATACCTGCTGCAGCACCGCGCCAACCCCAATGTGCATGAATATCGCGAAACGCCGCTGGTGCAGGCTGTGCGCCAGCGTCATGGCGATATGGTCAGGCTGCTGATGAAATACGGCGCGGACCACACCGTGCTGCAAAGCGAAGCCTGGACCGCCGCCCGCCGCGAACGCAATTCGGGCATGGTGCGCGCAATTGTCGAAGGGTATCGCGGCCAACTGGCCGATACGCGGCTGAAGAAATTTGACGAATTCAACCAGACCTTCACGGGCGCCTATACCCTCGATGACCTTCGCACCACCAAAGGCTCGTCGGGCGACACCGGACTTCTGATCGCGGCGCAGACCGGAAAATTCGCGGATATCGTCGGGCGGGCCACATCCGGCAAGCTCAGGGGCGACGACCTGTTCCACCCCGATGACCGCATTGATATGGTTTTCTCGCACCTTGCGCAGCACAAGGCGCTGCAGGACTTCTTCCATCCCTCCTTCTGGGCCGACAGGGTTTATGAAGTGAAGGAAGTGATTGCGATGCTGCCAGAACAGTTTCAGAAAAAAATCCAGGTGGGGCCGATCGCGAACGAAATCAACTACCGCGAGCTTCGCAAAAAAGCGGCGAACAGCGCGAACGGGCTGAAACCACCGCCGAAGCTGCCGCCGAAACTGTCGCCGTAAGATATGAACGCAAACCCCGACAATCAGGCCGATGGCTTTAAAACCGGCGGCAGTGACGCCCCGAAGGCGTCGTTCAATGCGCCGGCATCGCTGCGCGGTATTGGCGGGCCGAACGGGGATTTCTGGAACAGCCTGCAACAGGCCGCCAACCTGAAACAGTGGCATAAACTGCAACGCCTGCTGAACGATAATAAAACTGCGCCGATACCGCTCAATCCCGTCACCATCAATGTCTTCCGTCGCGCCGCGCAGGAAGGACAGGTGGGCATTGTGGCCGATATGTTCGCGCGCGGTTTTTCGCTGCCCGCCGAAGACGCAGGCGATATCCTGCGCCAGCTGGTCGAACATCACGCATCCGCCCTGCCGGTCGCCGCTTTCCTGATCCGCAACAATCATGCCCCCGCACAGGCCGCCGTGCTGCATGTGGCCGAACACGGTACGGCATCGCAGATGCAGCAACTGAAGGATGCAGGCGCGGATATCAACGTGGCAGGCCGCAGTTTCTCCGCCGCATTTTATGCCGGCAACCTTGCCATGATGTCATACCTGTTTTCCAAGGACGCGGAAATCCATCACGCTTTGGTCGTGGCGGGGTTGCATGGCCGTCGTGAATCGTATGTGGCGAAGTTCGGCGGTGCGACGACGGATGTAGTCGCCGCGCATTACAAGGATATGCTGAAACAGGACGCGCATAACTGGGAGCTGTATTACGCCTATGTCTGCCCCAATCATCCGGATATGGATGATATGCGCCAGATCCCCTTTGGCCTGATCGAACAGGGCGCAACGCTGATGCATCTTGCCGCCCGCACCGGCTGTTTTTCCGATATCGTGGCGGCAGCTGAAAAGGACGACGGCAAATACCTGACCGCCGCCGACCTGCTGCTGCAGGATAAAAATGGCGTGTCCGTGCTGCTCATCCTCGCCTCGCGCGGCGAAGAACAGGCGCTGTTCGATGTGCGCCTCTGGCACAATAATCCGGCGGGTCTGCGGGAGATCAACGAGGCACTGAAGGATATGAGCGCGGGTTTGCCGATGCCCGCCGCCATGGATCTGGAACTGCAGCTGTATCACCTGCGCAAGAAAGCCGACCCCAAGCGCTGGTCGCTGACCCCGCCGCGTAAATAAACTTTTTATATCAAACACTTGGTTTCAGATTCTCCCCGTTGACGCAGGGGCGGCTTATGTATAGTTTTGAATCTGTTCACCATTAAGATTCTACCAACCGCGACGCTTGAAAAGGCAGGGCATGTCTGTCCCCAAGAACGATAACGGCGGCAAGAAAAAGAACGGCGAAGGCTTGCTCAAAAAAGCCTTCAACGCCGCGCGCCGCTTTTCGATCTGGATCCGGCAGGGTAGCCTCGACCGCTCGCTGGTGAATGCCGCGAAAAATGGCCGCGATATCCGCGCCGCTTTCCTGATCGCCTCCGGCGCGAACCCGCATACCGAAGACAACGCACCCCTGAAACTCGCGACCGAATTCGCGCATATGAATGTGCTGCGCGTGCTGTTCAAGCACGGCGTATCGGCGAACGAAGGTCAGGGCGCGGCGCTGCATATCGCGGTCGCCAACGGCCAGCGCGATGTTGCGAAATACCTGATGCAGCAGGGCGCCGATATCCATGCCCAGCAAGGCAAGGCAATCATCATCGCCGCCGGTTTGCGCAGCACGCGCATGATGGAACTGCTGATCGCCGAAAAGGCCGATGTGAATGCACGCTACGGCGAACCGCTGAAGGTCGCAGCCGCCACCGGCAACGAACATGTGGCGCGCCAGCTGATCCGCGCAGGCGCGATCGTGGCCATCAACGACAATGCCGCGCTGTACGCCGCCTGCCGCAACGGCCATAAAAACATGGTCGAGGTGCTGCTCGATGCCGGTGCCGACCTTCATGCCCGCAATGGCGGCATGGCCGATGTGGCCGCCGCCTATGGCCATACCCGCGTGCTGGAATTCCTGCTGAAACGCGGCGCGAAGATCCCCGCCGATGGCGGCCTTGCGCTGCGCTGGGCGCGTGAAAATGGCCAGGGCATGTGCGCCCGCATGATCGAAGACCATCTGGCCGCGCAAGGCAAGAAAGTCCCGCCCCCCGCGCCGAAACCATGACAGCGGCGATGAATGACCCCCGTTTTGACACATGGCTGGCCAAGATGCAGGCCGCCACGCAACCCGAAAAAAACGCCGCGCTCGCAATCGCCGTTGATATGCTGTCTTATCCGCAGGTCGAGGCGTTGATACGCAACGGCGCGGATACGACGCAGGCATCGGGCGGTATTCCATTTTTGTCATGGGCTATCCACCGCACCGACGACCTGCAGATGGCGCACCTGCTGCTCGATCTGGGCTGCAGTGCAAAGGGCGTCGGATTCGATAAACTCTGGGCTTTTTTCGAAGAAGACAAAGACAGCGCGTATAAACTGCTGGAACGGCTTGTCGCTGGCGGCATGGACGCCGATGAACGCATGAAGGCCGGTATCTATGCCCTGAAGCATGGCGATGCCGGATATATCGAACGCCGCCTGCTGAAACCCGGCGAGGATATCGTGAGCCTACTGTCCATCGGCCAGTCGCACGATGCCGAAGGGCTGCTGCAAAACGTCGCCGTCAATCTTGATACGGAAAAAAATCTTTTCGCGGCGCATTTTTCCGGCGGCTTTACTGCTGAAAAACTGGCCGATAAAGTTTCTGGCGATGGCATGACCGGCCTTATGCTGGCAATCCGCGCGGGGCAAACACCCGCAGTGCTGGATTACATCGCGAACACATCCCGCCTTGGCGTTGCCGATATGCTGGCCGAAGACCGTTTCGGCCAGTCCGCCGTATCGCTGCTGGGTCACCGGCAGCAATTGGCGCAGGCCTTTGCGCCCGCGCTTTGGGCCGCGCAGCCGGAAGAAGCGCAGAAACTGCTGGATGCAGTGCCGCCCCGTTACCGCGCACAGCTGGATGCCGACCGCATCATGCGCGATATCGCGCAAAACCGCATTGCGGGTCTTGCCCGCCGCAAACCTTTATTGCCGGGCGCGCCATGACCGCGCAAGATACGGATATGCAAGACGCCATCTACCGCGCGGCCAAGGACGATGACCGCAGCATGGTCGCGGTGTTGCTAAAGGATATGTTCCAGAAATCAGACGTGAAGCGCGATGAACTGGTCGGCTATTTCGCCACCATCGATGCGGTAACGCCGAAAATGGCGCATATGTCGCTGGTTGTGCTGTCGCTGCAGGCAAGCGCGACCGGGCTGTTCCGCTATCTTGCGGAACAAAAACCCGATGACACGCGCCGTATCGCCGAATCTATCCTGCCCGTGATGGGAAAACTTGAATTCGTGAAACCGCTCGCCGTCATGGGCGCAGACCCGCAATTCATGTCGGGCGCGCTGTTCGTGAAGGCAGCGGGTGATGCCGATATCGACGTCCTGAATTTCATGATCGCGCAAGGGGCTGACCCGGATTCCACCGCGCATATGTAGCAGCCCCGTCACGCACTCTCCGCAGCCGCCGACATCAATGATATCGCCACACGCCGCGCGGTCGTCGATATGCTGCTGTCCGCGGGCGCGCATTGGGATGCGTTGCCCGACGATGCCCGTAAAACCGCGCAGGAAAAATATGTGGAATCGCGCCAAGCCGATATCGCGCAAGAGACATTGCGCAACCTGAAACAATCAGCCGTCAAAAGAAACCTTAAGCCGCCGACGCCTTGAGATTGTCGGTGTTGCTCGCCAGCGCCTTCAGCGTGCAGGCGCGGATGTCATCAATCGACTGCATGGGGATCTGCAACTTCGCAAAGGCGCGCATCGACAATGCCGATGCCAGCAGCATGTGCGAATATTTTTTCGCATCGGTCGATTGCGGCACCTGGCCCATCCGCTTGGCATTTTCGATGCAGGTCGCATAGGCTTCCTGCCACTGCGTCATGTAATCGTTCAGCAATGCGGTGATGTTGTCATTGATATGGGTGATTTCCAAAAGCGAGTTGGTAATAAAGCAGCCGGGGCCGGCTTCAGGCTTGCTGCATTCTTCCACGATATGGCTCAGGTGGCGGTCAAGCGCCTGCAGCGGGTTGGGGTCCTCAGCCAGCGCCTTCAGGCGGGGCTGCATGTGTTCCAGAAAATTGAGGCGCAGTGCGGCTTCGAACACCTTTTCTTTGTCGCCAAGCGCGTTATAGACCGAGCCCAGATGCAGGCCCAGGCGCTGCGCCAGATCGCGCATCGAGGTTGATTCATAGCCATGTGCCCAAAAACTTTCCATTGCGGTGTGCAGGGCCTTGTCACGGCAAAATTCCAGCTTGCGTCCCATAAATAAGTAATCCTTTTTTGAAAAAAAATCAGCGTCCGGAAGCAAACAGTATTTCCCGTGACGGTCGTCGTTTTTATAAAGCAGCGAAGCAGTAAAAAGCAAACATTCCTTGGGGTTAAAGTGAGAACGTACGTTCAAGATACGTACCAGTTTTGAGGCTCCGGAAGCCTGACGCGGGCAAGGATACCGCGCCCTTAATACTTTTTTGATATATTCGGCATAGACTCAAGATATCAACAGAAAAACACTTGCGACGACCACAGGCGATTTTCTGCAAACCCATGATTAAGCTATATTTTTGGATAACACGTGCTTTTTATTACAACCACAAACCACCCCATTCAACAGCGCTGCCGTAACGCCGGAGGTACTTCCTGCGTTGAACAGGCATGAACCGATTTTTAGCAAGCGAGAAGGAGAGAGTAACGATGGCCCGCCTTGATACCACTGCAGATATGGATTCCTATGAAACCCGCGAACTCGCCTGGGAATTGCAACAGCCGCATCCTGACGAACAGCGAATCAAGTTTTTCGTCGAGCACGAGGCTTGCGTGAAATCCGCATTGAAGCTGGCGAACATGGCTGAAAAAGATCTCCTCAAGCGTCCGTCACTGCGATCCCTGCACAAACACCTTCATACGGAAGATTCGAAACCCGCCACGCACTGACGTGCATCACAGTTTTGCTATTCGATTTGCTGCAGCCGCATTTTTTGCGCGCCGCAGCAAATTTTTTCTGCGCTATCGAAAATGACTTTGTGTGCCAATCCTATATTTGGGCGCATTTCTGAAACTTTTTTTGTGCTGCTGTAAAAATACTGGCTAGGTTGAACGCGCTTGATGCGTTTCGCGGGTTCACACCAAAAGGGTTTACGCTGTCGATGGCAAAATTGTGGCAAAGGTCCAAGGACCCTAAAACCAGCTCACCCGTGACCGAGCTGCAGCCCGCCCGTTTAAACATCACATCCCCGATCATCGTTTTCCTTCCAGGCATTTTCACGACAGACAGCAAGCCCGCGCATGTGGCGGAGGGGCTGGATGAAATCGAGACGCTGCTGAAAAACCAGCCGTCGCTGCAGCACAAGCCCAAAGTCTATGCGCTGACGCATAAAGCGCTCTGCACCGCGTTCAACATCGCGGCCTATAACGCCAGCCCGCAAACCGCCTGCGGGCGCGAGGCGAAAAAGATCGTAAAGGAGATGATCCTGCCCCTGGTCGTAAAGGATGGCAAACCGCTGCCGGAACAAGAAGCGCGCGCGAACCTGCGCAACGTGACGCTCGTCGCCTATAGCGCTGGCACGGTTTTCGCCCAGGAAATTTACAACGCCTCACTCGCGCAAATGACCGCCGCCGGATACGGCGAAAAATCCGCACGCGACATTTTGCAGGAAGTCGTGCTGATTTCCATGGCGACAGTCTCGCGCCCCGGTGACGAAGGCGACAGGTTCACAACGCTTTACCTTGCCGCCGGTAACGACATCGCCGTGCGTGCCAAGAACAAGGTGTGGCGGCCGGTGAAGGAATTGTTTGCCGTCGACGGTCGCGACTTGAAAATTCAGGAACTGTCGCCGACCAGCCTTTTCATCACCGCCTATATCGACAAAAAAATGTGGCACTGGCGCGAAGATGACACTGGCACGCTCACCAAGGCCGATATCCCGCCGCTGATGCCAAAGCGCACGGGCATCAGCAGCAACCATGAAATGCCGCATTACACGACCAGCGACGATGCTCATAACGCCTTTTCCCGCCTTGTGCTGAACGGGCTGATCAATGCCGTCAACCGCACAAAACAGCCGCTACCGCCCGAACTGCTGGCGCCCGTGACAGCGCGCAATCCGGCCGAGGCCGCTGCCTACCGCGCGCGGGTCGACAAGGCGCGGCTGACCCCCGCCGCCGCCAATGATTTCGAAAAAAAGGCCGGACGAAAGAAAAAGAAAGAAAATCCGAAAAAACCAAAAAACAATAATCCGAAATCCGGGCCGCCCAAAAGGGCGGCTTAATTTTTTCATGAAAGGAAAAATGATGATCAAGAGACTGGGCGTGTTCAAGACGATTTTCTACCAGCACAACCTGCGCATCCTGACGCGCAGCGACGATCCCCAGACGGCGCAGGCGGCGCTGGCCGAAATCATTGCGGTGCTGATGACGCAGGAAGACATCACGCGCACGCTGGCAGCCTATGATGCCGGGCCGGGGGATATCCGCGGCCTTTACCAGTTCCTGTTGCATCACGGTGCTGATATCTGGATCCACGGCAACTATGTGGCGGCACACAGCCTTGGCCACCCCGTGATACTGGAGGCCTATTTGCGCGACCGTGCCCTGCGCGATGACCGCGGTTACGCATTGGTGTTTGCGGATACTTGCGTGCGCTATGTCGAGGGTGGTTATGCCGACCAGTTCCTGCGCGATAATCTGGATGTGTTCACGCCGCGCCAGATGCGCGCATGACTGGATTTACGGTTGCGGCGGTTTCTTTTTGAAATGCGCGGTTTGCGGCGCGGCCAGTTTGCGGTGGCTGCCTTCCTTCAGGAATTTTTGCACGCCCGCCGCCGATAAAAACTGCGTCATGTTATGCGTCGCTTCGTCCTTCTGGCCGAGTCGTTGCGCCAGCTCCAGCGGCGTCAGGTCGGCGTCATTTGCAATCGTGCCATCCGCGCCGCCCTGCACCAGCGCCACGACCGACGCATAATTGCTCCGCGATACGGCGAAGTGCAGCGCGGTGTATCCGCCCGATGCCGATTGCGCGTTCGGCTTTGCGCCACGTTTCAGCAGCGCGCGCAGGGCATCCTGCTTGTCGGCATGCGCCGCCGTCATCAGCGGGGTTTTTGAATTTTTATCCTGTGCCTCGATATCCGCATTTTTCGCCGCCAGTTTTTCGATGGCATGCGCATGGCCATAACGGGCAGCGGTCATCAGGGGCGTCACAAGGTCTTCGTCACGGCCGTCAACCACGATGCGGGGATGTTCCAGCAGCGCGTCCAGCATGTCCGCATTACCGGATTTTGCAGCATGATGCAGCGCAGTTGTGCCGTCGGCTGCTGCCAGATTCGGATGCGCGCCAAGCCCCAGCAGCACGCGCACTTCGCGGCTGTCGTTCTTTTGTGCTGCTTCCAGAAGCAGCAGTTCGAGTGACTTGGGAACTTCCATATATGTAAATATATCGGATTCGGCAGGTCAACCGCAAAGAAAAACCCCTCAGGAATCGCTTCCGGAGGGGTTTTTCGATCTATTCAGACCAGATTAGAGGTCGAAGCTGCCACCGTTGCCGGGTTTTTTCGGCTTTTTGGGGTGGATGTTCGGCTTGTCTTCCGAAGCGGGGGTCGAACCGGTCGAACCGCCGCCGAGACCGCCGAGGCCGGGCAGGTTGAAGCCACCGAGGCCGCCAGCAGGCAGCAGGCCGGTGATTTCGTTTTTGATGGTACCGGCAAGGGTCGACATGGTGTCGGCCACGCGCTCGTCCGTCTGCGCCAGGCGCTGGATTTGCGAAGCAGTTTTCTGCACGTCCATGAATACGGGCATCATTTTGAACATGATTTTGGAGGGGCTGATGTTGGGATCAAGTGCGCCCATTTCCATGACGTCATCGACCATTTTGTTGAACTTGTCGCTGAGCGACTGGAACAGGGGCTGTGCAGCGCCAGTGTCGGCGGAAGCAGCTTCCTGGAATGCTTTGCGGATGTTTTCGAAAGCGTTGAATGCTTTTTCGGGATCGATGGGGGGAAGACCTAAATCCATTTTGGAATGCTCCTTGCACAAATAATGTTAAATCGGGGTACGGGCGGAGATTCCCAGAATAAGGCACGTGAGTCAATAGACTAAATTTGGCATAAATAGAGCACTTAAATTACATAATACATCGATATTTCCTTCTATTTCACGTCATGGCATGATGTATCGTTATCAGGGAATAAAAATGTCCGTCAAACGCAGCTTCAATCATGTGGGACTCGGCGACTGTCTCGACCAGCCTGGCGCGGGAGGTGAAACTTATCTCACGCGCGCGATCAAGATGGGGCAGCATGATGCGGTCGCGGAATTCCTGAATCTCGGCTGCGACCCGAACGTGAAAAACAAACAGGGCGAATACCCGATTTATATCGCGCTTGAGATGAAGGATGAAGCGGCCTTGCTGCTGTTGTTCCGCGCCGATGCCAGCGTGTTCATTAAAAAAGACGGGCTGTCGTTCAAGCAACACGCGATCAAATCCGGCCTGACAGACGTCGCCGAAACCGCCGCCGCCATCGAACGCCGCGAAGCCGTCATGCGCAGCGCGATGTCATTCCCGCGCGGGATGTGCTGATTGCGCGCCCTTAGATACTTTTGGCCCGCAGTATTGGTTCTGCTGCTGGCGAGCGGCATCTCGCTTTCTTCTGATATTTATAAAACTTATAAAGCCGCACGGATTCTTGCAACGGGCAGCGTGATGTTTGATATCGCGCGTGCCGTGGGTGTCTTCAAACAAAAATATCATATGCTACCGGGTGACATGATTAATGCTGGTCAATACATCGCCGGTTGCCCGGGCCAAGACGGAAATAACTGCAACCCAGATGCGCGGGAAGCGGGTGACGGGAGAATCGGCAACCACCATTTTTCCCAGACACTCAAGCCACAGGTTATGCAGCACACAACTGTTCCGGCTGTGAAGCCGGAAGACGAAACCACACTTTTCTGGGCGCACCTTAAACTGGCCGGTCTTATCGGGCGCGTAACCGACAAAGCCATAGAAAACGGGACACCCATCGAATTCGGCCTAACAAATCCTTCCGCACCATTGGGCGGGGGGTTCATCGTGGGTTACCTTGATGGCACACCGCTTCCGGCAGAGATCTCTCTCGAACAGGAAAAGATAACAGGCAATGTTATTATCCTTCTCAGCGACGAGGTTTTGCGGGGTAAGGCAGCGATGAACGCGGCGGGAAAGCAGGCGATCACTCCCGCTGCTGCTGGCGCGATTGACAGGAAGTTTGACGATGGAAAGCCCTTCAGCGGAAAGCTGCGCGCGTATGGCGCAGCCCGATGTTTTGATAAAGAGCGCGGTTATAACGACCCCTATCCGGGCCTGAATGAAGACGAAAAGAATTGCGGTTTTATATACTTGATCGATCCTGTAAAGACAAATCCGCAAAAACCACTCAAACCGTAACCTCCGCGACCATTTTCACCACGCGCACCTGGCATCATCTGCCCCTGACAATCATATGCGGCTCGGCGGCGATACCGTCATTCCCGCGCGGCATGTGCTGAGTTTTCAGCCTTCCTCTGCAACCGCCTCTACCGGCGCCACGCGTACCTGGTCGCGGCCGTCATGCTTTGCTTCGTACAGTGCCTTGTCGGCGGCGGTGATCAGCTCGTCCATGCGCAGCCCATGTGCCGGGTATGACGTCACGCCGATCGATATGGTGACGCCGCCGAACACTTCCACGCCGATGGTGATTTTCATGCGGCGCACAGCGTCGCAAATGCGTTGCGCGCGGTCGCGGGTGATGTTGTCATCCGCACCCGGCATCACGACCACGAATTCCTCGCCGCCGTAACGGCAGGCGATGTCTTCCTGACGGATCTGGTCCATCAGCAGTTGCGCGAATTGCGTCAGCAGCGCGTCGCCGGCGTCATGGCCCCGCGTATCGTTGTATTTCTTGAAAAAATCGATATCCAGCACCATCAGGCCCAGCGGCAGTTCCTTGCGGCGGGCGCGGTCGATTTCGCGCTCCATCGTCTCTTCAAGGTAACGGCGGTTGAACAGCTTCGTCAAAGGATCGCGGATCGACTGGTCTCGCAAACGGTCCTGCAGCTTCAGGTTCGACAGCGCAAGGGCGACCTGTTCGCCCGCGCGGCGCACGGATTTTTCGGCGCGCAGGCCCAGTACTTTCTCGTTATTCGCCTGTATCGATACACAGCCGATCGTTTCGCCCTGCGCCTGCATGGGGAAGCAGATGGCACCGCCCGGTGGCATTTCGGCGATATGCGGGCATAACGGCTCGCTGCCGCCCGGGTGCACATGGTGCAGCTGCCCGCGCCGCAGGGCCAGCAACGGTCGGGCGAAAAACCACCGGCGGGCGGGCTTGAACCCCAGCTGACCGCCATATCCAGCACGTTGCGCGAATTGTTATAGAGCGATATGCCGCCGCTGCTACCCGGCAAAATCTGCGGCAGGGATTTGGTGACGACCTCGTACGCTTCCGGTACTTTGCGGCAGCTTTGCAGGTAATCGGTCATGTGGCTGATCAGCGCATCCTGTTCGGCGGTCGCGGTGATCTCCGCCAGCGCCTCCTGCGCCGCTTTCTCCGCTCTCTCGCGGCGGATGGCAAGGCCGTTCATGAAAACGAAGACCGTGCCAAGGATCAGCACGCATAGCAGCACGCCGGCACTGGCGACTTCAATCGTCACGTCCGCCGCCGCATCCACCTTGTCCTGCCGTTTTTCCAGCAGCGTGCGCTCCGCCGCGACCATCTCGGCGACCAGCAGGCGAATCTGGTCCATTTCCTTCTTGCCATGGCCTGTGCGCACGATGGCAAAGGCGGCGTCCTGTCCCTTGTCCTGATAAGTCGCGATGATGTCGGCTGCGATCTCGATGCGTTTTTCCGTTTCCTTTTTCAGCAGCGCAAGGTTCTTTTCCTGTTCCGGATTGTCGGCAACCAGCACTTTCAGTTTTTCGAGGCTGGCGGCGATCTTGGGCAGGGCGACGCTATAGGGCGTCAGGTAATCGACCTGCCCTGTAATGATGTAACCGCGCTGCTCCGACTGGATGTCCTTCATGCCGGAAACAACATCATTCATTTCCCCGATGGCCCGGTAGGTATGGGTCACAAGGTT
>JBBRVE010000084.1:0-12902 GCA_038247245.1 Bdellovibrionales bacterium | reverse complement strand
TAGAAATCCGCCTACGTGCGCTTTACGCCCAGTAATTCCGAACAACGCTAGCCCCCTTCGTATTACCGCGGCTGCTGGCACGAAGTTAGCCGGGGCTTATTTTCCGACTACAGTCATTATATTCATCGGCTAAAGAGTTTTACAACCCGAAGGCCTTCATCACTCACGCGGCATGGCTGGATCAGGCTTGCGCCCATTGTCCAATATTCCTAACTGCTGCCTCCCGTAGGAGTCTGGGCCGTGTCTCAGTCCCAGTGTGGCTGATCGTCCTCTCAGACCAGCTATAGATCGTCGCCTTGGTGAGCTCTTACCTCACCAACTAGCTAATCTAGTGCGGGCTAATCTTTTGGCGATAAATCTTTACCCCGAAGGGACCATACGGTATTAGCGTTCGTTTCCAAACGTTGTTCCGTACCAAAAGGCATATTCCCACATGTTACTCACCCGTGCGCCACTCTGTATTGCTACAGCGTTCGACTTGCATGTTTTAGGCCTGCCGCCAGCGTTCATTCTGAGCCAGGATCAAACTCTTAAGTTGAATTTGAAACCTTGACTTTTTAGATGTCAAAGGATCTCGATATAGTTAGAGACCTGCTTATTGTCTTCTTGCAAAGACAATCACTGTTAAAACAGAAGCTTGTACGCTTCTGTGTTGAGACTAAACCCGTGAGGGGCTTAGTCTCGGCTGTGCTGAGATACTCAGAGCAGGTCGTTTTGTTGAAACGTTTAACACGATCAGCAAACCGCTGCCTGCGTATCTCTTCTCATCGATCTACAATGTTCAATAACCGCGCAGCCGTTAGGCCGCAAAACTCTCCCCGTAAAAACCGAAGTTTTCGTTTCGGAGAGAATCTGTCAGAGCCAGCAATCTAGAAGGAAGTTCCTTCCGGGTCAACAAGAATTTGCGATTATTTTTTCGCTCTTTCCTGAAGGCTGACCGGGCGACGTGCCCGCGACAGAGTTGAGGTTATACGGATGGTCTTTGCCGAAGTCAAAACCTTTTTTCAGATTTTTACAACTCACTGAAAAACCAGAGTATTTTCCCGTTTCGTTTAAGTAATATACAATTCCGGATCGCCGTTTCAACACTCCGGAAATGGAAATTTTGCAGATTCTCCGCTGCAATGCAGCGAATGCGTCCCTGCCCTGTTATTTGCCGGGCATCCGCGGGCCGTTTTTCTCGTCATTCCGGCGGTCGATCTTGTCATCCACCGCCACAATCGCCTGCGCCAGCTGGGCTGCAGCCTTCAAATGCTCGGGGCCGATGGCGCTGCCGTTATAGGCGTTGCCATACGCAACTGCGGTATTGAAGGCAGTTTCCAGCTTTTCGCGAATCTCTTCGAGTGTTTGCGCCATGGCTATCCCTTTCCTGGCAGCTTCATGCCGTTTTTGCGTTCTTCCTGTTCCTGCTTTTCGCGGCGCTGTTCGCGTTGCTCGCGCTCCAGATCAATCAGAGCCGTGGCCAGTTCAGCAATCGCAATGCGGTTCTGCACGGCGGGATTGTGCGGTGTGCTGCCGCTGGCGTAATTCGAATCTTCGTAACTCGGCTGGCGTTTGACAGCGATGCGAAACTGCTCCTGCAGCACGTTCTTCAAATCATTAAAATCGGTATCCGGCATCACTTGCTCCTGCTGGTTTAAAAGCAGGAAGAGATTATGACAAAATATTACACCTGTCAATTTTCAGGGAATTAACGAAGGAAATCAAACGCGCGCGGCATACACCTGGCCGACTTTGGATACCATCTGCTTGCCGACCGCCTCTGCGATAAACCGGCCTGCCGCCGCGATTTTCTCGATATCGACGCCGGTTTCGATGCCCATGCCATGCAGCATATATAGAACATCCTCGGTCGAGACGTTGCCGGTTGCGCCTTTGGCATAGGGGCAGCCGCCCAGACCGGCGGCGGCGGAATCGATGACGCTCACCCCCTCCTCCAGCGCGATCACGAGGTTCGCGAGCGCTTGTCCATAGGTGTCATGGAAATGCGCGGCGATATGCTGGACGGGGATTTCCTTCTTCACCGCCTGCAGCAAAAGGCGCGTTTTCACGGGCGTTCCGGTGCCAATCGTGTCGCCCAGCGAAATTTCATAGCAGCCGAGACCGAACAATTCCTTCGCCACATGCACGACAGCTTCGGGCGCAATTTCGCCTTCATAGGGGCAGCCGAGGACGCAGGAAACATAGCCGCGCACGGCGATGCCGTGCTTTTTCGCCGCGTCAATCACGGGCTTGAAACGCTCGATGCTTTCGGCGATGGAGCAATTGATATTCTTCTGGCTGAAGCTTTCCGATGCGGCGGCGAAGACGGCAATCTCACGCACGCCCGCCGCAACCGCGCTTTCCATGCCCTTGGCATTCGGCACAAGGACGGGATAGCTGACGCCGGATTTTTTGGTGATCGCCGCAAAAACATCGGCGGTATCCGCCATCTGCGGCACCCATTTGGGGGAGACGAACGCGCCCGCCTCTATCGTGCGCAGGCCGGAATCAGATAGCATATTGATGAACGCGACCTTCACAGGCGCGGGCACGATATTCTTTTCGTTCTGCAGCCCGTCGCGGGGGCCCACTTCGACAATGCGAACTTTTTGCGGGAAATCTTTGGTCATGGCGCGCGTTTCAGCATTTCGGTGAAGGTTGTCAGCTTGTCGACGGCCTCGTCGCCGCCATGCTCTTTCCAGTAAAAATGGATCTGGCTGTTGAGGATTTCAATCTCGAAAAATTCGCGCGGCGGGCCGAGGTTGCGCGTAATCGCATCCAGAACGGAAAGGATTTCAGACGACATGCGGCCCTGATTGGTTTGTATGACCCAGCCGCGCTGTTCCAGCCCCGGCGAATATTCCTCCGGCCGGCACAGCAACTCCCAATCAGCTTTCGATTTCACGTTTTCTGGCCAGACATAATGCGCGCATTCCTCGCGCGCCAGCACATAGGCGCTGCCGCGGTTAAATTCGGGGATTTCGCGTTCAATGTCTTCCACAATAAAACCGGCGGCGATAGCGGCCTCCCGCGCCTTGCTGCGGTTGCGCTTGGCGGAGATTTTACCGCCGACGGCGCGGACGGGGGATCGCATCCGGTGGAAAAACCACACGATGCCGATAAAGCCGAGGACGAGCAGGCCTGCGATGAGGAAACCCAGCATTTCGGGCGGCACGATGTCGCGGATCTGCCGCACCATCTCGTCCGCCTGCTTCTGGATATCGTCGCTGGACTGCCCGCTCATGCTGCCCGTTCTATTTCAATGAAATCAGTTCGTATTTTTCATGCACCTGATCGCCGACGCCCGCATGGATTTTCTCCACGATGCCGTCTGCGGGGGAAATGATGGTGTGTTCCATCTTCATCGCCTCGACAATCACCAGCGGCTGGCCTTTCTTGACGCTGTCGCCCAGTTGGACGCGCACCGCCACGACCTTGCCCGGCATGGGCGCGGTCAGCTTGCCGTCGGTTTCGTCGCCCGCGTTTTCGTAGGCCAGCGGGTCGAGATATGTCAGCTCCTCGTAATGCCCGTCATGCAGCAGCGTCAGGTGGCGGCCGTCATGCAGCACGACGGCGTTATATTGCTCGCCATCCAGTTTCGCATCAAAGCTGAGGTCATACATCGCGGGCGCGAACTGGGCGGATACCGGCTTGCCGTTCACGGTCAGCTGCGGCGTCGCGAAGCCTTTTTTGCTGGAAACGGTGACGGCGGTTTCCCTGCCGTCATTTTCGAACTTGAAAATTTCGGTATCACCACCGGCGATGCGCCAAGCGGAAAGGTCGTTCCACGGCGATCCCGCATCCTGCGCGCTCGGCAGCACATCGCGGTCGTTCAGCAGCCCCAGCACCGCCAGCGCATAGGCGGTGTCGGACGGCGCCTGTTTCGCGGGCAGCAATTCGGTTTCGTGGTTCTTGATGAACGAAGTATTGACCTTGCCGGCCTTGAAATCGGGGCTTTCCAGCAAGCGGCGCAGGAAGACGAGGTTGGTTTTCGGGCCCGTCACCAAAGTCTGGTCGAGCGCGGATTTCAAATTCGCAATCGCCGCGTCGCGGTCTTTGCCCCAGGCGATGATCTTGGCGATCATCGGGTCGTAATGGATGGAAATGGTGTCGCCATCGCCAAACGGCGCTTCGCGCACGCCGGTATCGATGCGCACGGCATCTGATTCCGTGGGGAAGCGCAGGTATTTGATCTGGCCTGCGCCGGGCAGGAAGTTATTGGCGGGGTCTTCCGCATACAAGCGCACTTCCATCGCATGGCCGTTGATTTTCAGGTCGGCCTGCGTGAAGGTCAGCTTGTTGCCCTCCGCCGCGCGGATCTGCTGTTCGACCAAGTCAAGGCCGGTGATGTATTCGGTGACAGGGTGTTCCACCTGCAACCGCGTGTTCATTTCCATGAAGTAGAAATTTTCAGACGCATCCAGCAGGAATTCAACCGTGCCCGCGCCGACATAGCCAATCGCCTTCGCTGCAGCCACCGCCGCCTCGCCCATTTTCTGCCTTGTCGCTTCCGACAATCCGGGTGCGGGCGCTTCTTCCAGAACCTTTTGATGGCGGCGCTGGATGGAGCAATCGCGCTCGAACAGATAGACGGTGTTGCCGAATTTATCGGCGAAAACCTGAATCTCCACATGGCGCGGATTGACGAGGTATTTTTCGATCAGCACATGGTCGTCGCCGAACGACGCCTTCGCCTCGCGCTTCGCGCCCTGCAGCTGTTCGGAAAATTCGCCAGCGTTTTCGACAACGCGCATCCCCTTGCCGCCACCGCCAGCGGAAGCCTTGATCAGCACGGGGAAGCCGATTTTAACCGCCTCGTCCGCCAGAAACTTTTCTTCCTGCTTGTCGCCGTGATAGCCCGGCACCAATGGCACCTTGGCTTTTTCCATCAGCGCCTTCGCCTCCGACTTGCCGCCCATCGCAAGGATGGCTGCGGGCGGCGGGCCGATGAAGATCACGCCCGCTTTTTCGCAAGCCTCGGCAAATTCCTCGTTCTCCGACAAAAAGCCGTAGCCCGGATGCACTGCATCCGCGCCGCTACGCTTGGCGACATCGAGGATTTTTTCGGCAACGAGATAACTTTCACGCGCCGCCGCCGGGCCGATGAGGTAAGCCTCGTCCGCGGTTTCCACGAACAACGCTTGCGCATCGGCTTCGGAATACACAGCCACGGTTTTGATGCCGAGGCGCTGGCAGGTGCGCATGACGCGGCAGGCAATCTCGCCGCGGTTTGCGATCAGGATTTTCTTGATCATCTAAGGGCTGGTTACTTCAGGCCGTCGATCATGCCGCGCGGCACTTCGATCACGTATTCATCCGCGCCAACGCGCCCCTCAACAGCTGCCAGCGCTTCGGCCGACAGTTTTTTGCCAATGATGACGTAGGAGGTTTCGGTTTCCAGCACCGCGGGGCAAGCCGCGCAGGTGGAGCAAACGAATTCGGCGGGGGTGACGTCTTTGAATTGCATGGTTTTCTCCTCGGAAAATGACGATAAACGAGATTACTCCCCCCGCCCCCTGAACACAACTTTGATAAACGATTTACCGTAATATTGTTGCTTGTACTCATTATGACTATAAATACATTTGACACATGTCATAAACATCTCTAACATTTCCTTAACACACACAATATCAGGAGCACCAAGGGACATGACTGGGGATCACAAACACGGTCTATTCGCAGGTCACGATCATAGCGGACAGGCTTACGGTTACCGCGATGACAGGTTCGATCCGCGCCAGCGTTACCGCCAGCCCGCGCGCGAACGGCCGCCCCTGCCGTATGAAGGTTCGCTGAAAGACGTTTTCAACGCCGCCGTGAAAGACGCTGTCGAACAGTATCCGGTTTTGAAGGGCCGCTTCCTGTTCGTCAACGCCGGCGAATTGACGATGCAAAAAGATATCGACCCGCGCAAAACCGGTTTCCGCGACGAACGCGACATTCAGGAATTCGCAGGCCAGATGGTGCAGCAGGCGCAGGGCGGATCGGCCTTCGCGACCAAGATTCAGGAACTCGGCGTCCATGTGATGACCTATAACCCGCTGCCGTTCCGCCTGTTCACGACGCAGGACCAGCCGTATGAAATGGAAGCGATGGCGACGTTCTATCACGAACTCGGCCACTTGGTCGCGCCCGCCGCTTTCGGCTCGCCGACGGAAGGCCTGGCCGAAAACGTGGCGGATGTGTTTGGCATCCTGCGCCACATTCAAAAATACGGCGATGACAGCAAGGCGATTGAAATGGGCAGCTGGGGCCGCGCATGGCGCTTCGTGCTGACCGGACAGGGCGACCACTTCACGACCCTTTCCATCGATGCGATGCCGAAACTGCTGGAAAAGCTGGACGTGCAGGCGCTGACGCCGGCGGAAACCGCCGCCTTGTCCGCACGCGTTGCGCTGCAGAACACGCCGCATATGGAAGTCATGGCGACCGTTGCCCGCAACTTCAGCGAAGTTCAAAAAACGATCGCGCAGACCCGCAGCCTCAGCAAAGGCCTGAAGGCTCTGGCCGAAATCACGCTGTCGGATGACCATGAAAAGAGCGAGACGTATTTCACGTTCCGTATCGGGTCTTCGGGGCTGCAACGCTTCCTCGACGGCAAGGTCAATTTTGACGTGGAAACGCAGAAAATGCTGTTCGGCGAACGTGTCAGCAATGACACAGGCCCGATCAAGCTGGAGGGCGAATACTGGGATAGCGTCCGCCAGCGCATGGCCGACCGCCGCGCGCAGCTGGACAAGGAAGGCGTGCTGCTCGGCATGCCTCACCTGAAGGAGCCCCGTGCGCCGAAAGCTGCAAACGCCAATATCGAACCGCCGAAGCCGCCGAAAAAATCCGGCTGGGGCCTTTTCAGCGACTAAGCATCAAATATAAAAAAAGCCCCGCCCCGGATTTTCCGAGGCGGGGCTTTTTTATTCCGCTCCCTCTCCCGCTTGTGGGGAGAAGGGATTAGTTAGTTCGCCGGCGTCACGCGCCAGATGACATTTCCAACATCATCCGCCGCCAGCAGCGCGCCCTTGCCATCGGTTTCAACGCCGACGGGGCGGCCCAGCGCATTGCCTTCAGCGTCCAAAAATCCGGTCAGGAAATCCTGCGGCAGTCCATAGGGCTTGCCGTCCTTGAACGGGATATAGACGACCTTATACCCGCTGGGGTTCGAGCGGTTCCATGATCCGTGCTGGCCGACAAACGCAGCGCCTTTATATTGTGCAGGCAGTAAATCACCCGTATAGAACGTCAGCCCCAGCGACGCGGTATGCGCGCCCAGCGCGTAATCCGGCACGATGGCCTTGGCGACCAGTTCGGGTTTCTGTTCCATCACGCGTTCGTCCACGTTCTGGCCGTAATAGCTGTAGGGCCAGCCGTAGAACGCGCCTTCCTTCACCGATGTCATGTAATCGGGCACAAGGTCGTCGCCCAGCTCGTCGCGTTCATTCACCGCTGTCCACAAAGTTTCCGTGCCCGGCTGCCAATCCATGCCGACAGGGTTGCGCAGGCCGCTCGCATAGACTTGCGTTGCGCCTGTCGCCGCATCGATTTTCAGGATCGCGGCGCGGTTTTCTTCTTTATCAATGCCGTTTTCGCCCACATTGCTGTTCGACCCGACCGAGGCATAAAGCGTCTTGCCATCCGCAGACGCAATCAGGTTTTTCGTCCAGTGGTGGTTGAGCGTGCCCGCCGGAAGATCTGCAACCTTCACAGGCTTTTCGGTGATCTGCGTCGCGCCCGCCGCATAGGGGAATTTCACGACCGCATCTGTATCCGCCACATAAAACACATGGCCCACCAGCGCCATGCCGAAGGGGGAATTGAGGTTTTCAATGAATGCAGTGCGGAGATCGGCAACGCCGTCACCATCGGTATCGCGCAGCAGGGTGATGCGGTTCGCGCTGGGTGTTGCGGCACCCGCTTTCTTCATTGTCTTTTTCATGAACCAACCCTTGATGCCCTTGCCGTCATCCGGCTTGGGCGGGGCGTTGGTTTCGGCCACCAGCACATCGCCGTTCGGCAGCGTGTAAATCCAGCGCGGATGGTCAAGCTTGTCGGCAAACGCATTCACCTTCAGCCCCGCCGCTGCCGTCGGCTTGCCACCCTCCGGCCACCCCGTCGCCTTGGCAACCTTCACCGTCGGGATCAGCGCCTTTTCCGGCTTGGGCAATGCGGGATTATACCCGTACCCGACCGGCGGCGAATTCTGCGCATGTGCAGAGCAGGCAACCAATCCCATCATTAGAATTCCGGACAGGAACATAATTTTACGCATGGGATTACCTCTTGATAAATTTTAATCTAAACGCCGAGGCGGTACATAAAGTTCCCTTACGCCATCAGCCGCTTCTCAAGATCATTCGCATCAAACGCCTTCTGCAATTCCGAACTGTCGAAGCCGTCCAGCAACCTTGCGCGCGCCAGCATGTGCATGATGCGGGCTTCGGATATGTTGTAGAGGTCGAGGCGGCCGGAAACATCGCCACTCGCCCCCTTCAGCGTTTCAATCACGCGCTCAAGGTCGCTGCGTTTCATCGCCAGCAGCTGGTCGCCGGTTTTGGCACCGGGAAAATGGCTGTCGGCGCGGCCGCCGCGCAGGAAGATTTCGGCGAACATCTCTTTCTCGCCGTTGCCGAATGCCCAGCCGGATGATCCTGACGTGATCGCCACCACCCCCTCGCCCATGCTGAAGCCCACATCGCCCACCACCACATCGCAAACCGTGTTGCCGATTGCTGCCACCAGCGCGGTGCCGGGTTTGTGCTGCGCCACGATCTTGGCGTGTTTCATGTTCAGCTTCATGTTGCCGAAATTGTCGATATAGTAAATCGTGCCTTCGGGCAGTTGGGGGAAGCTGGAAATATTCATGGGCTCGCCCAGATACGACAGCCCCTCCAGCAATTCGCGATGCGCGCGCGATTTCAACATCTGCCTGATTTTCTCTTCGCCCAGCGAGGCAAAGCGCATCGCCAGGTGCAGCGTCAAATCCGCCATCGCATCGGGGAAATAATCGCGGCTGCGGAATTGCGATCCGGAATCCGGCACGGAGGTCTGGAAAAACACCATCTCCCCCGCCTTTACCGCGTCATAAAACGGCGCGAGCGTATAGCCGGCATTGACCGCCAGCAGCACCACGCCCGACGACGTCATGCCCAGCACGATTTTTTCGCCTGCGCTTTTGACGCTGACGATATTTTTGCGGGGCGCGCAATTGGTGTGGAAAATATGGCCGTAACCGAGTTTCGAATTGAACACCAGCTGCGCCGTCTTGAACCCCGCCACGATAGTATCCAGCGATGCAATCGACCCGACATCTATATTGGCGGGATACAAACCGCGCGTGACGCAGGCTGTCACCAGCGACTGGTGCACCTCGTCATGCGCAAGGTCGTCGCGCGGATAATCGGTCAGGATTTTAAGCACGGGCGTCAGGCGTCCGTCGCGGTCGATGAGCTGCATATTTTTACCTCTTTAGGGCAGTATAAACCCTGTTAAAAACCGTATCAATAACAGCGGCTTACGCGAAATTGACATAAGAATAACAATAACCTAGACTTGAGGTATGCCAACGCCTGAAACCGCCGCTTTGCAGCCGCCCCTGCGCTTTGATTTCAACAAGGCTGCGCGGGATATTGTGGCCGACCATCCCGAATTAAAACGCAACGCCGTCTTTGTTGACCTGAATACCAATACCCGCACCGGCCCGCGCCTTGCCCGTATCCGCGCCACGCTGTCGGGGAAATACAGGCGGATGATAAAGGACAAACGGCAAAAGGCGGAAACGCTGAAGCGCGGCTCCGCCCATGCGCTGGCAGGTAGCGATGGCATCAATATGCTGGCGATGACGCTCGACCGCCCGTTCGGCTTGCTGACGGGGCGCGGACTGACGGATGAGATGGACCAGTTGTTCGCCTTCCATCACGAAATCGGCCACCTGATTGTGCCTGCGGCACATGCGGGCAAGCTGGATGATTATTTCAGCAAGCTGTTCGGCATATCGAATTCAGGCCGCGAAGCCGCAGCCGATGCCTATGCCGTGATCCGCCACCTGCAGAAATACGGCGCCGGCAGCGCGCCCATCGAATTCGCGCCGTTCAAGCGCGCGACCGACACGATCAACAACAGCCATGATGACGCGCAATCATATGTCACCAGTTTTATCATCGACGCCGTATTGCGCGACCGCCACAAACTGCTGGCAGCGGATTTGACGCCCGCGCAGGTGGTGGAAAAAGTGAACGAATATCACCTGCGCTACACGCCCAGCCGCGCGCAGGTCGATGCCCTCCTGAAAGACTTCGCGCCGCTGAAAAACGAAATCCCCAAAATCTCGCGCACCAATACAGCGCCACTATTAAAGCTCGCCGAAATCGCGCTCGACCCCGCAACATCGCCGCAGGCTTTTTACATGGCGAACCGCGTGCTGTCGGCCTTCCTCGGCAAGATGCTGACGGGGTCGATCTGGGTCGATATCGCGCGACAGTTGCACGAGAAGGAAAAGACCATCACGCTCGGCAGCCTGTTCCCGCCGCCCGAAAAGCGCGCCTTTCCTGCCGTCCTCGCCCCGGCGAAAGCCAAAAAATCCGCCGCGCGGCCTGAATTTTAGGGTTTACCCGCGCCATTTGATTATGGTAATGTATTCCCCATGCAATCCAGCCTGACGCAAATATTCAATGAAACCGCCGAGAAAGCGCATGACGCTTTCCCGCTGCAATTTCAGGCCATGGTCATCTTCCAGACCTCCGCCGATGCGCCTCTGTATGTGTCGCCCGAATTCGCCGAACACCTGACGCAAAATATCGATGCCGTGCGCGAGGCGATCAAGCGTACGGGAAAAGAAATGGAACAGCTCAATGCCGCGGGCCTTGCCTCTCCCTATTTCCCTGTCGGCGGCAAAGTGGCGCAGATGATTGCGTTACAAGATAGCCCCGGCGGCGTTTTCAGCCGCAACTACACGGCGGAAATGCGCGCGGTCTATGTGCTCGACCATGAAATCGGCCATCATGTGGTGAAAAACGGGCGCGGTGCAGGGCCGCATCTGGGCGAGGCTGCGGCGGATGCCTATGCGTCGCTGCGCCATATCCAGCGTTACGGACAGGGCACCGATTTTTTCGATTACCTGAACAAGGCGTCCATGGTGGTGCTGGGACATTCGCCCATCCATTACACCCGCGACACCATGATGCACGTGAAAGAACTGGCATGGGAGCAGGACATATCAAAACTGTCGCTGCAGGAAACCGCGCTGCTGGCCGAACGCATCGCGCAGCAAACACATCTGCAGGGGCACAAGCTCGACAAGATCGCGCAGGCGTTTTCGGGCGCGGCCAAGGTGTATCAGGAAAAACTGGGCACCAAGAACGAGATTGTGGCCAAGACCTATGCCAAAGACCCTGCCACCTATGAACTCTTCCTGCGTGAAACGCTGAAGGTCATGCAAGGGAACAAGGATGCCGATGTGCAGCGCGCGGCGTATGAATTTTTCCAATACCCGCCAATGCAGGAATTTACCCGCAATGCGGTTGCAACCAATCCCGAATTCAAGGATGCGCCCGCGATCCTCGCCACCGCCAAAGAATTCGCGGCATTGCCCCGCGTGCCGGAACCGCCGCCGCCTGCGCGAAAACCGCCAACGCCTTATTTTGATCGCGGTTAGGCTTTCTTCCGCCAGCTGGGTTCGGCCTTGTTCAGGAACGCCGTCAGGCCTTCCTTGCCTTCGTCCGATGCGCGCGCTTCGGCGATCTGGCGGACGGTCAGGTCAATCACCTGTTCGTCGATCGGGCGGCCGACCAGTTCCAGCATCAGTTTCTTGCCGCGGCCCTGCGCCTGCGGTGCGCCGTCCATCAATGCCGCGATGACTTTGCCGGCAACAACGTCCAGCTGGCCTGTTGGGGCCACTTCATGCGCGAAACCGATGCGGTATGCTGTGTCGGCGTCAAAGCGTTCAGCCGTCATGAAATAGCGGCGCGCCATGCGCAGGCCCATCGCGTCGATCACATAGGGCGCGATGATGGAGGGGATCAGGCCGATGCGCACCTCCGACAGGCAGAACTGCGCGCCCTGCTCCGCAATCAAAATATCGCAGCACGACGCCAAGCCCACGCCGCCGCCAAAAATATTGCCATGCACCAGCGCGATGGTCGGCTTCGGGATGAAATTGAGAGTCTTGAGCAATGTGCCGAGGCGCATTGCGTCCGTGACGTTCTCCTCATACGAATAATTCGCCGATTTGCGCATCCAGTTCAGGTCGCCGCCCGCGCAGAAGCTTTTTCCGTTACCGCGCAGCACCAGCGCGCGCACCGATGTATCCGCGCCCGCTTTGTTGACCAGTTCGGTCAATTCGTCCATCACCGCTTCGTTAAAGGCGTTGTGGACTTCGGGGCGGTTCAGGGTGATGGTGGCGACACCAGCCGCGACATCAAACAGGATCTGCTTGTCGGTCATCTTCTTTTTCTTTCCTCATTAATTCCTCGATGCCGAAATCGAGGCGTTCTTCGAGGATGCCCTTGATATAGAGCATCACGATATTGGCGGCGAAGGCCGACCAGAATATATAGGTGTTTTGCAGGAAAAGCATCACCGCAAAAACCAGTATCAGGATCAGGGAAATGCGGTACAGATGCCACATGACACGCAAGCGGCGCGGCAGCCCCCGCGGGTCAACCAGCGAATATTTCTGCGCCTTCATGCCCCAGCGCCCGTAAATCCGGCTGAGTTTGTACATCAGGGGGTTCATCAGTCGTCATCCTTGAGCAGATGATTTTTCAGCAGCGGATCAAGCTTTTTTTCGTACTGGTTCATCAGCAGGAAACACCCGACCGCCAGCGGCACGCAAGCCACGACCGTCCACAATTCCAGCCGGCAAAACAGCGGCAGCAAAATCGCCGCGCAGAGCGCCATCAACACATGGCTATAGGCGCGCAACAACC
>JBBRVE010000083.1:0-13232 GCA_038247245.1 Bdellovibrionales bacterium | reverse complement strand
GATCGGCTTTAGCGGGTTCTGCGCGCTCAGGTTGCGGATGGCTTTGAAGCCGTTCGGCATGCTGTCGTTCAATATAATGACGTCGAGCGTCACACCCTCCAGCTCGCGCAGCCTGGCGAAGCTGTCCATCGCATCGGTGCTATCCGACATGCCCATATTGGTGAAGGCGATCAGGTGCAGCGGGGTTTTGAGCGTGCCATCCGTGATTTCCCTGACCGTCTGTTCCAGCGCGGGATTGATCTGCGCGCGCCCCTTCGGAATCAGCTTGTGCCAGGTGGAGGGGCGGAAGAGGTCAACCGCAACCTTCGTCTTGTCGCCCGACCAATAGGCGGCGGAGAATGCGGTGTGCGGCATCGCGATTTTCAGGTTCATCGCGGTTTCCAGCAACAGGCCGGGCGGGTCGTTTTCCTTGAACATATAGCCTTCGGTCGCCACGTTCGACCCGTCGATCAGCAAATGCACATGGCCGCCGCTGTATTTTTGGGCGCGGCGCAGGAATTCTCCGGAGAGGAGCGATTGATCCGTCACGGCTTGCGCTGCTTGTTAAAACTCGCGGTGGTGGGGCAGGATACGGGCGTGCAGGTGCCGCGCCCGACGATGCTGCAGACGAGGTCGAGCATAAACTGCCGCGGGTTGTCGGGAGAGATGCGCTTGTTGATCGCGTTGCCGATTTCGCGCGGGATGTCTTCCGGATCGCGCATCATGTAGAAATTAGGCGCGGGTTTCGCGGAATCAATTTCTGTGCCGCCATTCAGCATCTTGCTTGCGGCGACGCCCGCCATCTGCTGAAACAGTTTTGGGCCGTTCGGGATCAGCAGCAGGTCGATCATCACCTGCGCGCCAGGCTTTTGCATCACATCCAGCATCGACATCATCGCTTCGTTGTAACTACCGCCCAGACCACCCGCCGACATCATCAATACATGTAGCGGGCGGCAGGGATTGGCAAACGGGTATTGTTCGGCCAGCGCGCGCATGGCGACGGGAATATTCGGCTTGCTGGTCGTGGGCAAATCGCCTGGCATCAGGGGCGCATCGAGATCGATATCCACCAGACCGTGTTCGGTACCGTAAAAAACAGCGCGCGTATGCGGGTTGATGGTGCGCAGGTGTCGCGCGCTGGCGACGGCATTGTCGAAAACCTCGCCCATGAACCCGAAGGCATTCACCATGGGCAATGACTGCTCTATCATTACAAGAATATCGCCACCTTGATAACGGGTGGCGGCGTGATGGAAATGGAGGTTCACATCCGGCAGGTTTTTCAAACTAACCCTTTCAAATTCTTGCTTTTATCATAATGCAGAAGATTGAATTTTCGGTTAAGCTACTGTAAAGCCTTTGTAATAGCTTATCTTATTGACATAATTTGAGCAATAAGTATTATGATACCGATTTTTAAGCCGGGGCGCAGAATGACCATCAAAAGTGAAATCGATGTGGTGGGGCAGTGGATTGATTCCATGGCCGACCTCGTCGCACGCCACGCGGATGAAGCCGGCACCAACCGCCAGCGCGTGATCAGCTATGACCGCACGACCGTCACGGGCCTTGGCCGCGCTTTTAAAGCGGCAACGCAGGATGTGCGTTTCATCGGCGATGAAGAACGCGCCCGCGCCGGACGCCACGTATATATAATGGAAGAACCCAAGCGCTGGGGCCTGTCCGAAGACCGCGCCCTGACGCTAGCGGAAGCAGGCTTCGGCGGCAGCGTGCAGTCATCCGTCGGCACAATGCTGAAACCCATGCAAAAGCTGTTCGAAACCTGCAAGCAGCATGGCATCGGCGTGAGTGTCCATACAGATGCGCCGGGTCTGGTCACCGTCAGCCTGACACCGCCCCCGAAACCCCAGCCGGTGCTGAAACCGAAGCCGCCCAAGATCAAATTCACGCGCGGCATCTGAGCTTTCAGGCTCAATCGCCTGTTATCTATAGTTATACTTTTCGTAATAAATGGGGTTGACGCGCTCTCCATAACTCACTATCCATAACCTCAATTGGGACTAAGGGATAAATTCTTTTGGAGATAAATAATGGATAACGAGAACGAAGAACTGAAAAAAGGCGTCGTTAAAGGCCTCAAGGCCTTTGGCAAAGCGCTGCTGATCGGCGCAGCAGTTGTCGCCACCTTCGCAACCGGCGGCGGTTTCATCGCGGCGGCTGCAGGCCTCGGCGGTTGGGGCATCGCGGGCGGCGTTGTGCTGGGTCTTATCGGCGGCACCTATGTCGGCACCGCTGCAGGCGGCGCATATCTGGCTGCCAAAGCAGCACCTGTCGTGAAGGCAGTCGGTGAATTCATCGACGAGTCCAACAAGGAACTGGTCGCACAAGGCCAGCAGCCCATCGTGATCGAAGGCCTGACGAAGAAATTCGACACCGCCGCAACGGCTGAAAAGCCCGCAGTTGTCGTGGAAGCCCTCGCTCCCGCAGCTGTCGTTCCTGCCGCGCCGAAAGCGCCCGCGCAGTAATCGATACGAGACAAAGAAAAAAGCCGCCGTAGCAATACGGCGGCTTTTTTTATTGTTTCCCCACTTTCCCCTCTCCCGCAAGCGCGGGAGAGGGGACTAGAGCAGTTACGCCTTCACGATCGGCTTGAACCCGCCATAGGACATCTTGGTGCAATCAAAGGGCATGTTGTCCATGTCCATGTCTTCTATCAGCCGCTTGTCGCTCATGACTTTTTTGTTCACGGCGTTGCGGTGCGCCTTGGATTTATAAACGATCCAAGAAAACACGACGGTATCGGTCTTTTTCGCATTCGCCAGCTTGGGAAAAGGAATACCCATCGGCGTCTTCATGTCGTCGCCCACGCATTCATAATATTCAACCGCGCCATGTTCCTTCCAGATTTTGGAAGCCTTCTTGGCAAGCTTGGTATATTCCTTCAGCTTTTTATTGGGAACGATAAGGACGAAACCATCGACGTAAGACATTTGAAACTCCTGAAATAAAAAAACCGTGATGAAATCCTAACGGAAATCATCACGGTTTAAAATCAAAACGAAAATGCCATAAACCTTGCGGGTTTATTTGTATTTCACTTCCAGCAATTCATACGCCCTGCGACCCTTCGGCGTTGTGACTTCGACGCTGTCGCCCTGGGTTTTGCCGATGAGGGCGCGGGGCAGGGGGGCGGTCAGGGCAAGCATGCCTTTTTCGATGTCGGCTTCATATTCGCCGACAATCTGGAAGCTTTGTTCGTGGTCGGTTTCTTCGTCCACGACCTTCACGAACGCGCCGAATTTCACGACGGTGCCGGACATTTTTGACGTGTCGATGACTTCGGCGCGCGACATTTTATCCTCGAGGTCGAGAAGGCGGCCTTCGATGAAGCTCTGCTTTTCGCGGGCTGCGTGGTATTCGGCATTCTCGGACAAGTCGCCATGCGAGCGCGCTTCGGCGATCTGCTCGATGATGGACGGGCGCTCGACCGATTTCAGCTGGCGGATTTCATCTTCCAGGCGCTGGTAGCCGGCGGCGGTCATGGGGACTTTTTGAATCATTACATTCCTCGTTTCAACACAAATAAAGATGCCGTTATGCGCCCTGCGGAGCATCGGCATCTTTTGCGGGTGGTTTTAATTAAGCCGCCTTCAGGTATTCCTGCAGCGACTTTACATCGAACGGCCCCGACTGGCGCAGCGAAGCGATGGCATCTACTGCCGCCTTTGCGCCGGGGATGGTCGTGTAGTAGGGGATTTTATTCTGTAACGCCGCCCTGCGCAAGTTAAAGTCATCGACCACGGCCTGCGGGCCATCGGTCGTGTTCAGCATCAGCGCGATTTCGCCGTTGATCATTGCATCGAAGATATGTGGTTGACCTTCATGGACTTTATTGACCTTTTTGGCGCGGATACCGGCTTCGACCAGATGGCGGGCGGTGCCGCCGGTGGCGATAACGGTGAAACCCATATCGCCCAATCGTGCCGCCAGCGGGATGATCACGTTTTTGTCAGAATCCCGAACCGAGATGAACACCGTGCCGGAAACCGGCAGTTTTGATCCCGCGCCGATGCGGCCCTTGGCGAATGCGCGACGGAAATCGCGATCGATGCCCATGACTTCGCCGGTCGATTTCATTTCAGGCCCCAGCACCGCATCCACCTTCGGGAAGCGGGCGAAGGGGAACACCGGCACCTTGACCGCGACATGGTCAAATTTGCGGTGATGGATGACGCCTTCGGTTTTCAGCTGGGCGATTTTTTCGCCGACCATGATGCGCGTCGCGGCCTTGATGACCGGCACGCCGGTCGCCTTCGCCACAAACGGCACGGTGCGGGATGCGCGGGGGTTTACCTCCAGCACGAAAATCTCGTAATGGTCCAGGTTGGCGGGGTCGCGGCTCTGGCGGATGGCGAACTGCACGTTCATCAGGCCGACAACCTTCAGCGCCTTGGCAAGTGTGATGGCTTGATCCATCAGGTCAATTACGATTTCCTGGCGCAGAGAATACGGCGGCAGCGAGCAGGTGCTGTCGCCGGAATGGATGCCGGCTTCCTCGATATGTTCCATCACGCCTGCGATAAAAACATCCTTGCCGTCGCACAGCGCGTCCACATCTACCTCGATGCAGTTTTGCAGGTATTTGTCGATCAGTACGGGATCGTCGCCCGATACCTTCACGGCGGTGGTGATATAGCGGCGCAGGCCGTCCATGTCATGCACGATTTCCATGCCGCGGCCGCCAAGGACGTAGGAGGGGCGCAACACAAGCGGGAAGCCCACATCCTGCGAGACCTTTTCAGCTTCTTCGGCGGAGCGCGCCATGCCGTTGGCGGGCTGTTTCAGCTTGATTTTTGTGATGAGTTTGGAGAAACGCTCGCGGTCTTCAGCCAGGTCAATCGCATCGGGGCTGGTGCCCAGAATCTTGACGCCCGCGCGTTCCAGTTCCGCGCAAAGTTTCAGCGGCGTCTGGCCGCCCAGCTGCACGATCACGCCCAGCAGGTCGCCCTTTTGCTGTTCGATATGGATGATGTCGAGGACTTTTTCCGAGGTGATTGGCTCGAAATACAAACGGTCGGACGTGTCGTAATCGGTCGAGACGGTTTCGGGATTGCAGTTGATCATGATGCTTTCGATGCCTTTATCCTTCAAGGCGAAGGAAGCATGGACGCAGCAATAATCGAATTCGATGCCCTGACCGATGCGGTTGGGGCCGGAGCCGATGATGATGACTTTTTTGCGGTCGGACGGGTGCGCTTCGCACGCGCCGGGGGCGAAGCCGTTCGATTCATACGTCGAATACATATAAGATGTGTTTGACGGGAATTCGGCGGAGCAGGTATCAACGCGTTTGTAAACAGGGCGCACGTTTGCCTTCTGGCGCTGTTTCGTCACGTCTTCGGTTTTCTTGCCGGTCAGTTCGCCGAGGCGGGCGTCGGAGAAACCAAGCTGTTTGGTTTCCATCCATTCGGTGAAATTTTTGGGCAGGCCGTTTGCGCGTATGTTCTCTTCATGCTCGACCAGCCCCTTGATGCGTTCAAGATACCAGGTGTCGTATTTGCAATGCTTGTAAATTTCATCGACCGTGAAGCCGTGGCGGAAGGCCTGCGCGATGATCATCACGCGGTCGGGGCGCGGCTGCGACAATGCCGCCACGATATGCTGTTCGCTATACTCGACGCCCGCTGGCACCAGCGACATTTCCTGCAGGCCGTTCAGGCCGGTTTCGAGGGAGCAAAGCGCCTTTTGCAACGATTCCTCAAACGTGCGGCCCATCGCCATCACTTCGCCGACCGATTTCATGGCGGTGGTGAGGTACGCTTCGGTGCCGCGGAATTTTTCAAAGTTGAAGCGCGGGATTTTGGTGACGACGTAGTCGATGGTGGGCTCGAACGATACGGGCGTCGATCCGGTGATGTCGTTCTGCAATTCATCCAGCGTGAAGCCGACTGCAAGTTTCGCTGCGACCTTGGCGATGGGGAAGCCTGTTGCCTTGGACGCCAATGCCGATGAACGGCTGACCCGGGGGTTCATTTCGATGACGATCAGGCGGCCGTCCTTCGGGTTCACGGCGAACTGCACGTTCGATCCCCCCGTTTCGATGCCGATGCCGCGCAGCACGGCGATCGAGGCATTGCGCATGACCTGATATTCCTTGTCCGTCAGCGTCAGCGCAGGGGCGACGGTGATGCTGTCGCCGGTATGGATGCCCATCGGGTCGATGTTTTCGATGGAGCAGATGATGATGCAGTTGTCGGCCTTGTCGCGGACGACTTCCATTTCATACTCTTTCCAGCCGAGGATGGATTCCTCGATCAGGATTTGCTTGATGGGTGACGCCTTCAGGCCCTGCTGGACGATCATTTCGTATTCGTTGCGGTTATACGCAACGCCGCCGCCCGTGCCGCCGAGGGTGAAGGAGGGGCGGATGATCGCGGGCAGGCCGACGTAATCGAGCATGTCCATCGCATCGGCGTAATTGGTGACCGTTTTGCCGCGCGCGCATTCGAGCCCGAGTTTCTCCATCGCCTTCTTGAACAGGTCGCGGTCTTCGGCAACTTCAATCGCTTCTTCCTTCGCGCCGATCAGTTCGATGCCAAGGCGTTCCAGCGTGCCATTCTTGGCAAGTTCAAGCGCGGTGTTGAGCGCGGTCTGGCCGCCCATGGTGGGCAGTAGCGCTTCGGGCTTTTCTTTTTCAAGAATTTTCGCGACGATTTCTGGCGTAATCGGTTCAATATATGTGGCGTCGGCCAGATCAGGGTCGGTCATGATCGTGGCGGGGTTGGAATTGATCAGGACGACGCGATACCCTTCCTCCCGCAGTGCCTTGCAGGCTTGCGTGCCGGAATAGTCAAACTCGCAGGCCTGACCAATGACAATAGGCCCAGCGCCGATAATGGCGATGGTCTTGATATCCGTGCGCTTGGGCATGAGGATCGCTTCCCTTTGAACTTTGGGTGGATTTTGACGAAGTTACGGCAGCGCGAGGCTTCGCGTCAAGTGTCATGATCACGCGGAAATTGCAGGGCTTTTCAGCGCTTTTCGGCGACGGGCTGGCGGGGGCCGGCAATTGCGGGGCGAAAGGTGAGCGAATTAAGCAGATTCGTGTGATCGTCTGTCCATAATTTCTCCCCCTCGGGCGCTGCCAGCTCCACCCAGCCATAGTCATCGAGTGGTGACAAACTGACGCCCTGCGGCGCCATCGCGAACCAGATGGAGGGCGAGCCCTGCGGCGCGCTTTCCGGCGGAATGTCGAGGACGAAGCGGGTTTTGAGGTTCAATTCCGCCGCCACGCGCAGCAGCGGGTTGGCGAGGGTAAAATAGCGGTTCGACAGGTTGAACATGATCAATCCGCCGGGTGCAAGGCGCGCCAGATACGTCTTCACCGCCTCCAGCGTCAGCAGGTGGGCGGGGATAGTGTCCGCCGAAAATGCGTCGAGAGCGATCATGTTGTATTTCTCGGTCTGCTTGGCCAGTTCAAGGCGTCCATCACCGATGATGACCTTGGGCGGGCGCTTGCCGCTGCAAACCTGCAGGAAGGTGAATTCCTCCCGCGCCACGCGTTCCACGGCATCGTCGATTTCAAAGAAAGTAAAGGCGTTGTCGGGGCGGCTGAAGCAGTTCATGGTGCCGGTGCCAAGGCCGACGACCGCGATATTTTTAGGGTTATACAGCGCGAAAATATCGCCAACCGGCCCGCCCGCCCAGAAATACGCGGTCGGGGTTTTCTCCATTTCCGGGTCGCGGATCTGGATGCCGTGCGTGGTCGTGCCGTGATACATGAAACGTACGATACGCTCCTTGCCGCCAATCATCTGCGGGCGATCAAACACCTTGATGACGCCGTAAAAGTTACGGGTTGTGGTGACAATATCGCGCGGTATGACGACTTCGGATACCAGCAACAGGACCAGCGTACCGTAGAAGGCGAGGCGCGGGTTCAGGCCTATCATGATGGCAAGCGTGAACAGGATAATATCCGCCGTCATCATGTTCTGGTTCAGCCGGCCAATGCTGTCGGTCACCGCGAAGCTGCCATTGCTCATGACGAACAGGAAATACATGAAACCGCAGAAGCCCGCGAACCATGCGAACATCTTGCCCTGTAAATTCATCGGCTGCACAAAGGCGGGCAGCATGACAAGCGATAGCGTCATCAATACCGGATATTCTACAAGGCGATCGAGCAGCACAGGCAGGATAAAGGCGTTCAGCACGCCGCCCAATGCCCCGCCGATTGACATCATCAGATAATATTCCGTCAACTGTCGCCCGCCGCCGCCCGGACGTTTTTTCGCGAGAATCATATGACAGACAAGCGCGACAACGCTGAAGGCGAACAGGTGGCAGAACATCGCATAAACGGAAACACGGATATTCAGGTTGTAAACGCAGGTCAGCGCTGCCGCGAGAGGAACTACAATCTGGTGAAACCGCGCCACATCGGCAAACTTGAACCACTGGCGGCGACCAAAAGCGATAACGAAAGTCAGCAGGTACAGCGCCAGCGGCAAAATCCAGATCATCGGCGCGGAAAACACATCGGTTGTAATATGCGTCGTCACGGCCAGCAACAGGGCAGAAGGGAAGAAGGAGAGCAGTATCCATTCCATGCGCTGGCGCGTGGTTGCCGCCGTGCCGTCATGCGAGGTATTTATTTTGTCATCCTTGCCCTTCGCCAGCGCAAGACAAAGCGCGCCTGCCGCCATCAGCACACCAAAGGCCATAAACCAGTTCTGTGACTGCGCCGCCAGACCCCATTTGGATTCAATCAGCAGGGGGTAGAGGAACAAACCCGTAAAGCTGCCAAGGTTGCTGGCGGCATAGAGGAAATATGGGTCACCGGACGATGGATGCCCCGTGGTGGTGAACAGGCGCTGCAGCGTCGATGATGTCGCTGATACCGCGATAAAAGGCACGGCCACCACAACGGTCAGCAGGCGGAAGATATCAAACGCGCCGGGGGCGGCGGTATCCATTGCGATATGCACAGGCAGAAAAAAACATCCCGCGCCCATCAGTGCAAGATATATCAAGCCATGCAAACGCGGACTAAACCGCGACAGGGTATGGGCGAGGAAATACCCTGCCAGCAGCATGACCTGAAAAAATGCCATCGTGACAATCCAGCCAGCGGGTGTGCCGCCCACGATCGGAAGCAGCATTTTGCCGACCATGGGCTGTAGCGCGAACATAATGGCAGCCGACAGGAACAGCGTTGCCGCATAAACGCCAAGGCTGAAGCGTTGCGGCACCGTCGTCATTATTTAGCCTCCGCGCGGGCGGGCACGTCTAGCGACAAGGTGCCGAGCAGGCTGGTATATTCATCCGTCCACGGACGGATATCGTCTTTTGGTTTCACCACATGCCAGCCGCGCGACGACAGGGTTTTATTGTCGCGGTTCTTGCTGATCATCAGCCAAAGGCTGGGCGAGCTATAGGCGGGACGTTTGCCGTTGGTATCGGCCTTCATTTCGGTTTTAAGGCCGATAGTGGCGGAGGTCGTCGCAATCGTATCCCACAGCGCGAAATAACGGTTTGATACGTTGATTGCAATCACGCCGCCGGGCGCGAGACTGTCGATATAAAGCTGCAGTGCTTCCTTCGTCAACAGATGCGTCGGAATGGAATCGGATGTGAAGGCATCCATAAACAGCATGTCGAATTTCTCCGACATTTTTGCAAGTTCAAGACGCCCGTCGCCGACCTTTATCACGGGGGGCTTCTTTGATTTGCACGCGCTGAGGAAGGTGAAGTTATCCTCCGCCACCTGCACGACGGCGGGGTCGATTTCGAAAAACGTGAATTCGCGATACGGTTCGTTATAGCAGTTCATCGTACCGATGCCGAGGCCCAGCACCGCGACTTTTTTCGGCTTGAAGTAGGTGAATACATCGCCGACAGGCCCCTTGCGCGTGAAATAGGCGGTGGGTGTCATGGCGAGTACTTTGTCGCTTTGTACCTGAATACCGTGGGTGGTGGAGCCGTGGCGCATCGAGCGCACGATTTCCGTCTTGCCATCAATCTGCTGCGGTTTGTCGTACAGGCGCACGGTGCCGTAGAAGTTGCGGATGCTGAGCAGTTCGGTGCGGTCGGCAATTACATATTGCGCGATCATGAAAACAACCAGCGTGCCGAGTGTCAGCACGGCGGGCGTGAGTTTTTTCAGGAAGAAGATCACGCCGATTGCAAGTACAAGGAATACAGCCTGCAACGCCACCTTGCGTCCTTCTACGATATCAATACCGATATCAGGACTGGTTACGTTGACAAGCAGGATGGAGAGCAGCAGAAGCCCCGCGATCAGCATGCCTGTGACAGACTTCGCTTTGTATTCCTTGTGGATCATGAAAGATGCCAGCAGTGTCAGCGGAAATTCGATCAGGCGGTTGAAAACGACCGGAAAGATGAATGCATTCAAAACGCCACCTAACGCGCCACCGACCGACATCATGAGATAGAAAGAGGTTAATTGCCGGCCATCATCCAGCGGCCGCAAGCTGGCAAGGCGCGAATGGCAGGCGAGAGCGACCAGCGTAAAAACAGCAAGATAGAACGCGACACCCGGCCAGCTGAACAGCCATGTCGCGCCTAATAGTGAAATGACGATGACGGCAAGGCAGGCGACATAAGGCTGGACAGCCTCCATCACGCGCAGCGACACAATCGGCTTGCTGCTGAACGCGATCACGAAAGTGAGCAGGTACAGTGCCAGCGGCAAAATCCAGACCAGCGGGGCGGAAATGACATCGGAGGTGATATATGTCGTCACGCCCATCAACAAACAGGACGGGATAAAGGCGAGCGCCAGCCATTCAAGCTGGCGTTTACCAGTGGCGGCGCGGCCTTTGTCATTTATTTTTGCCGCTTTTTTCTCGGGTCCGCGCGCGAACCAGACGCAGGTTCCGGCCAGCAGGATCAGCAGTGCATAGCCGCCGGTAAAATATTGCGCCTGTTGTGCGAGCGTCAATTGCGGCTCGACCAGCAGTGGGTAAAGTAACAAACCCGCGAAACTGCCAAGGTTGCTGGCGGCATAAAGGAAATAAGGGTCGCCGGATGAGCCGTGGCGCGTGTTCATGAAAAGACGCTGCAGTGTCGAAGATGTGGCCGACAGCGCGATGAAGGGCACGGCAAGGGCCTGCGTCAACAGCAGGAAAATGCGGCCCGCTTCCGGGATTGAGCCTGCACCGACGGCATGGTCAAGCGCGACGGGCAGGAACACGATGCCCGCCAGCAACGCCGCGACATAGGCAATCCCGTGCTTCAGCGACGGGAATTTAGACAGGGCGTGCGCGATCAGGTATCCGGCCAGCAGCATGACCTGAAAGAACGCCATCGCGACAATCCATCCCGCCGGTGTGCCGCCGACCAGCGGCAGCAGCATCTTGCCCGCCATCGGCTGGACGGAGAACATGAGCGAAGCGGAGAGGAACAATGTGAAGCTGAAAACAACCAGCGTTATCATTGTTGAATGCGCGTCTTTTTTGGGCATTTAAAACCTCATAATCCCTATAATATTTGAATAATTGTCCGTCCATGCGCGTTCGCCGTTTTGCAGCGGCGGAACCCAGCCCTGTTCACGGAAGGCGGTCATATCCACGCCTTCATGCGCCATCAACAGCCAGTCGCTCGGAAAAAACAGGGGAGGATCGATAAAATCGTAATGCTTGTACCGTGCCTGCATGCCTGCGGCCTTTGCCCCTGCCGCCAGAGTCGCTGCAAGGCTGACGTAATTGTTGGAGATATTAAAGGCGAGCATGCCGTTGTCGGCCAGCAGCGTTTTATAAAGCTCGATCGCCTCGACAGATATTAGATGGACGGGCACCATGTCGGATGAAAAGGCGTCGAGCATGATGAGGTCGAATTTTTCGCCCTTCAGTTTTGCAATTTCAAGCCGGCCGTCGCCGGTGAAAATGCGGTGCGGTGTCATTCCGGGACAGGCGCTCAGGAATGTGAAATTGTCGCGCGCGATTGTTACCACGGCGGGATCGATTTCAAAAAAGGTAAAGGACCGGTCGGGCGCATGTTGGCAGGCGAGCGTACCGGCGCCGAGGCCCATGACCGCGACATTTTTTGGCATAAAGGTATGGAAAATATCGCCGACCGGCCCACCATGCGAAAAATAGGCTGTGGGAATATCTGCCATATAGGTGTCCAGCGATTGCAACCCGTGCAGCGTCGTGCCGTGGCCGAAATAACGGATATGGTGTTTCTCGCCATCAAAGGTGACATTACGATCATAGACATGCAGCATGCCGAAGAAATTCCGCTGATACATGCCGCCTTGCCCGTCGCGCGGCATTGTGAAGGGCATCGCCATCAGCAGCAAACAGCCTGCCAACGCAAAGCGCGGGTTGCGCAGCGCGGCGACAAACAGAATTACCAAAAAAACTTCGAGGAAGTCCGGTGCGCCGATACTGTGGTGGTGCATGAAGGCCCATACGATCAGGCCTATACCGCCGATGCAGACGGATGTCAGGTCGTTTCGGGTCATGCGTGTACGCAAGCGCGGATGAAACAGTAGCGATGCCGCCAGCATTATCGGCAACTCGTGCAGCCTGTCGAATATGACGGGCGCTACAAACGCGTTAAGCACGCCGCCGAGAGCGCCGCCGAAGGCAAGCATCAGGTAGTAATCGGTCAGCCGTTGTCCGTCATCCAGCGGGCGCAATGCTGCCAATCTGGTGTGAAACGCCAGTGCCACGACGCCGAAACACGCCAGCAGCAGGCACATGATCACCCAAGGTGCATCCAGCGATACGGTCGCAAAAAAGATCAGGCCGAAGGCAAGGCAGACTGCCATCGGATGCAGTTTTTCAATAACGGCCAGCCGCGCGGGCGATGTCTTGCCAAAGGCCAGCACAAAGGTTAGCAGGTAAACACCCAACGGCAGCACCCACAGCAACGGCGCTGCGATAATCGCGGTCGTGATCTGCGTGGTGACCCCCATCATCAGGCTGGATGGGATAAAGGCGAATAAAATCCAGCGCCAGCGAAGGCCGGCCGCCAGCGGCGCGGCTTTCATGTAAGTCGCTGCGGGCATAGATTTCGCAAAGCCAATACAAATGGCGGCAAATACGATTAGCGCGACATATCCGCTCAGCCACAAATGCGCCTGCTCTGGAATTGTCAGCAGCTTTTCCACAACCAACGGATAGAGCAACAAGCCGGAAAAGCTGCCGAGGTTACTGGCGGCATACAGGAAATAGGGGTCGCCCGCTGCGCGGTGGCCGGAGGCCGTGAAGAGGCGTTGCAATGTCGATGATGCCATTGCCAGTGCGACGAAGGGG
>JBBRVE010000082.1:0-13320 GCA_038247245.1 Bdellovibrionales bacterium | reverse complement strand
GGTCAGGAAGTCGACAAATTCGCCAAGGGTTTGCAGGACGCAGGCTTCGGCAAGGGTTCGCATGTGGGCCTGTGCCTGCCGAACACGCCTTTCTATGTGATCGCCTATTACGGCGCGCTGAAGGCCGGCGCGACGGTCGTTAACTTCAACCCGCTCTATGCCGAACAGGAAATGCGCGGCCAGATCAACGACAGCAAAACCGATGTGATGGTGTCGCTGGCCGTGACGAAAATCCAGCCGAAGATCGACAAGATGCTGGATGGCACCACCTGCCTGAAAAAAGTCATCGTGGCGGATCTTGCCGATGCGCTGCCGGGCGTGAAGGGCTTTGCGTATAAAGTCCTCAACACCGTCAAGGGCTGGTTCGGCAAGGCTGATACCGTCAAGGTAAAGAGCGACGATAAACACATTCCGTTCGCCAAACTGATGAAGAACAAGGGCAATCCCGCGCCTGTCGACGTGAAGCCGACCGACTTGGCCGTGCTGCAATATACGGGCGGCACGACGGGTATTCCCGAAGCCGCGATGCTGACCCATGCGAACCTGTCCGCCAACCTGAACCAGGCCGATTTCTGGTTCACCAGCGGTTCGGCAAAAACGAACAAGCAGGAAAAGATGCTGGTCGTGCTGCCGTTCTTCCACGTGTTTTCCATGACCGTGCAGATGAACCTGTCGATCAAACTGGGCGCTGAAATCGTCATGCTGCCGCAGTTCGATGCGAAAACGACGCTGAAGACCATCGACGCGGAAAAGCCCACGATGTTCGCGGGCGTGCCGACGCTGTACAAGGCGCTGATGGATCATCCCGACGTCAAAAAATACGACCTGTCGTCGCTGAAAATCTGTCTCTCCGGCGGTGCGGGCCTGCCCGAAACGACGCAGACGCGCTGGACGAAGCTGACCGGCACGGCGCTGACCGAAGGTTACGGCCTGTCGGAAACGTCGCCCATCGCTGTTGCGAACCCCGTGCATGGCGAAAAGAAACTGAATTCCATCGGCATGCCGCTCCCCAAAACGGAAGTGAAAATCGCCAACCTGGAATTCCCCGACCAGGCCTGCCCCATCCGCATGGAAGGCGAAATCTGCCTGCGCGGCCCGCAGGTGATGCAGGGTTACTGGAACCGCGAAGACGAAACCGCCAATGTGATGGACAAAGACGGCTATTTCCACACCGGCGACGTCGGTTACATGGATGAAGAAGGCTATATCTTCATCGTCGACCGCATCAAGGACATGATCAACGCATCCGGGCTGAAAGTATTCCCCCGCAAGGTGGAAGAAGCGATCATGCAGCACCCGAACGTGTCCGAAGTGATCGTGCTGGGCGTCAAGGATGAATACCGCGGCGAAACCGTGAAGGCGTTCATCGTGTACAAGGCGGATGCAGCCAAGGTCGACGACAAGACCATGACCGCGTTCCTGCGCGATAAACTTGCGCCGTATGAAATGCCCAAGCAGTTCGAAACCCGCGACAGCCTGCCGAAAACCATGATCGGCAAGCCCGACAAAAAGGCGCTGAAGCAGGAAGAAGCTGCGAAAGAAGCGGCGAAGGCGAAAGCCCCTCCCGCCGCCAAGCCGCCCAAACCCTAACCCGATATAAAGAAAGCACAGGAAGACGATGGAAATAATTGTACTTGGCGTCGTCGTCTTCCTGTTCTTCCTCTGGGGCCGTTTTCGCGCACTTGAAGATAACGTGACCGAATTGCGTGGCCGTCTTGACCGCGCCCCCCTGCCGCCCCGCCCGCTTTCCACCACCACAGATGCCGCCCCCATTGAAGTCATGCCGCTGACGCCGGGCGGCATTCCGTCCGCATCGCCGTTGCCCCCCGCCAGCGCCATTCCGCCGTCATCGCCGCTGACCGGCGGCATTCCGGCCTATACCGCGCCCGATGAAATCCGCGCGACGTTCGAGCGCGAACAGGCGAAGATCCGCGCCGAACAACAAAAAAATGCCGCCGCGAAAATTTCGCAGCCCGTGAAAAACGACGCGCCTAAAACACCATCCGGCAGCGGTTTCGAATTCCAGTTCGGCAAGCGCCTGCCCGTCTGGATCGGCGGTATCTCGCTGGCGCTGGCCGGGTTCTACCTTGTGAAATATTCGATCGAGCAGGGTTTGCTGACCGAAGAAGTCCGCATCGTGCTGGGCTTTATCTTCGCCGCGCTGCTGATCGGCGGCGCGCGTTATATCCGCGAAAAAAACCCGACCATGGCCGATGGCGCGCGCATTGCAATGTCGCTGGCGGGTGCCGGCATCGCGGCGCTGTATGCGACCATCTATGCCGCAACGCAGATGTATCATTTCTTCCCGCCGATGGTGGGTTTCATCGGCATGGCGGCCACGACCGCGCTTGCCGTTGTGCTGTCGGTGCGTCACGGCATGCCGGTTGCGGTGCTGGGGATGCTGGGCGGCTTCATCACGCCCGCGCTGATCCGCACGGACCATCCGTCCGCGCCGATGCTGTTTTTCTATCTGTTCTGCCTTGTCGCAGGCCTGTTCACCGCCTTCCGCAAGCTGGGCTGGTGGGCGCTGTCGGTGCCGATGGCGGTGCTGGCCTTTGGCTGGATCCTTGCGTGGAATTTCAGCGGCAATTTCAGCGCCGGCGACGGGCTGGTCATGGGGCTGTTCATTCTGGCTGTCAGCGGCGTCATCATGGTGCCGTCGGCGCAGGAAGACAAAACACTGAGCGGCAAAGACCGCGCGAGCATCGGCACGCTGAACGTGTTCACCGCCGTTGCGGGCGTTGCGTTGATGGCATTTGTCACCATGCGCTGCGATTACGGCATGCTTGAATGGGGCATGTTCGGCCTGCTGGCCTTGGGCGGCATTGCCATGGCGTTCTTCCGCCCCGCGCAGTTCCGTTATGTGCCGTACCTGTCGCTGGGCACCAGTTTTATGATGCTGCTGGTCTGGCGTCATGGCGCGGATAGCGATATGGCGCTGGTCGAACTGGGCCTTGCCGCTGTTTACATCGTCCCGTCCTTCTGGCTGCTGCGCCGGTGGCCGTCGCTGACATGGGGCGGCGTGCTGGCGACCGCCGCGCTTGGTTTCTATGCCGTCGGTTACGCGACCATCGGCAAGGAAATCTATCCGATGCTGAACATCATTTCCGGCGATGTGCTGCATGTGTGGTCGGCGATTGCCGTGCTGCTGGCGCTTTCCTTTGCGTGGCTGACGGGCGATGTGTTCCGCAATTTTGTCGGCAATGAAATGCTGCGCGACCGCCTGCTGGCGCTGTTCAGCCTGATCACGACCGCCTTTGCATCGATTGCCTTGGTGATCGAGGTGCATCAGGACTGGATGGCGGTTGCCTTCGCCGCCTAAACGCTGGCCGTTTGCTGGGTAGCGTGGAAAATCGACATCAAGGCGCTGCGCAAAATCGCGGCAATCCTGTTTGCCGTGTTCCTGCTGCTGATCCTGCCCCAATTGCTGTTGCTGGGCAGCGTGACCGCCAACAGCCTGCTCGGCATCGAATGGTCGCCGTGGCGCGGCCTGCCGCCGCTCGCCGACCAGCCGCTGTTCCAGTTGGGCATACCGATGGTGCTGCTGGGCGCTGCGTCGTATTTCCTGCGCCTGCGTGGCGACGACAAACTGGTCGAGCTATTTGAAATGACGATGGTGGGTTTGGGCGCGCTGATGCTCTATTACCTCGCCCGTCATGTGTTCAAGGTGCCGGAGGATGTTCTGTTCCGCAAGGCGGGCTTCATGGAGCGCGGCATCATCACGAATATCTTCTTCGCGATGGCATTGCTGGTCGTCTACACCGGCCGGTTGTACAGCCGCCGCGCGCTGTTGTGGGCGGGGTCGTTCCTGTTCGCGATGGCGATGTTCCGCGTGTTCTATTTCGACCTGTTCATTTCCAACCCGCTCTGGAGCCGGTCGCAGGATGTGGGCGCGACGCCGCTGCTGAATTACCTCTGGCTGCCCTATGCGCTGCCGGTCGCGTGGCTGTGGCTGGAGGAAAAACCGCAGCTGCGCATGGCAACCTTGCCGCGCAGCCTGACGGGCGGGCTGTCGCTGACGCTGCTGTTCATCTTCGTCACGCTGCAGGTGCGCCAGTTCTATCACGGGCGCTTCCTGATGGAAGGCGCGACGGAAAACGCCGAGGTCTATACCTATTCCGCCGTCTGGCTGCTGCTGGGCGCGGGCCTGCTGTTCCTTGGCACGCTGAAGCAGAACAAGGCGCTGCGCATCGCGTCGCTGGGCGTCATGATCGTGACGGTCGGCAAGGTGTTCCTGTATGACGTTGACGAGCTGATGGGGCTTTACCGCGTGTTCTCGTTCATGGGCCTCGGCCTCAGCTTGCTGGCGCTCAGCTGGTTCTATTCACGATTTGTGTTCAAGAAGGATCAATAATGGAACCCAAACCCAAACGCGACATGGCCCCGAAACTGGGCCGCATCTATGCCAAGGCTGCGCTGGAAATCGCACAGGAAATGTCTGCCGTGACGGTATGGGAAGAAAAATTGGAATTACTGGCGGAGATCGTCAAGATGCCGGATTTCGACAAAATCCTGCGCGACCCGCGCCTGAAACCTGAAGACATGAAAGATGTCATGAAGCCCGTCTACGACAAGATGGAGGCCGATGAAATCTTCCGCGAATTCGTCGATGCACTGATTGATGGCAAGAAACTGTCCTATGCGCCCTGGGTGTTTGAATCCTATGTGCGCCAGCGCAAGGAACTGGAGGGTCATGTCGACATCACCCTTACCTCTGCCTTTCCCATGGATGTTGCGACCTCCGACCACCTGATCGGGCGTATCCGCGATAAATTCAATATCGTGGCGGGCGAAACGAAGGTCGAGGTCGACCCGTCCCTCATCGGCGGCATGATTATCAAGCTGGGTGATTACGAGATCGACCAGAGCACGCGCGGATATATTGAACGCAAGAAGCGGCTGGGGCTATAGGCCGCGCGCTTTTAAACCTCCGGCTTCGGCCGCTTCCGTCTCGTATGATGGTCCAGCCCTGTCTTTGAAAACAGCACTGCCACGGGACGCGTCGATTCAAACTGCGACAGCGCGATCGTGGTGATCGCAAGGATGGGGATGGCGAGGAACATGCCCGGTACGCCCCACAGCATTCCCCACATCGCAAGGTTGGAGATGATGAAAATGGGCGACAGGTTCAGGTTATTGCCCATCAGATACGGATCAAGGATATGGCCGAGGAAAGCGTGGCTGGTCAGCAGCGTCGCCGCCAGCATCACAACCACGGTCAGGTCGCCATGCTGGATCATCGCGATCAGGCAGGGCGTGGTGACCGCCACGAACGACCCCGCATAGGGGATGAAGTGCAAAAAGAACGCCATCACGCCCCAGAAGCCCGCGAAATCGACCTTGAAATAGGTGAGGATCAGGAACGTCAGGAATGAATCGAGCAGCGAAACAAACGCCTTCACGCCGATGTATTTCTGGATCTTGGAGTCGATGACCTTCAGCACATGGCGCACATGGCTTTCACGTTCCTTGTCGGTAATCATCAGCTTCATCTTGCGGTTGAACCAGCGCTGTTCGTACAGCATGAAGCCGACATAGAACAAAATGATGATCGTCTTGCCCGCGATACCCGTCAGCATGCCGGCAAACACCGTGATGAACTGGCCGATATCGACGTAATTGCCGAAGACTTCCTTGAACGCCTCGTGCAGCGTGGGCGTGTGGTCGAGGTTCAGGCGCTGCGCCACTTCGGCCAGGATCTTGTCGAAACTCGCGCCATATTTCGGCGCCTCGCGCATGACGTCGTCGATATTCGCGCTGACCATTTTATATAAAAGGAACCCGACCAGCGCGATGATCACATGCGCGAAAACAAAGCGCCAGACACGCGGCAGCTTGTATCCCGATTTGGTGGACAACAGCCCCAGAAAGCGGGCAATCGCGTTGATCAGGTACCAGATGAACAGCGAAATCACCAAGGGCATGATGACGGCGGCGCCAATGCGGCAGATATAAATGAACAGGCAGGCCGCGATGAAGCCCAGCGCGAGGCTGTGCGCCTTGCTGACCGGCGCGGGGGCGGGGGCGGGTTTTACCATCATGCGTCTTTACCCGTGCCGTGGCTTTCGATATCTCCGGTTTTAGACATCAGTATCGCAATCGATTTGGTGTTCGTGAATTGCGACATGATGATGACGGCAGCCGACAGGACCGGCACGGCCAGGAACATGCCCGGCACGCCCCACAGCACGCCCCAGGCGGCAATCGCCGAAATGATCACGATGGGCGACAGGTTCAGGCTGTCTCCCATCAGGCGCGGATCCAGGAAGCTGGTGCAGAACACCTGAATGGCGGACAGGCACAGCACCAGCGATGCCAGCTGCGTGGTATCACCCATATCGCCCAGTTGCACGAGCGCGACCACGGACGGCAGCACAACCGCGGCAATCGAGCCCGCAAAGGGGATGAAGTGCAAGATGAACGCCATCACGCCCCAGAATTCGGCGAAGCTGATCTTGAACGTCATCAGGATCAGCCATGTGGAAATGCCGGCCATCGCGCTGACGAAGGTTTTGACCCAGATATAGCGCTGGATTTTATCCTCGATCGTCTTGATCGTTTTGTGGATGCGGGCTTCGGCTGCTTTCTCGCGCAGCATTTCCTGTATCTTGCGGCCGAAAAATTGCTGTTCGTACAAAAGGAAGCCCGTATAGAACAGCACCACCAGCGATTTGCCGGCGATGCCGGTAAATGCCGCGACGAACGTCTTGATAAAGCCGCCGACATCCAGATAGGTCCCAAGGTCGGAGGGGCTCACCTGATATTCCGGCGGCAGGCCGGACAATATGCGCGGCACAAAGGCCATCAGTTTTTTCTGGTACACCGGGGCGGCGCGCAACACTTCTACCGCGTTCACGGAAATCAGTTTGTACACAAACCACAGCCCGCCGATCAAAACGAGCATGGCAAACAAGAAGCACAAGAATCGGGGAAGATACGTATCCCCCAGTTTTACGCGCCCCAAACCCCGCGCCATCGCATTGATGAGGTACCAGACGAAAACGGCGATCACAAAAGGGATCAGGATGGTGGCCGCGACGCTGAGGATATAAACGATGAGGCAAAAAACAATGAAACCAAGCGCATAGCTTGAAACCAGCACCGGTGTCGGTGCGCGTTGCGAATTCGTGGCCATGTCGTTTTATCTACCCTCTTCGTTCCTTTAGTTGACTTTAGGGCAAGAGACATTAGTGTCAATCGAACAAAGCGACCGCCACGCGGGAGAGACCGGTTGAAAGACCGGCGCCGAAGGAGCAATCACCCCGGAAAACTCTCAGGCAAAAGGACCGCGCGGCGACTTCGTACTCTGGAAAGCGGCTCAGCCGCGCCAAAGGAGCAAGCATCTGACCAAGTAATTGGCATGAATGCGGAATCTCTAAGGCAAAGAAGACAGAGCGGGGCAAAATCCGAATGACTATGTAAAGGAATTTGCCTTGGAAGCCGCTCAAAAAAATGACGCCCCCCTTCTGAAAACTACGCTCTGGCCCATCCATACCTCGATGGGCGGAAAAATGGTGCCCTTCGCCGGTTATGACATGCCCGTGCAGTATGACGGCATGGGCGTGCTCAAGGAACATGTGCACACCCGCACGGCAGCCGGCCTGTTCGACGTCTCCCATATGGGTCAGGCGATCCTGACGGGCAATGACGCGGACCCCGCCATCGCCCTTGAAACCATCGTACCCGGCGACATCGTGGGGCTGGAACCCGGCAAGATGCGCTACACCGTCCTGCTGAATGACGACGGCGGCATTATTGACGACCTGATGGTCACGCGCTGGGATGCGCGCACGCTGCTGGTGGTGGTGAACGCCGCCTGCAAGGAAAAGGATTTCGCCTTCATTCAGGAAAAAATCGGCCGCCGCACGAAACTGCAATACCTTGGCGACCGCGCGTTGCTGGCGCTGCAGGGTCCGAAGGCGGAACAGGCGGCGTCGATCTTCTTCCCCGATGTGCTGGGGATGAAATTCATGGAATCCGTTAAAACATCATATAAAGGCCATGAAATTTTCCTGTCGCGCTCCGGCTACACGGGCGAAGACGGGTTCGAAATTTCGGTGCCGAACGCCTTTGCCGTCGAATTCACGAACGAGCTGCTGCAGGAACCGGAAGTGAAGCTGATCGGCCTTGGCGCGCGCGACAGCCTGCGCCTTGAAGCGGGCCTGTGCCTGTACGGTCACGACATCGACGACCATTCCACGCCGATTGATGCGAACCTGAAATGGGTGATCCCGAAGCGCCGCCGCGAACAGGGCGGTTTCCCGGGTTACGAGAAGATCAAGAAACAGCTGGACGGCAGCACCTTTATCCTGCGCGTCGGCATCAAGCCGGAGGGCCGCGCGCCCATCCGCGAAAAGACCGAACTGTTCATCGGCGACAAAAAAGTCGGCGTCATCACCTCGGGCGGTTTCGGCCCGACGGTCGACGGACCTGTCGCGATGGGCTACGTCAATTCCGATGTCGCCAAAGCGGGCACCAAAATGAACGCCATGCTGCGCGGCGTCGCACGCCCGTGCGAAGTCGTCACGCTGCCATTCGTCAAAAACAATTACAAAAAAGACTAAGGGGAAATCTAAATGTCTAAAATCCTGTTCAGCGAAGACCACGAATATATCCGCATCGAAAATGGCGTCGGCACCGTCGGCGTCACCGATTTCGCGCAAAAGGCGCTGGGCGACGTTGTGTACGTCGAACTGCCGAAAATCGGCGCGACGCTGACCAAGGGCGGTCAGGCGGGCGTGGTTGAGTCCGTCAAATCGGCGTCGGAGCTTTATTCCCCCGTGACCGGCGAAGTCGTTGAAATCAACGCCGCCCTGTCGGGCGACCCTGCACTGGTCAACACCGACCCGCTCGGGCAGGCATGGTTCTTCAAAGTGAAAATCGCCAACGAAAACGAACTGACCGGCCTGAAAGACGAAGCCGCGTACAATGACTACATTAAAGGACTTTAAGCGCATGCCGACGCCGATCCAGGATCTTGAACAACGCAGCGATTTCATCCGCCGCCATATCGGCCCGTCGGAATCCGATATCGCGGCCATGCTGCGCGCGGTGGGTGCCACGAGCCTTGACGACCTGACGAACAAATCGGTCCCCGCCTCCATCCGCGAAAAATCAACACCCGCGATCGGCGAGCCGATGACGGAACACGATGCGCTGGCGCTTTTGGAAAGCATGGCGAAGCAGAACAAGGTTTATCGCTCCCTGATCGGCGCGGGCTATTACGATACCATCACACCCAACGTGATTTTGCGCAACGTGCTGCAGAACCCCGGCTGGTACACCGCCTATACGCCTTACCAGCCTGAAATTTCGCAAGGCCGGTTGGAAGCGATGATCAATTTCCAGCAGGTCACGATGGACCTGACAGGCATGCCGCTTGCGAACGCCTCGATGCTGGATGAAGCAACGTCCGCCGCCGAAGCCATGACGCTGGCAAAGCGCGTCGGCACTTCGACCAGCAACGTGTTCCTTGTCGCCGATGACTGCCACCCGCAAACCATCGCGGTTGTCGAAACGCGCGCCAGGCCGCTGAACATCGAAGTTGTGGTTGGCAAGCCCGCAGACCTGATCGAAAAAGACGGCTTTGCCATCCTGCTGCAATATCCCGGCACTTCAGGCGCGGTGGTTGATTACGGCGCGCTGGCGGCCAAAGCGAAATCGAAAAACATGGCGGTTGCGGTTGCGACCGACCTGCTGGCGCTGACCCTGCTGAAACCGCCCGGCGAATGGGGCGCGGATATCGTGTTCGGCTCGGCGCAGCGCTTCGGCGTGCCGCTGGGCTATGGCGGGCCCCATGCCGCGTTTTTTGCGGCGCAGGATGCCTATAAACGCTCGATACCCGGACGTATCGTCGGCGTATCCGTCGACAGCAAGGGCAAAGCCGCTTACCGCCTTGCCCTGCAAACGCGCGAACAGCATATCCGCCGCGAAAAGGCGACGTCGAACATCTGCACCGCGCAGGTGCTGCTGGCGAACATCGCCGCTTTCTATGCCGTTTATCACGGCCCTGAAGGCCTGAAAACGATTGCAACCCGTACGCACCGCCTCGCCGCGATTTTCGCGGAAGGGTTGCGCAAGCTGGGTTTCAGTTCCACCAATGCCAGCTTCTTTGACACCGTGACGGTCGATACCGGCAGCCATGCACAGGAAATTCTCGACCGCGCGCAGGCGAAGGAAATCAACCTGCGCGATTTCGGCGACGGCCGCATCGGTGTGTCGTTCGATGAACGCTCCACCCGCGATGAAGTCTTCCGCTTGTGGCAGGTATTCTCCGGCAAGGGCGCGCTCGGTTTCTCGGTCGAGGCGCTGGATGCGGGCGTGGCGGATGCCATTCCCCAATCGCTGAAACGCACATCGGAATATTTGCAGCACCCGACCTTCCATCAATATCGCTCCGAAACCGAAATGCTGCGTTACCTGCGCCATCTGGAACAGAAAGACATCGCGCTCAACCGCTCCATGATCGCGCTGGGTTCCTGCACCATGAAATTGAACGCGACCGCGGAAATGATCCCCGTGACCTGGCCCGAATTCGGCAGCATGCACCCCTTCGCGCCGCTCGATCAGGCGCAGGGTTACAAGCTGATGCTGAAAGACCTCGAAGCAAAGCTTTGCACCCTCACCGGTTTTGCCGCCGTCACGCTGCAGCCGAACGCAGGCTCACAGGGCGAATATTCCGGCCTGCTGGTCATCCGCGCCTATCATGAATCAAAGGGCGAACAGCACCGCAATATCTGCCTGATCCCGTCATCCGCGCATGGCACCAACCCCGCAACCGCCGTGATGGCGGGCATGGAAGTCGTCATCACCGGCTGCGACGAAAACGGCAACGTGGATTTGAACGACCTGCGCGCGAAAGCGACGCAGCACAAGGACAAACTTGCCGCGCTGATGGTCACCTATCCGTCAACGCATGGCGTGTTCGAGGAAGAGATCCGCGAAATCTGCCAGATCATCCACGACAATGGCGGTCAGGTTTACATGGACGGCGCGAATTTCAACGCGCTGGTTGGCCTCGCCTGCCCCGGCAAGTTCGGTGCGGATGTGATGCATATGAACCTGCATAAAACATTCTGCATCCCGCATGGCGGCGGCGGCCCGGGCATGGGCCCGATTGGCGTTGCCGAACACCTTGCCCCGTTCCTGCCCGGCCATCCGCTGGTGGGCGGCGTCGGCGGTGAAAATGCGATTGGCCCGGTATCGGCTGCGCCCTATGGTTCGGCATCGATCCTGCCGATTTCGTGGGTCTATATCACGCTGATGGGCACCGAAGGGCTGAAGCGCGCAACGCAGGTTGCCATCCTGAACGCCAACTACATCGCCAAGAAACTGGAAAAGCATTACGTCACGCTCTACAAGGGCAAGAACGGCTATGTGGCGCATGAATGTATTCTTGATACGCGCCCGCTGAAAACCAGCGCCAATATCAGCGTCGACGACATCGCCAAACGCCTGATGGATTTCGGTTTCCACGCGCCCACCATGTCTTTCCCCGTCCCCGGCACGCTGATGATCGAGCCGACGGAATCGGAAAGCAAGGCGGAGCTGGACCGCTTCATCGAGGCGCTGACCGTCATCCGCATGGAAATCGCCAAGGTCGAAAAGGGCGAATATCCGCAAGGCAACAACCCCCTGCAGCTCGCCCCGCATACGCTTAGCGACCTGACAGCGGACAAGTGGGAACGCCCCTATTCCCGCCATGACGGTGCATTTCCGGCATCGCACCTGGTGGGCGACAAATACTGGCCGCCCGTCAACCGCATCGACCATGCTGCCGGCGACCGCAACCTGATCTGCGCCTGCCCGCCGATCGAGGCGTATTCCGAAGCGGCGTAGTCGCGAGGTCTGCCGCCGCATGCCGGTTGATTATCCGAAAACAAGCCGTCCCTTCATCCGGACGGCTTGTTTTTTTGCACCACTTGCGAAATTGTCGTGAGGGTCAGTAAACGGATTTGGGTTGCCGTGCTAGTATGCGTTATGAGACCGGTCCTTTTCACATTCCTGTTCGCCATATTACTGCTTTCGTCGCCCGCCCGCGCGGCGGATGAAAAAGAGACCTTGCAGCAGCAGATCGCGCAGCGTCTGGTGGGCGTGCAAGACCGCAAGTTCATTACCCTCAATTCCGAAAACGACCTGTATGGCGGCGGCACCGACCAGAATTATACGAACGGCGCCCGCATCAGCTATTTCGACATGGGCAAGCGCCCGCCTGCGATTTTCGATACGATCGACCGGCTGGTTCCAACCTTTTCAATCAACAAGACGACCAGTGTTTATTATTCGATCGGCCATAACCTGTACACGCCCAAGGACATCACGCGGGTGACGCAGGACCCGAACGACCGCCCCTGGGCTGCGTTCCTTTACACCTCCGCCGGTCTGGTCAGCGTGACGAACAACCATATCGATGAACTGGAGGCGACGGTGGGTGTTGTCGGCCCCGCAGCGCTTGGCCGTCAGGTGCAAAGCTTCGTCCACGAGCATATTTCCGACAGCCCCACGCCGCGCGGCTGGGACAACCAGTTGTCGAACGAACCGGGCCTGATGCTCAGCTGGCAGCGCCGCTGGCCGGAGCGCTACGGGTTTGAAGGCCCCTTGGGCTTATCGGCGGGGGTCGAGCCGCATTTCGGTGTGACGCTCGGCAACATCTATACCTATACCAATGCGGGTCTTTCCCTCCGCCTCAGCCCGTCATCGGGCCGGTTCCAGGATGATCCGGCACGGGTGCGCCCCGCCATGCCCGGCACGGGTGCGTTTATCGTCGATGACGGCCAGTTCAGCTGGCACCTGTTCGGCGGCATCGAAGGCCGCGCGGTTGGCCGCAATATATTCCTCGATGGCAATACCTTTGCCGACAGCTACAGCGTCGATAAAAAGATCTTCGTTGGCGATGCCAGTGCCGGCATTGCCTTCACCTATGGGCATACGCGCCTCAGCTATGCGCTGATGTACCGGACGAAAGAATTCGACAAGCAGGACGACCCGTCGATTTTCGGCACCGTCAGCTTAGGTTATCGCTTCTAAATCAACAAGTTACATAATACTTTCATTATTGTACCCCATCGGGTATCTTTTCTGTCGTTCAACAACAGAAAGATTAACGCGCATGTCGGCAGGTTTCGCCGCACAGCTGGGAGAGATGGCTGCCCTGTCGCAACGCGCGGCGGTGCAGACACTGGGCGTGGTCGGCGACGATACGGCCATTGCCTGCAACCTGCTGATCGGCGGCCAGCGCGACCGCAAGCTGCCGATGGTATGGGCGGTGTTCAAGGGTTCGCTGAAGAATAAAGTCATCCTGATCCCGACCGCGCTGGGGCT
>JBBRVE010000081.1:0-13958 GCA_038247245.1 Bdellovibrionales bacterium | reverse complement strand
CGCCCACCCGCGAACTCGCGGCGCAGGTGCTGGATGCGGTGAAGCTGATGCTGTCCACCTCCCCGCAAATGAAAACCGCGCTGCTCATCGGCGGCCAGTCGATGTTCAAGCAGCTGCAACAGCTGCGCAGCCGCGCCCGCATCATCATCGGCACGCCCGGCCGCATCAACGACCACCTGCAACAAGGCAGCCTGAACCTCTCCACCACCTCGTTCCTTGTGCTTGATGAAACCGACCGTATGCTCGATATGGGTTTCGGCCCGCAGATCGACCGCGTGGTGTCGCGTATGCCCAAACAGCGCCAGACGCTGCTGTTCTCCGCCACGCTGCCCCCGCATATCGTGAAGGTGTCGCAGCAATACACCAACAACCCGCTCCGCGTGTCGGTCGGCGAAGTCAACCAGCCGATCCGCAAGATCAAGCAGGAAGTCATCCGCACCGTCACCTCGCAGAAATACACGCTGCTGATGCAGGAACTGCGCGCACGTACCGGTTCGGTCATCATCTTCGTCAAAACGAAACGCGGCGCAGACCGCCTCGCGCTGAAACTGAACGCGGATGAACAATCGGCTGCCCCCATCCACGGCAACCTGAACCAGAACCAGCGTAACCGCGTCATTCAGGCCTTCCGCGACATGAAATACCGCATCATGGTGGCAACCGACGTCGCCGCGCGCGGCCTCGATATCCCGCATATCGAACACGTCATCAACTATGACCTGCCGCAGGTCGCAGAAGACTACATCCACCGCATCGGCCGCACCGCGCGTAACGGCGCGGAAGGTTCCGCCGTCTGCTTCATCACGCCCGACGATCATGACCTGTGGCGCGATATCCAGCTGTTGCTGAACCCGTCGGAGCGTCCCGCCCGCAAAGGCCAGCAGCAATCCGCTGAAATGTCCGAAGGCAGCGACGAAGAAACCGCAGCAGCACCCGCCACGATGCGCAAAGGCATCAAGACCGCACGCCCGATGGGCAAATCGCAAGGTGCGCGTTCCGACCGCAAGCGCGGCGAATACGCACAGCGCGAGCGCATGGACGCCGAACGCCGCTTCGGCGAAGGCAAGCGCGACGCGTCGAAATCCGACCGCCCCCAGGGCGAGCGTAAATTCGGCGACAAACCCAAAGGCGACCGTAATTTTGGCGACCGCAAGTTCGGCGACAAGAAATTTGGCGACCGCAAATTCGGTGACCGTCCCCAGGGCGAGCGCAAGTTCAACGACCGCCCCGCACGCAGCTTCGAAGACCGCCCTGCGCGCAATTTCGAAGACCGCCCCGCACGCAACTTTGGCGACCGTCCCGAGCGTTCGGAACGTCCGCAGCGTTTCGAGCGTCCCGCTGGCAACGACCGCCCGCTGCGCGATGACCGCAGCCACCGCCACAACCGCGCTGAACGCAGCTTCGGCGAAGATGTGACCGGTGCAGGCGCAAGCGATTTCCGCGCTGAAGGCGGCGCAGGCCCCGCACGTTCGCGCGAAGGCCAGGAACGCAAATTCCTGTCGCGCAACAAGACGCATAACCGCGGCGGCTTCGCCAAGCGCGATGCAAAACGCGGCGGCGAGGGCGGCAAGCCTTCGTTCGGCGGCAAGTCGTTCGGCGGCGGCAAATCCTTCGGCGGCGCAAAACGCTCCGGCGGCGCACGCGGCTGATAACGGCTAACACTCAATAAAAAACCGCCCCGGTTTATACCGGGGCGGTTTTTCTTTATGCCGCGTTATTACTGCAGGCCGGACAGGTTGAAATCCTTCGGCCAGCTGAGCGTCCAGCCCAGCTTCAGTTCTTTCTTTTCCTTGGGCTGCAGCGGGAATTCCCAGTACAGCATGCCCTTGATGTTATCCGAATTGTCCTTGTAGCCGGGCGTCGTGTCTTCTTTCAGGACTTCTGCCGTGATTTTCTCGTTGCGCGGGGCAGGGGTGGTTTCCTTGACGACGATATTCACCGGGTCCTTGTGCAGGTTCAGGATTTCGGTTGCGTAGTTGCGCACCAAAATCGTGTCGCGGTTGATGACGCCCGCTTCCTTGCGTTCGTCTTTCAGGATTTTACGCTTTACCGATACCTGATCGTCGATGCCGAAATAGAAATCGGTTTCTTCGTCGGGGCGCAGCATTTTGGTCATCGACTGGCCGACATAGGCGCCGTCGCGGAACAGGTTGACCTGACCCGGCAGGATCGGCGTGTCGCCCTTCAGCTTTGATTTCGCGACCAGGAACGCATCGCCGCTCATCTGCGGCTTGACGTGGATTTCAAGCTTTGCGGTGACGTCGAAATCACCGACCATCAGCTTCGTTTCGCTGCCATCCGCGGGAACCGTGGCAGGGCCCGGGATTTTATATTCGGCGGTGTAACCCGTTGTCTGCGTCTGCGCCGGCACAAAGGCCGCGGCAAATTCCTGCGGCGGCGCGGCGGGCGCAGCGCTACGGCCGCCCCCTTCGAACACATCCACGGAATCCATCTGCAATTCCTGCGACGACACGATATTCTGGGACATGGCCTTGAAATTCGCACCGCCCATCATGCCCGCCTTTCCGCCATAGCCGCCTTGATACGCGTCCACCCACATCGGCTGCAAATCCGGCAGGCTTGCGCCGCGCTGCGGCTGCGCGGTCGAGAGGCTGAGGGCGATGCCCGTCCAGTCTTCGCCTGTGCGCTGGCTGACCGCCCCGAATTGCGTCAGTTTCAATGCGCCCTTGCCTTCGGTCGACAGGCGCGCGTCATACAGGGGCTGCCATGTGGCCTCCGGCACCTGATAGCTGAGCTCAACCGTCAGGCTGGTGGCCGACGCCGTTTCAACAGGGATGCTGACCGAATACGTGCTGCGCGCACCGGTGCGCAGGGTGGAAATTTCATTCACGATCTTCTGCTGTTCGCGCGCAAGGGTGCGGTTGCGGATATCAAGCTCCAGCAGCGCCTTCGACGTTTCCGCCACATTCGCGCGGATGGTCGCCGCCGCCGCCGCCCATTGTTCGGGTTTCAGGTTGATTTCGGCAATTTCCTCGCCGCTGCGCAGTTGCGCCTGCTGGCCCAGTTGCGAGATAAAGTTTTTCTGCGCCTCGATCGACGTACGTTCGGCATTGAGCGCGGTGATCTGGTCCTGCACGGCTTCGGCCTTGTCGTTCAGGTCGCGCTCGCGCTCCGATGTCAGGTCGCTCGACATCACCTGTCTATGCGACACCGCGCCGAATTTTACCTCCGCCCGCGCCTTGCCTTCCGCACGCAGCGAATCCGGCATCAGTGTTGCGGGCAGGTTTGTGAAAACAACCGTATGCGCGCCTGCGGGGATATCGACGACGGCGACGCGCGTGACTTTGGCGCGGTCGGTATAAACCGTTGCCGCCGTGATCTTGCTGGCGGTTTCAATGTCCTGTTGTTCAGGCTGTGCCAGCACCGAAACGGGCGCCAGCAGCAGGAGGGCGAGGAATGCGTAAAACAGGCGCGTCATTTTGAAAACCCTTTAAATCATGCGGTTGTGCGGAATGAATTTGTCACCTAAGATACCATCATATTAAACGGGGTAAATCAATGGACCGCTTTATTCGCTACGCCGCTTATGCATTCAACCTGGCCTTTCTGGTCTTCGTCATTGTGGTACTTTTTAATAGCTATAATCAGCGCGATAAATTGCTGGCGGTTTGCACGCTGCTGTTGCCTGTGGCGAACCTGTGCGCCCTGCGTAACGGCCCCGACCGCGAGGAACGCGGTTTGCAGCGCGAGGTCAATAAGGCGCGACTGCGTGCCGAACTGGCGAAGTTGAGCGGTAAATAACCTATTAAATTCAGCATTTTAATAAAATGCGTTTTCCCGCGCAGGGGAGGCGTGTGATCGCCTGTATAAGTAGCATGAAACAAAACGAAAAATGTTACATGCTGGATATGGTTTTGAATCAAATGGACAAGAATACCGATGGACGCAAAAGAGCCGAAGGACGAGGAGCTGATGGCCCGCATTGCGCAGGCCGACCGGCACGCCTTTGACATTCTTGCGAAACGGCACCTGAACCGCGTCTATTCGATTGCGCGGGTGATGGTGAAAAAACAGGCCGATGCGGAAGACGTGGCGCAGGATGTTTTCACGCGGCTGTGGATTTACGGGCCGAAATGGCAGGACGGCAAATCGGCGTTTACGACCTGGCTATACCGCATCGTGGTGAATTGCTGCAACGACCACCTGCGGAAAAACAAGAACAGCGGCATGGAAGTGCCGGAAGACTTGCCAAGCGGTGATGCGAACGGCGAAGCGATTTTGTTGCAACGCCAGACGGAATCAAAAGTAAGGGCAGCGCTGCAAAGCCTGCCGGAGCGACAGCGGATCGCCGTGACGCTGACATATTTTCAGGGGATGACAAACCCCGAAGCCGCGAGCGCGATGGACATGCACATCAAGGCGCTGGAAGGGTTACTGGTGAGGGCGCGCAAGACGATGCGCGGCATGCTGGAAGAAGAAAGGGCAGAAGATGCAAGAAAACTGGGAACAGCAGGTTAGGAATTTAAAGGTCGAGCAGGCGCCGGACGCGCTGCTGGCGCGCATCATAACGGTCGTGCCGCACCTTCCGCAGGCAAGCGCGGTTGAAAGGCAGACCATCGGCAGCGTGCTGCTGCGCTTCATGAGCGACATGCAATACGGCCTGACGCTGAAGCTGGCGGGTTTTGCCTGCGTTGCGGTGCTGGGCGTGGCGCTGGGCAGCACGGGTGCCAGCCCGGAGACAAACCTTTTTGGCGCATTGTTGTTCGGAGACATCGGTTGGGAGAATGCAATATGACGACACAAAGCTGTTCAAAATCCTGCATCGGCATCGTGCTGTTCCTGTCGCTGACCGCCAACATTTTTTTGGGCGGCGTTCTGGCGGGCAAACATTTTTTTGGCGGCGGCGACGGTTTCGGCGGCGGCATGCAGATCGGCAAGCTGGCCAAGGCCTTCACCGGCCTCAGCGACGAAAGCCGCAACAAGGCGATGGCCGCAGCCGGCAAAAGCTGGCCGGCGGTGAAAGAAAGCCTGAAGGCCGTGCGGGTAAAACGCGAAGTCGTGAAAGAAATCCTCGCGCAGCCTGAATACAAACAGGAAGACCTCGACAAGGCCTTTGCCGATGTGCGCGCCGAAGTCGACAAGCTGATGGAAACGGGGCAGGCGCTGGGCTCCGATGTTGCCCGCGTGCTGACGCCCGAAGAACGCATGAAATTAATCCAGATGCTGCCGAACCCGCCTGCCAAGTAGGGGGCGGAAGCAGAACGAAGGAAAAGCCGGGTCGTGAACCCCGGCTTTTTTTTATCGCACTGTAAAGACTGGAAAATAACGCGTGTTTTCTTTTCGTTCCGTTTTTCAAAGATGCCGCGATGCGGTAAAATAGATAATCAATTTTTTACAGGAGAGCCGCATGGCACTGCACCTTGGTTCGTTCTTCGCAACCGTTGCGATTTTCGCGTTGTCTACTGTGGCGCAGGCCCAGCAAAAACCGACCGCGCCACAGCCGCCCGCCGCGTTGGCGGAAGAAGCGGAAAAAGGCGATGCGCGTGCGATGCGCGAACTGGGGGTTTTCTATCATGACAATGCGCAGGCCGATTATGTCGCAGCGCATCCATGGTTTGTAAAGGCCGCCGAGAAGGGTGATCCCGCCGCGCAATATTATACGGGCCGCGATTTCTGGAATAGTCATGGCATCCCGCGCGACGATAAACGGGGGCTTGAATGGCTGGAGAAATCGGCCAAGTCGGGCGATGCGGATGCCAGACGCATGCTGGGCGACATTTACCTGACAGGCGACAAGACCATGCAACGCGTCGAGCGCGTCAAGCCGGACGAAAAGCGCGCGCTTGCGCTTCTCATGGAGGCATCGGAGCAGGGCAATGCGCGCGCACAATACAGCCTCGGCTATTATTATTACAATCAGGGTGACGAGAAATATCGGGAGTCCGTCAAGTATTACAAACTGGCGGCGGAGCAGGGCCATGCGAGCGCGCAAGCCAAGCTGGGGATGTTATATGCCATGGGTTACGGCGTGACGCAGGATCTTGCGCAAAGTATCGCGTGGTACGAAAAATCGGCGGCGCAGGGTGACATCGAGTCTGAATTCGCGCTGGCGCTTGCTTATTTGCGCGGCAATGAAGGCGTGACGACGGATTTATCGAAAGCCGCATCGTATTTTCAAAAGGTCGAGGCGCATGACTGGGATATCGAAGCGGACGAGCATTCGCTGGTCGATCACGTGATGGAGGCGAAATACCGTCTGGGTCTGATGTATCGCGACGGCATTGGCGTTGAAAAAGACCTCGCGCGCGCCGCGCACTGGTTCGAGCTTGGTGCGCGCAGCCGTTCCGCAGAAGGAGCGTACCTGCTGGGGCGCGCCCATGAAATGGGCGAGGGCGTACTCAAAGACAAGCGGGGCGCGTATCTATGGTATTCGATGGCAATGCAGGATGATCTGTCAACCACTGTTTATTTCAGCTCTGTTGAACCGGATGCACCTCAATATGATGCGAAGGCTGCGCGCGATGCGGTCGTCGCTACGATGAAACCTGCTGACCTCGCCAAGGCGAAAGAGGATGTCGCGGATGAGCGGCGGCGTATCGCGCAGGTGGATTGGCAAAATTACTCAATGTCACGCTAAAAACTATATAAAACAATAATTTAACTTCAACTTATTGACATAATAACCCTATCCCGGTTATAAAGGCTTTTTTGCGCCAACTGTAGGCAGGGCGATGCACGAACCGTATGATTCATACAATCTGACCCCCGCGCAAGCGAAGCGGCAGTTGCTGGCGCAAGTCGGCCGGACGGCGCTGGGCCGCGCATTGCTGAATTATCTGGAACAGCAGGGCGTGGAAATTGTCGTGACCGATGACGTGCCGCCGGTGATGGGCGCGGGCGTTGTGGCGGGCGGCGGTTACATGCCTGCGGAAAAAAAGATATACCTCGACCCGCGCGCGGGCAGCGACCGGCTGCTGCATTACTTCGCGCATGAAACGCGCCATGTGGCGCAGATCGAAAACGAAATGCAGCGTAATTTTTCCGCTGCGGCGTTTGAACCGCACGGGCATTTGTTCGCGACACGGTTGATGGAAATGGATGCCGATGCCTTTGCGGTGTATTTTATTTACAATCACGCGCGCGAAACGGGCAGCGATATTTTCGATACGCTGTCAAAAAACATCAGCTGGCGCGAAACGCCGCAAAGCCTCGAGGCGGACCGCGCGCCGCTGTATAACGCCTTTTACGCCGCATGGGCGCAATCGGGCGGCGTTGACGCGGCGGCGGTAATGAAAACCACCGCGCTTGCCTGGCTTGATAACGAACAGCTGGTAGGGGCGTATAACGAAGCCGCGCTATTTTCGTGGCGCAAAGGCCCGTGGCAGGGGTTGCTGAACCATGCCAACAACGCGCAGAGCCCGTTCAGCCGCGCCTTCGCCGAAGCGGTGCGCACGCCGCATGACGTGGCGGGGCTGTTCATCGATCGCGCGGCGGATTTTTCCAGCCTGTTCTCTGCCTTCGGCGTGCCGGATTATCTCGAGGAACACGATCTTGCCGGATTTGCGGTGCAGGTGATGGACGGGCCGGCGATGGTGACAGAACCCGCCCTGACCGAATTACGCCGTGCCAGCGATGATTTTGCCACCGCGGCCGCCCATTACACAGATATGGCGGACGCGCAAAAGCTCGTGAAACCCGCCCGTAGCAAGGCCTATCCCCGCGCTGCCGCGTAACATAACTGCGCAATTTAATTAGTTAAACGGTTTTTAAGCTTTCCCCCCTATCCTTATAAATGGCCGCAAACCGCCGGCACCGCTTCAGGGGAAATGCATGTCTGCCAATCCGTCCACGCTTGCCGTCCTTGTCATCGATGATCACATGATCATCCGTCAGGTGGTTGAACAGAATTTAAAAAATATGGGATTTTCCGATATCGACACGGCAGCGACCGCCGCCGAAGCGTCGGAGCGCATGGCCGTGCGCAACTATGACATCATTTTCATCGACTGGATCCTGCCCGGCAAAAGCGGTTACGCGCTGATGCAGGAATGCCGCGAAGACCGCAAATTCGACGACGTCGCCTTCGTCATGGTGACGTCTGAATCCGACGAGCGCCACATGATCGAGGCGCTGAAAGCGGGCGCGACGTCGTATATCATCAAGCCCGTACTGGCGAATATTTTTTCCGACAAAGTCAAAAAGGTGCTCGACTGGGTCGCAAAGCGCGCCGATAAGTCGGGCGCGAAATCAGCATAACGGATGGACATGAAAGGCATGACAGACATGGCTGAAATACGGACCGACATTTCCGGCATCGTGCAGAGCACGGTTGTCGAAACCTTCAATGGCATGCTGGGCCAGAAGGTGGTGGCGGCGGGTATTGCCTGCGCGGCTGCGGGCGGCAGATCCAACCGCATCTATGCCTGCCTGCTGCTCGACCAATTGCGCGGCGCATCCGCCAATTTCTGCTTCACCTTCGACGATAAACTGTTGGCGCGCACGGCGGCCACGTTTTATCCCCCGCAAAAGGCGCAGGAAAAAAGCGTGCATGAGGATATCGCCTGCGCGGTCGCCAATATTGTGGGATCCAAGGTCAAATCATGCCTGAACAAATATGGCCATAATTTCGAAATGGCCGTGCCGTTTGTGGCGGGGTCAGCCGCGCTGCCCGCCATGGTGGGCAATGACGTCATTCACCTGCATTTTTCATGGGATGACGAAGCGAGCGCGGGTGTGGACGGGCTGGTCGTGGATTTTGTCATGGACGAACGCAGGGCGGGAAATTGCTGATTACGGAGATTTTAAAATATGAAGACATTTTCGGTTAAAACAGCGCAAAGCGGCCTTCCGGATGCGCTCGCGCGGGCGAAGGAAATAACACCTCAAATTTCAATCCTTTTCGGGGCGCCCGGATTTTTTGCGGACAAGGCCGCGCTTGAAAAAACATTTGCAACAGCGGGGCTGAATATCATTGGCTGTTCGACCGCCGGTGAAATTTCCGCCAGCGGCGTATCGGATAACAGTTTTTCGCTGCTCTCCATGCATTTTGACGCCACGGAAGTAAAGACCGCCGAGGCGCCCTTGAAAAACGCGCCGCAGTCGCGCGCGGCGGGACAGGAGATCGCCAAGAAACTGAACGCGCCAAACCTTGCCGCTATTTTCGTGCTCGCACCGGGGCTGAATGTGAACGGCAGTGAATTCACGCGCGGCATCTCGGAAACCGTTGGCAAAAATGTCACCGTCAGTGGCGGTCTTGCGGGGGATGGCGGTAAATTCGCGTCGACCTATACGTTCATCAACGGCCATGTGCATGGCGACCACGCCGTTGCCTTTGCGCTCTATGGCGACAAGGTCAGCATCAAATCGGGCTCGCGCGGCGGCTGGAAACCCTTCGGCCCGATCCGCCGCGTGACCAAGGCGCTGGAGAATGTGCTGTACGAAATCGACGGCAAGCCCGCGTTGAAGCTGTACAAGGAATATCTGGGAGAAAAGGCCAAAGACCTGCCCGCATCGGGCCTGCTATACCCGTTTTCATTGCTGCGCGAGGACAGCCGCGAGGATACCGGCCTTATCCGCACTATTCTGGGCGTGGATGAAGCCGCCGAAAGTCTGATCCTTGCGGGCGATATGCCGCAGGGCAGCCTTGTGCGCCTGATGCATGCCGATACCGACAGCCTTGTCGATGGCGCGCGTAGCGCAGCCGCCGATGCGGGCGGCACCGCACCGGCCGATGCCGCGACTCTGCTGGTGTCCTGTGTCGGCCGCAAAATCATCATGGGCAGCGATGTGGAGGAAGAAGTGGAGGCCGTGATCGCCGCCATCGGTGGCACTTCGGCCTACGCCGGTTTTTATTCCTATGGCGAAATAGGCCCTGTCGCGGGCGGCAGCTGCGAGTTGCACAACCAGACCATGACCATCACCAATATCCGTGAAGTCGCATGATGTCAAAGCGGCTCGCACGGCTGCTGCGCAAGCATTTCGATGCCGCCGATGCCGATGCCTTCATTGCCGGACTTTTGCAGCAGGCGGATGACGCCGCGCTGCCGGATAACATTCGCGCCAATATCCGCCGCTTCCCCGATTTCCTCGCGCAGGTCGACGAGAGTTATAACGAACTCGATGAGCGCATGAAGATTGCCGCGCGCAATCTTGAAATGTCTTCTGAAGAGCTGAATAACAGCAACTTTGCTCTGCTGCGCCACAATATCGCCACCAACGCGATGATGGAGGGGTTGGGGCAGGGGCTGCTGTTTTTCGACCGCGAGGGTATCTGCTCCCCCGTTTATTCCCGCGCCTGCCTGACGCTGCTGGAGGGTAATCCCGCTGACCGGCACATCGTGGATGTGCTGCGGTTAAGCGAACAGGAACGCGCGGATTTCGAGCCGCTGGTCGGGCTGATGTTCGATATGGATTCCACGGCACTGAGTTTCGACGAGCTGATCGCGCTTGCCCCGCGTTTCTATCGTCACAGCCAGGGACTGCAAATCGCGCTGTCATACAAGGCGATGCATGGCGCAACCGGCCTGCTGATGGGCATCCTGCTGGTCGCAACCGATATCACGTTGAAGATGCAGGCGCAGGAACGGCTGAAGCAAAAGGAAGAACAAGTACTGCGCACGCTGCGTATCGCCGGCAACCGCGCGAGTTTCGTGCACACGCTGCATGTGTTCAAAACGGTATTAGATGACATGGGCGATACGCAGGATATTGAGGATTTGCAGCGCGACCTGCATACCATCAAGGGCATGGCAAATGTGTTTTACCTGCACGACCTTGCAAAAATGTTGCACGAGATTGAAGATCGCGTGAACGCGCTGCCCCAGGAGGGCTGGCAGGCCGGCCTGCGTGCCATCCACGCCGATTATGACGTTCGGCTTGGGCTTGGCATCGATTACGCGCATTGGCTGGGCCGTGAAATCTGGGGCATGGAATTTGAAACCGGCGATGATGTGATGAGTATCAGCACCGCCGATCTTGCCCGTTTCGGCGCGGATTTACATGCCATGCTGCAATCGGGCGCGGCATCGCCCGAAACCGCCAGGCGCCTGTTTTTCGAACGCGTCGCGTCGCAAAGTGTCTGGAGTCTGCTGGCGTTTTTTGAAACGCAGCTGTCGTATTTCGCCCAGGCAGCCGACCGATCCATCCGCATCCAGCACGACAAAGGCGACGAAGTGCGGCTGTTCCCAGATTTCTATCGCGGGTTTTTCGACAGCCTGACGCATGTGGCGCGCAACATCATGGACCACGCCTATGAGCCGGCCCCGTTGCGCGAAATCCTCGGCAAGCCGCCGGAGCTGCAGGTGCATATTAAAACATCATACACCGATGACAGCCGCACGAAATTCCAGCTGACGATCGCCGATGACGGACAGGGTATATCGTTCGACAAGGTCACCAAACGCCTGCGCGAAAAACGGGCGAAGATAGAAGGCCGCAGCGAGGGCGATCTGCTGCAGCATATTTTCGATGCCGATTTTTCAACGCGCGACCAAGTTGACATGAACGCAGGCCGCGGCATCGGCATGAGCGCCGTGAAGGCCGCGGTTGAAAAACTGGGCGGTACTTTGCGCGTATCATCGACCGAGGGCGTGGGCACGACGCTGACCGTGATCCTGCCCGTGCTGTGGCAGGCACATGCCTAAATGCGGCAAATATGGTATAATCGGGTATAAAAGGATGCTGCCATGAAACATGCCCGCTTTCTGATCGCCGCCGCGATGCTGGTTGCCCAATCGCTTGCCACACCCGCGTCGGCACAGTTCCAAAATGGCCTCGGGCTTTACGAAGACACGGAAGAGGGCGAAGAGGCAGAAGATTCAACGACTACTGTCACCCCGGCCACCAGCGAGTACCGCAAGAAACACCCGCTGGAAGAAGACCATCAATACGGCGACGAAGGCGGCCGCGATTACATGGAAGATCCTGACGACGGCGAAGATTAAAAAGCGCCGCGAATCGCGCAATGTTATTCCGTCCCCGCGCAATAATTTTACAATCATGCGTAGTAATTGATATCCCTGTCTTTTCCGCCGCTTTTGTGGAGCTGCGGCAGGGCTTCCTTACAGCCTGTTAATCTTTGACAGATAGAATGAATATATTCAAACGAAAGGACAGATATAACACCATGTACACACGCATCTTGACTGTCGCAGCGATCGCGCTGCTGGGAATTGGCACCATTCATTCATCGCCGGTCTATGCCGAGGATGCAGCTCCTGCTGCCGCCGAAGCGCCTGCCACTGCATCGGATTCTGCTGCGAAGCCGAGCGAAGCCGCTGTGCCCGTCGAAGAGAATAAAGAAGGCGAGGACACGGACGGCGACGGCAAGCCCGACGAGGCGCCTGCCGAACCGGCACCCGCCGAAGGAACGACGGAATAACTTTATCCGTTTTGTGATCAGGAAAGAGGCCCCGCAAGGGGCCTCTTTTTTCTCCGCTATAACGTGCTATGATACGCCTAACCACCAAAGCAGGAATTTCAAATGGCTTTTTCCAAGACGCGCATCGCGCCCGGCAGCAAGGTCGACCTTTCCAGGATCGATCCCGATGAAACATTCGGCTGGAAAAAAGAAAACGCCAAGACCCAGACGCAAGAGAACCTGGAACGCATCGCCGAATTGCAGGAACTGATGCATTTCGAAGGCAAGCACAGCCTGCTGATCGTTTTGCAGGCGATGGACACGGGTGGCAAGGATGGCACCGTGCGGGTGGTGGGCGGTGCCATGAACCCCGCCGGTGTGCGCGTCGTCAGCTTCAAACAGCCGACCAAGGAAGAACTGGCGAACGGTTTTATGTGGCGCATCGAAAATGCAGCGCCGAAAAAACCGGGTGAAGTTGTGATCTTCAACCGCTCGCAGTACGAGGATGTGGGCGTGGTGCGCGTCCACAATATCGTGCCCGAAGCCACATGGCGCCCGCGTTTTGACATCATCAAGAAATTCGAAAAAGACCTGACCGTTCCGTCCAGGGAAATTCCGGGCGGCACCCATGTGATGAAATTCTTCCTTCATATCAGCAAGGATGAACAATGGGGGCGGTTGATGGACCGCGTGGCCGACCCCGACAAGCATTACAAGCTGAACGAGGGCGATTTCAAGGAACGTGCCTTCTGGGACGATTACATGAAGGCCTATTCCGAAGCGATCGAGAAAACATCGACCGAAGACGCGCCGTGGTTCGTCATTCCCGCCAATCGCAAATGGCTGCGCGATCTTATTATCTCGCAGATCGTGGTCGATCATCTTGAAACGCTGAAAATGAAATATCCGCCGCCCGAGGTGGATGTGAAAACGCTGCAGAAAACATATTTCCCCGACGGCAAGACTGAACTGGCGGCAGCCGCGGCCGTGCCAGCCAAAAAATCCGCCAAGGATGATTTCAAGCCGAAACGGAAATAGGGCCGGAAACAGGAGATAGATATGTCGTTATCGGTGAACAAGGGGCTGGTGCGTGCCGGCATATTCTTAAGCGTGCTGTGGATCATCGCGGTCGGCGTCTATGCGGCGATGGAGGGCAATCATCGCAGCGAAGCCTGCGCCATCGCGCCGCGTGCCGGTTATTGCGACTATAAATTCTGGGCATGGGTCGCGCCGCCCTCCAGCGTGCAGACATCGAAACCGCGTGAAGACGAAACATCGGAAGAAAGACTGAAGCGTGCCATCGTCAAAACAATCGTGACGGCGATTGACGAAGTGCAGGCGCGCGAATTCCGCCTGCAACCCGATCGCTTATTGATCGGCATGTTCGCCCCGCTGGCGGTCATGTGGGGGCTCGGGTTCGGCCTTGCGTGGGTAGCGCAGGGTTTCCGGCAGCCGAAATAATTCATTATTTTCAAGGAGCTAAATGGGTCCTTGTCGCGTTTTGACAAACGCCGAAGGATAGCCTATCGTGCCTACTTCCGCATATTCAGGAAAATGAAAGGCGAGAAACCATGCTTCACTGGCTGCGCAAATCAATGGATAATTTCAACCAGGTCATCACCGAGGTCAGCTATCGCAT
>JBBRVE010000080.1:0-14042 GCA_038247245.1 Bdellovibrionales bacterium | reverse complement strand
GCCGGAGGAACTGAAGACCGCCATCCGCACATCTATCACTTCCGCCACCGGCAAGATCATGCAGGCGCGCGAAGAAGCGGAACTTGGCGGACGTATCTACACTGCCGAGGGTGTCAGCGCGGCCCTGCACAAAGGCACAGCCAAGGGCGCAACCGCCCCCGTCACCGCCAGTTTCAAGCGTAAATCATAACGCGGCATCCATTTTCGGCGGCAGGTCTTCGGGGGCGTGCCTGATGCGCCGGTAAAATCCTGACACCATCATGAAATATCCCGCGCCGTAGATCAGCGACAGAAGATTGAACAGCCCCGCATCGATGATCGCATGATAAGCCGCAATCGGCACCAGCGGCAGCACAAACACCAGCCAGCAGCATAAGTGATCGAGGTTGTTGCGGTTCGTGCTAAATACCTCCAGCAACCGCACCGGCAAGCCGGTCAGCGATGCGCCCGAAAGGAAATCGTCGAAAATAACCTCGCGCCGGCTAAGGACCAGCATACCTAAACCAAGGCACAGCATGAAAATAGCATCCAGATATGGATAGATCATGATGCGCTCCGCCATGCGCAGCTTGTACAGGCGGTCAAATGCCGGCGGCGACAACAGGTCGGACTGGAACAGCGGATAATCGATCAGGCTTTCATTTGGAAGGTCGATGCTGAACCCCGTGGCGGCATCCCCGCCGCGGCTGCCAAGGATAGAATATTCGGTCAGCAGCACGCAGCGTTCTACCACGCGGCATTCGTCTTCGTCCGGCGGGCATGGCACGGGACTGGCGGCATCGGCCAATACGCGGCGCGGCGACAGCTGCCCATCGAAAAATCGCGGGTCTACTTTCCATTCGCCCAGCTTGTAGCCGCTGCCCTGAATCACATGCACCGCCCCTTGCGGTTTCCAGCCACCGCCGAAGAGGCCGTTATCCTGCACCTCGAACTGCTGTTCGGCAAAGGCACAGCCTTCGTATATTTTTCCAGGGAAAAAATCGCGTTCTGAATCGGCGCGGGGCGGCTGGGTGACGCTCATGCGCCCCGTTACCAGTGCGGTCGGCACGCCTTCGACGCGCGGCCCCAGCCATATGCCGGGATTGTTAGCGGATGGCTGCATATGTTTGAGAAGCGCAGAAACAAAGCGCGCCTCGTTGAAATCCCACCAAGGCCACAACATGCTATTAAACGCAACCAGCACAGACAGCGCCAGCAGCACATAAAAGGCGGAAAGACGCAAAATAGGATTACTCGATATCGACGGGAACGCCCGGCTTGTGCTTGGCGACGCGGATGCCGAGAGCCGATTTGATATGGCTTACGTTCGGCGCGGTCGTCAGGTGCGTGGTCAGGAATTTCTGGTAGCTGTCCCAGTCTTCCGCCACGATTTTCATGATGAAGTCCGCTTCACCCGAAACGAGGTAGCATTCGCGCACCAGCGGCCAGCTGCGCACGAGGTCTTCGAATTTCTTGAGGTCGGTTTCCGACTGGCTGGAAAGGCCCACTTGCGCGAAAACGGTCACGCCAAAGCCCAGCGTGCTGGCGTCGATATCGGCGTGATAGCCCTTGATCACCCCCGCTTCCTCCAGCGCGCGCACGCGGCGCAGGCATGGCGGCGCCGAGATACCGGCGCGCTGCGCCAGTTCAACGTTCGTCATGCGTCCCTGTTCTTGCAGGTCATTGAGGATCTTGCGGTCGATACGGTCTAGTTTAACTTTGGGCATTTTGTTACTCGGAAATGGGGTTAGGACAGAATCAATCCCTGCAATGTAATAATATTATCAGATATTGGTTACAAGAGAAATAATTCCACCGCAAGCCTTTCTGAATCTTACATTTTCTATAATCACAGAAGGGGGTGTGCAGTGCAGCAAAAGAGGCTTATATTGTGATTCTGAAAGGGAAGCAATATGGCAGAAAAACAGGCCATCACCTGCTGGATCATCACCGAGGGCATCGCCGGCACCGAAAACCAGTGCATTGGCGTGGCGGAAGCCATGGGCATCACCCCCCTCGTGAAACGCATCAAGCTCCGCTTCCCGTGGAAACAGCTGAGCCCCTGGCTCTCCTGCGGCCATGACAAGGCGCTCGCCCCCGACAGCGACCCCATCGCCGCCCCCTATCCCGATCTTGTGATCGCCAGCGGCCGGAAAAGCATCGGCATCGCCGCCCACATCAAGCGCGCCAGCGGCGGCAAAACCTTTGTCGTCCAGATACAGGACCCGCGCATTGACCCGAAAAATTTCGACCTCGTCGTTGTGCCGCAGCACGACCCGACACGCGGCGACAACGTGCTGGTGACCAAGGCCGGATTGCACCGCGTCACGACCGATAAGCTCGCCGCCGCCAGGGAAAAGTACCAGAAACACTATGCCAACATCCCCACGCCCCGCGTCGCCGTGCTGATCGGCGGTTCCAGCAAGGCGCATACGATGACGCCCGAAAATGCCAAGCTGCTCGCCGTCCAGCTGCTCCACCTTGCCGAAAGCCCGAATATCGGCCTGCTCGTCACCGCATCCCGCCGCACCGGCGAAGAAAACGCCAAGCTGCTGCGCGACACCCTGCAAGGCCCCGCCATCCATTTCTGGGACGGCGTCGGCGACAACCCCTATTTTGGGTTTCTGGCGCTGGCGGACTATATCATCGTCACGGAGGACAGCGTTTCCATGACGTCGGAGGCGCTATCCACCGGAAAACCCGTCTATATCGCGGCTTTGGAGGGCGGTGCAAAGCGCCTTGACATGTTCCATAAAATCCTGCAAGAACAAGGTTATACTCGACCGTTTACGGGGCTGCTGGAACAATGGTCCTACACGCCCCCCGATGATACGCAACGCGTCGCCGAAGAAATTAGGCAGCGCATGAAAGGAAAGACCGATGTCCGCCCCGAAAACGCATAACAGCAAGATCCTCATCATCGGGTCCGGCCCCGCCGGTTACACCGCCGCGATCTACACCGCGCGCGCGAACCTGAAGCCCCTCCTCGTCGCCGGCATGCAGCCGGGCGGCCAGATGACCGTCACATCGGATGTCGAAAACTACCCCGGCTTCGCAGCGCCGATCAACGGCCCGTGGCTGATGGACCAGATTAAGATGCAGGCTGAGCATGTTGGTACGGAAATGATCACCGACACCATCGTCAGCATCGACCTGAATTCGAACCCGAAAAAAGCAATCGGCGACAGCGGCGACGTATATCTTGCCGATGCCGTCATCATCGCGACGGGCGCCCAAGCCAAATGGCTCGGCATCCCGTCCGAAGAAACCTTCAAGGGCAAGGGCGTATCGGCCTGCGCCACCTGCGACGGCTTTTTCTACAAGAACAAGGAAGTCGTGGTCGTCGGCGGCGGTAACTCCGCAGTCGAGGAAGCGCTGTTCCTCACCAACTTCGCGACCAAAGTGACGGTCATCCACCGCCGCGACAGCTTCCGCGCGGAAAAGATCATGCAGGACCGCCTGTTCAACCACCCGAAAATCAACGTCATCTGGGATAGCGCGGTCGAGGAAGTCCTCGGCGATGCCAAAGGCGTGAACGGTGTGAAGATCAAGAACGTGAACACCGGCGCACTGATCGACCTGAAAACCGACGGCGTCTTCGTCGCCATCGGTCACAAACCCGCAACCGACCTGTTCAAGGGCCAGATCACGATCGACACCGACGGTTACATCGTGACCAAGCCCGACAGCACCCAGACCAACATCCCCGGCGTCTTCGCCGCCGGCGACGTGAAAGACAAAATCTTCCGCCAAGCCGTCACCGCCGCCGGCATGGGCTGCATGGCCGCACTGGAAGCCGACAAATACCTCGCGCATCTGGAAGCCCAACACGCCCCCGCGCAAAAGAAAACGGCGAACGGGAACAGCCCGAAGCCGTAATCTTCCACGATGCGTTATAAAATTAAAAAACCTCTACCGCGACATTCACGGTAGAGGTTTTTTCTATGAATACAGCCACCCCGTCATCACAACGCAGGCGGGAATCCAAATCATCACGCGTTAATTTTACTTTGTTAATCCGGTTTGATAAAATAGACGTTGAAAGCAATGGCTGTATGTTTGAATATTTTCAAGGTAAAATGAATTGTCAGTCGATCCCGTAGCATGGCGAGAAAATTGGCTGATGGCGTTACTCTGCCTCGCCGATTATGAATTACAGCGAGAAAGATGGCTGAACAAAAATATTACCAATCCTGCTTGGAGCTATGTCGAGTTTATGTGCGACTACTTTGATGACGTGTTAGTGGGAGAAGATTACGAATTTTTTTTTAAAGAAAAACTCGTGCGGGTGACAGAATACGAATGCATTAAAAGTTTCCATACCGAACTTTCCCGCTACAAGCCGCCGAACGGGAATGACTATGATCCAGAAGTCATATTGAAAGATAAAAAATGGCAGGCAATCACGGACCTCGGAAAATCATCGCTCAAAAAACTGGAAGCGATATTAATATCATCATCGGAGAAAGAGATTTTTGAAAAAAGACTTCATGCCGCCGCTTTAACAACGGGTGATTTCACTTGGGGTCTACCGGACACTAAACATTAGAAGACGCGGTTGGTTGATATCTAACGCACCAAATTCTGAATTGACCTTATCCCATCAAAATACGCTAAACCCTCTAAGAGGCATAAGAATGCGCAAATTCCTCACCGCTTACGTAACCTCCGTTGCGCTGTTCCCCTGCATGGATTTTATCTGGCTGGGTCTGACGCTCGAGAGTTTTTACAAGCCGCAGCTGGCAGAACTGATGGCGGATAAATATTATACCCCCGCAGCCGTGGTGTTCTATCTCGTCTATGGCATCGGCCTTGCGGTGCTCGCGGTGTTGCCGGCATTGGCATCCGCCAGCTGGAAACGCGCGGCACTCGGCGGCGCGCTGCTCGGCCTGACGGCCTATGGCACATATGACCTGACCAACATGGCGACGCTCAAGAACTGGTCGCTGGCATTGACCGTGGTCGATATGGCCTGGGGCGCTTTCGCAACGGGCGTTGTGGCGACGGCAAGCTTTTTCATTACGCGCAGGTTTTCAACGGGCGCAATCAAGAAATAATCCACCCCGTTTCCCTCTCTCAAAAGTGACGGGATAAGCACAACCCACACCCTCGTCAGGGCTTCGGCGCATTCCCGGCCGGTTTCTTCGCGACCGATTTCTCCAGCAACGCCTCCACCCCCTTCAGCAATTCCGAGTCCTTGAACACCGTCAGATGCCGTTTCACAATCGACAGTGCGGTGTGGCTGTCATTTGCCGCGATGCGGGCATCTGCGCCGCTTTCCAGCAACAGGCGCACGGTGCCCTCCACGCCTGCGCTGACCGCATACATCAGGGCGGTTTCGCCGCGATCATTTGTTTTGTTCGGGTTCGCGCCGTGGTCGATCAGCAGCGTGATGATGTCCTTGTGGCCATTGGCCGCCGCTTCCATCAATGCGGTGCGGCCGCCCTGCGCTTCGGCATCGGTGTCTGCGGGTGCGCCGTTGCGGATCAGGAAGCGCGCCATTTCCACCTTGCCGCCGCTCGCCGCCGATTTCAGCGCCGCGCCATCGGCATAGGCACCCGCATCGATCAGCAGCTGCACCACGTCACGATGCCCGCCCCATGCCGCCGTATTCAGCGATTGCTGGTCGGGGAATGCGCCGTGCTCCAGCAGGTTGCGCGTGATATCCAGATGCCCGCCCGCCGCCGCAGATGTCAGCGCGTGCGCGTCCGGCACGCCGCCGCGATCCAGCAACAGCGTGACAATATCATTATTGCCGCTGCCAGCCGCCGCCGACATGACGGAACGCCATGTATCCGGTTCCGTGGGGTTAATCTCCGCGCCATGCGCCAGCAGCAGTTCGACCATCTTGCGGTCGCCCCTGCCCGCTGCAATCGCCAGCACGGTGCCGCGCATCGTGTCTGCCGTTTCAATCTTTGCGCCGTTTTCCAGCAGCACCTGCACGGTGCTGATCTGCCCCGTCATCGCCGCATGCATCAGCGCGGTCTGACCGACATAGGAATGACGCCAGACGAGCGTATCGATGGCTGCCGGGAATTTCTTGGCGAAGCTTTCGACATCGGCATCGCGGCCTTCGCGCGCGGCCTCGACGAAGGCGCTGATTTCTTCCCAGTCGGGTTGTGCGTTGAAAGCGTTTTTCAGTTGTCCGCGTGCCATGATCGTCATCCTTTTTTAAGTTCGTTTGATGACTTCAGGCTACGGGGATTACAGGCATAGGTATAATATCAATGAATAATGATTGTGATAGGATAAAACTATGACATAAGCGTATTTCGCGCTGCGTAACCCGTTGATATATAACGATACACGTTTTAAAACCGCGTTTTACAAGCCATTGATATTAAACGATAATCAGAAACGACTATGTGCCCGGAAGCGCCGTGGAACGGCATAAACCTCATAGAAAAAGCCGCCCCTTTGCAGGAGCGGCTTTTTACTATTAACAGTTTCAGTGACTTACGCGGCAGCTTCCTGCGCGGTCATCGCCTGGCCGATGTATTCGCTGACATATTTCAGCATCAGTTCGGTTTCGCCGGGGTTATTGAAGAAGTGGCCGGCGCCGGGGATGACTTTGTAATCCACGCCGTTCGGGCCGCGCTGGTCGCGCAGCTTGTCGCACAGCTTGTTCACGGAGTCGATGGCAACGACCTGGTCATTGTCACCCTGAACGATCAAGCCTTCGTTCGGGCACGGCGCCAGGAAGTTGAAGTCATAGATGTTTGCGGGCGGGGCGATCGACACGTAACCGTCGATTTCCGGGCGGCGCATCAGCAATTGCATGCCGATCCACGCGCCGAAGGAGAAACCGCCAACCCATACGGATGATGCACCCGGGTTGACGCTTTGCAGCCAATCAAGTGCCGATGCCGCATCCGAGAGTTCGCCTTCGCCGTGCGAGAATTCGCCCTGCGAACGGCCAACGCCGCGGAAGTTAAAGCGCAGGGTTGAAAATCCGCGCTCCGAGAATGAGTTGAAAAGGGAATAAGATATTTTATTGTTCATCGTACCGCCACGCTGCGGGTTCGGATGAAGGATCAAAGCAATCGGCGATCCGGGAATTTTAGCGTGCTTGTAGCGGCCTTCTAGGCGTCCGGCAGGACCGGTAATCATGATCTCAGGCATTCAGTTAAGCCTCCGTGGCTTTTTTATTGGTTGTTGTTGCCGTTTTTTTTCTTATTGTTTTTCTGCTATACAACCCTCTATCTTGCGGTTCAGAATGTACATTATGAAATTTTTTTGGCAAGGAAATTCTGAATTTAGCCAATAGTTTCATGATGTTATAACGATACGCTCACAAGTATTACGGAAAGTATTTGTACTCAAATGGAGCTTTTCAGCGGCACATACCTCGACCATAACGCTACGAGTCCCTTGCGGCCCGAAGTGTTATCCACAATGCAGGAATTGCTGGGTTTTCCCGGCAATGCGTCGTCGATTCACAAGGCCGGCCGCGAGGCGCGAAAAAGAATCGAAGATGCGCGCGCGCAAATCGTGAAACTGGTGAATGCCGGCTCCCGCGACGTTGTCGTGTTCACCTCCGGTGCGACCGAAGCCAACAACCTTGCGCTGCGCGTCACCAATATCGAACGCGTGATCGCATCCGCCATTGAACATCCGTCTGTTTTGCAGGCCGCGCCCGAGGCGCAGATCATCCCCGCCCTGCCCTCCGGCATCATCGACCTCGCCGCGCTGGATAAAATGCTGGAGGGGAATACGCAGCAGACGCTTATTTCCGTGATGCTGGTCAATAACGAAACCGGCGTGATCCAGCCGCTGGATGAAGTGGTCAAAATCGCGCGCAAATACGGTGCGCTGGTGCATACGGATGCCGTGCAGGCCGCTGGCCGCGTGCCGCTGGATATTCAGGCGCTGGGCGTCGATTTCCTGACGCTGTCGGCGCATAAACTCGGCGGGCCGCAGGGCGTTGGTTGCCTTGTGATCGCCAACTGCCTTGCCGTTGCGCCGCAAATACTGGGCGGCAATCAGGAAAAAAGTATACGCGCGGGCACCGAAAACCTCGCAGGCATCGCGGGATTTGGCAAGGCGGCAGAGCTTGTCGATATCGAAAAATATCACAAGCTGGGCGTGTTGCGCGACCGGCTGGAAAAAGAGCTGCTGAGCCTCGCCCCCAACCTAAAAATTTTCGGTTTCGATGCGCCGCGCGTGCACAACACCAGCATGTTCGCACTGCCGGGTGCCAGTTCAGAAACGCAGCTGATCGCGCTCGACCTTGCGGGTATCTGCGTTTCCAACGGCTCGGCGTGCTCCAGCGGCACCGTCAAGATTTCGCATGTGCTGAAGGCGATGGGCGCAACCGATGCCGAGGCAGGATCAAGTTTGCGCGTCAGCCTCGGCTGGAACACGACGGAAAAAGATGTCGATTATTTCCTGACAAAATGGACGGAAATGTATAACAGGGTAAAGTCGCGGTTAGGCGCGGCGTAAGAAAAGCAGGGAGACAAGAAAATGCCAAAAATGACCTTCATTGAAAAAGACGGCAAGCCGCTGGAAGTGGAAGCGCCGAACGGCCTTTCGGTCATGGAAATTTCGCACAAGCACGGCATCGACATCGAGGGCGCGTGCGGTGGCTGCCTTGCCTGCGCGACATGCCATGTGGTCGTGCATCCTGATTGGTACGGCAAGCTGGCGGAGAAAAAGGACGAAGAGGACGACATGCTCGACCTCGCCTTCGACCTCAAAAAAACCTCGCGCCTCGGCTGCCAGATTTTGATGAGCGACAAGCTGGATGGTTTGGTCGTGGCACTGCCGGGCGCGAAGGCGCCGTGGGAAGAATAACCATCCACCCTCACAAAAACCTTTGCCACGCCGCCTGACGGCCGAAGCCCTATGCGCCCGCCCCGCATTTCGGCAGCGCAAGCAGGTTGTCGTTCCACACACCGAAGCGGTGGGAACGCACAAGCATCGTCGCGCCGCTCGGGAATACGGCAAGATCGGATTTCTGGCCGTTGACGGTGATGAAGAAGCTGGCCGTTTTGGCCTGCAGGATTTTGACCATCTCCTCGCGGGTCCACTTTCCGTCCGGACCGGAAAAAGCAGTCAATTCTGACAGAGTCGGCCATGAACCGCTCTTTGTTATGCAGGTGATTTCGATAAGCTGCATGATGCCCAATCAGCCTCTTTCGTATGATTTTCTGTGCGATAAACTCCTTGCCGGTTTTTCGCGGAAGGTGTTATCTGTTTTGGTTATAGGCGCAAAAGCGTAAAAAGTATGTCTACTATCGTACACAACAGGGCAAATTTCAGATGGGCAAGAAGCTGGCGGGCAACAGCCAAAATATCGTTGATTATATCAAGGAAAGCGCCCTGCTGAGCGCATTGAAGGACAGCGATATCGCGCTGCTGATACCGCATCTCAAGATCAAAAACACCGAAAAAGACCAGATATTGTGCGAACCGGGCGACACGGTGGAATACGCGTTTTTCCCCTGCGGGCCGACACTGATTTCGTTCCGCGTTTTCCTTGAAGAAGACCGCGGGGTGGAGGCCGTTATCATCGGGCGCGAGGGCGCCGCCGGCGGCATCGTCAGCCAGGGCAACCTGCCCGCCTATTGCCAGTTCCTTGTTCAGTCGCCCGGCATGACGCTGTATATTTCCTGCGCCGACCTTGAACGCGCCAAGGAAAAATCAATGACTCTGCATCATTTTTTCGTGCGCTATGCCGACTGCCTGCTGGCGCAAATGTTTCAGGCCGTCGCTTGCAACGCAACGCATACGGTGGAGCAGCGTGCGGCAAAATGGCTGACCGCCGCCCATGAGCGCACGGGTGAAGACGTGCTACCGCTGACGCAAGACAATCTCGCCACGCTGCTGGGCGTCGGTCGCAGCTATGTCGCCAAGGTCATGAGCAGCCTGAAATCAAACGGCGCGGTCGAAATCTCGCGCGGCAAACTAACCCTGCGCGATACGCGGAAATTGAAAAAACTTTCCTGCAGCTGTGATGATCTGGTGCACAGCCATTTCGCGGATGTGCTGCCGGGAAGTTATGCGGTGAAAAAGGCGAAGTAAATTACTTCGGCGCTTTGGTGTTCGCGTTCGACGGCTTGACGCTGTATTTCACGCGCATGGCCATGTTGTAGCCGTCGATGATTTCCTTGGGCGTGCAGCCAGGTTCGAATTCGACCGACACATGCGGGAGGTGAATGACGAGGGGATGGAGCGAGCTTTCCATCAGTTCGGCGAAGTTGCGCGCGGCGTTGTGGATGTTAAAGCCGCCATCGGGCGTGAATTCGATCACGTGTTCGGAATCAGCGTCACCCGTGCCGTCCACCTTGTCGCCTCCCCCTTTTTTGCCGCCCTTGGCCATACCTCTCCTTGGATCGTAAAACTATTCCCGCCATTTTAGTGTAACAGCGGTTCTTGAAAGAACCGTTAAGGGGCGCAAACGGCTGAAAAGGCTAGCCGAATTTAGGGCCGCGGAAGGGTGGCTTGGGCGGTTGGCGGATTTCGGGCAGGTAATCGATCACGATCTGGCGATAAGTGTCGATAATGTCCTGTGCGGTCGCGCCCAGCGGCACCTCGAGGGTAAATGTGTCGAAATGAATTTCGGCATCCATTTCCAGCTCCTCCATCGCCTTGATCACGGCGGGGGCGATATGCTCGATTTTCGTGCCGGGTGCCGGGGTGAATTCAAAGATATCGCGGTCGTCGTCCTCATCGGGGTCGCGGGGGCTGGCCATGGGCGTGCTCCGTGCTTTGGAATTGTTGCGTGATTTGAATTATATAAGCACAGATACGGAGGGTTGGAAATCCCCCTCCTAGCGCGCCTATTTCGGGAGCAGGCTGCCCTCCTTCGTTTTCGTTATCCCCGCGAAGGAAATGATATGAAAAATACTTGTTTTTCAGCGTAAAACAGGTATATTACCCGCCATGAACTCGCTCGGCTTTGATAAAGAACCTGCAAAAACCCGCGTCGTCGTCGCCATGTCCGGCGGCGTCGATAGCTCTGTTGCGGCGGCATTGCTGCACGAACAGGGATACGAGGTTGTGGGTATCACCCTGCAGCTTTACGATTTCGGCCAAGTCCTTCAAAAGAAAGGCGCATGCTGCGCCGGACAGGACATCTACGACGCGAAACGCGTGGCGGAGAAGCTGGGCTTCGAGCATTACGTCCTCAACTACCAAAGCAAGTTCAAAGACAGCGTGATAGAGGATTTTGTTGAGGGATACCTTAAAGGCGAAACACCCATCCCCTGCGTCAAGTGCAACCAGAATGTGAAATTCAAGGACTTGCTGGAAACAGCTCGCGATCTGGGTGCGGATTGCATGGCAACCGGCCATTATATCCAGCGTATCGGCGGCCAGAAAAACGCCGAGCTGCACCGCGCCGTCGACCCTTCTAAAGATCAAAGTTACTTCCTGTTCGCAACCACGCAGGAACAATTGGATTTCCTGCGCTTCCCCTTAGGCGGATGGAACAAGGACGTGACGCGCGGCCATGCGGAACGCTTCGGCCTTGGCGTTGCCGACAAGCCCGACAGCCAGGACATCTGCTTCGTGCCCAACGGGTCCTATGCGAAGGTGGTCGAGAAATTCCGCCCCGGCGCGCTGAAGCCCGGCGACATTATGCACATCGACGGCCGCAAGCTGGGCGATCACGAAGGCATCATCAATTATACTGTCGGCCAGCGTCGTGGACTTGGCATCGGCGGCGGCCATACCGAAGGCAACGCACCCCTCTTCGTCGTCGGCCTGCGCCCCGATAAAAATCAGGTTCTGGTCGGCCCGTACGAGGCCCTCGCCCGCGACACCATCTACCTGAAGGAATGCAACTGGCTGCTGTCCGACATTCCCGATGACGGTATCGCGGTGGAGGTCAAACTCCGCTCCGCCCAAGCCCCCCTGCCCGCGCGCCTGTTCCGCGACCGTGCCGTCCTCAGCGCCCCTGCCTTCGGCGTGGCCGCCGGTCAGGCTTGCGTCGCCTATATCGGTAACCGCGTCCTCGGCGGCGGCTGGATCACGGGTGCCGATAACCAGACGCTGACGGTTGCGGCCTGACGCCCCGTTTCATATGAAACGCCCGCCATACCCCCTTGAAATCCCTGCCATTCAAGAGACTTGACAGAAACACCCGAAAACAGGCATAAATCCCTACCATTGTGGCGGGGTAGCTCAGCGGTAGAGCAGAGGAATCATAATCCTTTGGTCGGGGGTTCAAATCCCTCCCTCGCTACCATTTCTCTATAAAATTTGTGCTGCTGCTTCTGCTTAAACTACGCGGGCCAGACAGCTGTGTCTTCCGAACGTATCCCGTCACCCGCTGAATACTGGCGGAGGGAATTTTCGCGCACTTGAATGACGAGACAGAGCAGGTGTTCGGTCTCCGACGTGTTGCGCCAGATCCGCATGGCGGCGGGGGCAAGTCGGATGATGGTCCCCTCGCCCACATTAAATGTCTCGCCATCGACCTGCATCTGGCCTTGGCCGGAGAGAAAAACGTAGAGTTCCTCGTTTTCCTTATGCGCGTGCATGAAGGGCTGGCTGCGGCCGGGGGCGAGGGAGTTGACGGAGACTTCGCAGCCTGTGCTGCCGGTCAGGTCCTTGATGAACTTCTTGCCCTCGACCTTGCGGCCATCGGGGCGTTCGATGGAATTGTTTTTCCATTCTTCCAGCGTGCCGCTTTCGAAGACCGTGAAATTCTTGGTCATGATGTGCCTTCTTCTTGTTTGATGCGCCTTGATCCACGCCATAATGCGCCATTTATCGTTTTATTTCAATGCGCCGGAACTAGAATCGCAAAAGGGCATTGGTTGCCTGAACGCGGCGGCACAGCCGCATCCATGCAATTATATAAGGAACTAATCTCATGCTCGATATTCTCATGTCCGACAAGCACGCGATTGTGCTGCTAAAAAAAGACCACGAACGGGTTTTGAAACTGTTCGAGGACTTTAAAAAATCTGAATCGAAAACGGAGAAAGAAAGCATCATCGCGCAGGCGTTGGAAGAATTGAAGATGCACGCGGTTGTCGAGGAAGAGATTTTCTATCCCACTGTCCGCAAACAGGTCGGCGCGGAGCTGATGAACGAGGCGGATGAAGAACACCATGTCGCCAAAGTGCTGATCGCCGAGCTGGAAGAAAAAAACGGCGGCGGCGAGCACCGCTTTGCGAAATTCACGGTGCTGGCAGAAAACATCAAGCATCATATCAAGGAAGAAGAAAACATGATGATGCCCAAGGCACAAGAGACGAAAGTTGATTTCGAGGCGATTGGCACCATGATCCTTGCGCGCAAGGATGCAATGGTAAAGAATGGCATTCCGGTCGATGCGGAACACAAGCTGGTTTCCGGATCGCGCGGCGTGATCGACAGCCCCGCAGCTGCCGCCAAGAAAAAGAAGCCCGCCATTCGCAAGATGGCAGTACGTGAAGGTGACGAAACCCGTGCCTAACATGAACGACTCCACAGGATCAGCCAAACCGCCCGGCGCAAACGACAAGCCGGGCGGCGGCAGCCAGCGTCCTTCCTATCCCGCCGGACAAAAAATTCCCGGCAAGGACGAGCGCGATGGCGAGCAGGTGGAAAACACCAAATCACGCGTACCGGACCCGAGGTAAAAATGCGCTGGGAAGACCTGCGGCGCAGCACGAATGTTGAAGACCGCCGGGGCGCTTACTCCGGCGGTCTTGGCATGGTGGGCTCCGGCGGCGGGCTGCTGTTCATGGCGTTTGTCGTCTACCTGCTCGGCGGCGACCCGACGGGATTGGTGATCGAAGGGGCAAGCCGCATGATGGTGCCGGGGCAAGAGGCCTTGTCCCCGCAGCAGGAAAGCGCGCAGGCCGATTTTACCGCCGCCGTGCTGGGCAATATCGAAGACGTATGGACGGGCATCTATAAATCGCGCGGCCAGAATTACCAGCCACCCGTGCTAACGCTGTTTTCCGGCGCGGTGAATTCTGAATGCGGTTACGCGCAGGCCGCGATGGGCCCGTTTTATTGCTCGCTCGACCAGCATGTTTACCTCGATCTCTCCTTCTTCCGTGACATGGAACGCAAGCTGAACGCCCCGGGCGATTTTGCACGCGCCTATGTGATCGCGCATG
>JBBRVE010000079.1:0-14110 GCA_038247245.1 Bdellovibrionales bacterium | reverse complement strand
TTGATCGTGCCGTTGCTGGCCGTGGGTGGCGCGCTGCTGTGCTATGACGCGATGGAAAAAATCATCCACCGCAAGATGTACCCGCCAAAACCCAACACCGATGAAGCCAACGCGCAAGACCATACGGGATGGGAAAAGCAGCATATCAAAAAGGCGATCCGCACCGACCTGCTGCTGTCCGCCGAAATCACGACGGTATCGCTGCTGACGGTCGCCGGACTGCCGTTCCTGATGCAGCTCGGCACGCTTGCGGTGACCGCGCTTGCGATGACGGCGGGGGTTTACGCGACGGTTGCCAGCGTCATCAAGCTGGATGACGCGGGCGCGGTGCTGGCGGCGAAAAAGGGCGCGGATATTTTTTCAAAAACCATCCGCAAGGCGGGCAACACGATTATCCGTTTTGCGCCCAAACTGGTCAATGCGATCGGCGTGATCGGCGCTGCCGCCATGTTCGTGGTGGGCGGCACGATGCTGGTGCATGGCATTCCGGCGGCCGACCAATTGGCGGCAAACGCGCTGGGCATGCTGTCCGCCAACCCGCTGGTTCAGGGGCTTGCGTCACTGGCGATTGATGCAAGTGTCGGGCTGATCGCGGGTGCACTGGCGCAGCCGGTTGCAAAGGTTATCAAGCCCTATCTGCGGCAGGGCGTTTCATTCGTGAAGAAAACGATCCACAAGCTCCAGCCTGCAAAGGCATCCAGCGCGCGCCAGATACCCGTACCGGTATTGCTGCCCGCGAATGACAGCTTCAAATCCCATGGTAATTTCAAATCCCATGGTAATTTCAAATCCCATGGTAATTTCAAATCCCATGGTAATTTCAAATCCCATGGTAATTTCAAATCCCATGGTAATTTCAAATCCATGCCAGATGTGAAAGCCGCGCTGAACGATGCGGCTGCAGCCGTTAGCGCGCCGCAGGCATCCCCTGCGCCAACGCCGGTTCAGGCCGTAAAGCCGCCGCGTCCCGCGTAAAAGGCCTTGTAGGCTTTGCTGTAGGTATCCACGACCGCGTCGATATCTTGTTTCGTGATCACGGCTTTCGGCTCGACGCCTGCAACGGCGACGCTGTTGAACTGGAAGGATACCTTGCGGTTGAATTTCTGCGCGATGCGCAGCGCACTATGCGCCGCTTCCTGAATGTTCTGCGCGCGGTCGGGTTCGCCAAACGCAAGCTCTGGCACCGTCAGGCTCGGCAGCTGGCGCAGGCTGAAGGCGCTCGCGCGGTCAAACAGCTCGTCCGCCTTTTCCGCCAAATCATCGCCCTTGAACAGCTTGACCACGCCATTGCCATAGGTGACGCGCAAATCATCCAGTCCTTGCTTGTCCATCAGCCGTGACGCCGCCTGCAGCGCGGCCAGTTCGTTGCCATAGGCGCTGGCATCGGCCTCCACCACGCGAGACGCGCCGATATTGCCGGCCTCATCGGCGGTTGCCGACAGTGTCAATTTCAACATGGGAAACCCCTTACGGCTGGTTTTGCTGCGGCTTGGCCTGTTGTGTAACAACAGGCTGCACGGCGGGCTGCACTTGCGCGTCGCGCGATGCCGCGAGACCGAAGGTGGTGCCAAGGCGCTTGTTGCTCCAGCTTTTCAGTTCCGTCAGCGCATCGCCAAAAATTTCGCCGCGCACTTCACGCGCCCCTGACACAAGGTTCGTCGCTTTGTCGCCGCCGTCGACCATGCCCTGACCGAATACGCCGGCTGCGCCGAATGCCGCGCCAAACGCCAGCGTGCCAACCGTCGCAAGGCCTACGGGTGATACCAGCACCGTGACGACCGCAAGACCGGCGCCGATGATGCCGACTGCACGCATCAGGTTGCCAACCGCAAGTCCGGCAACGCCGCCGAACTGCTTGTTGTCTTCAGCCGTCGCTTCCGGTTTGGAAAAATAATCGGCGACATATGACGTCAGGCTGTTCAGCGTGAAGTCTTCGCCCGCTTTGCGGATCTTGTTGAACATGTTTACACCCTCGGTTGCGATTTGATTTTTGTTCTAGTTGCCGTCATTTTTAACATTGCGCCATAATTATGTCAACTAAACCCCTGATGAAAGCAACTTAATTACGTTTGATAGCTTATCTCCCTGAAATCATTTGGGGTATTATAATACCATTGCCAGCTTATCCAGAATCACTTACCATTTTTGCTATTGGGACAACCACCGAAGGGACATCATGGCCGCCACCGGTCTTCTGGCACTACTCGACGATATCGCCGCACTGACGAAAATCGCCGCGCGTAAAACAGTGGGCATCTCCGGTGATGATTTGGCGGTTAACGCGCATGTGCTGGCGGGAGGTGGTGGCGGTATCGACCCCACACGCGAACTCCCGATGGTGATGGCGGTCGCCAAGGGGTCGCTGAAAAACAAATTCTATTACCTGATCTCGGGCGCCATGGCGCTGTCTGTCGTCGCGCCTTGGGCGATTGCGCCTTTGATGATGCTGGGCGGCGCGTTCCTTGCCTATGAAGGCGTGGAGAAGATGCTGCACAAGGACAAGCACGCAGATGCAGCAGCGCCCGTGAAGGACGCAAAAACGCTGGAGGCTGAAAAGGTGGCCGCCGCGATCAAGACCGATTTCATCCTGTCCGCCGAAATCGTCGTCGTCGCGCTGGGCGCGATGGCTTCTGCCCCCTTCCTTGCGCAGCTGGGCGCGCTGGCCGCAATCAGCGTCGGCATGACGGTCGGCATTTACGGCCTTGTCGGCGGTCTGGTGAAACTCGATGATATCGGCCTGAAACTCTTGAAATCGGAAGGCGACAGCGCTTTCTCGAAATTCAAGCGCAGCTTTGGCGCAGGCCTGGTCAAGGCTGTGCCGCCGATGATGAAGGGGCTTTCGTTCCTTGGCACCGCCGCGATGTTCGCGGTCGGCGGCGGGATTTTGATGCATGGCATTCCGGGTCTTGAACATGCCGTAACAGGCTTAGCGCATCTTGTCACCACCAGTCCCCTGCTGGTCGGCATGATCGAAACGGCGGCGACGATGGCGACGGGTATCGTCGCGGGCGTGCTGGCCATCCCTGCGGTGAAGGTGCTGAAAGAACCCGCCCTGCATATCGCGAGGCTTGTGAAGGATTTCTTTGACGAGAAAATTAAAGGCCCTGTGACGGGTTTTGCCAAGAACCTGCTGCACAAGGTCTATGGCCATCCCGTGCCGACCAACGACAACGCGCCTGCGGCCTCCGCACCGGAGGCTTCGGCAAACGCCTTGAAAACCGTGCCGGATGTACAAGCCGCGCTGAATACCGCCGCCGCCGCCGCCAAAGAAGATGCGGGCCTGCCGCCGGAGGTCAAACCGGCCGCCCCTGCCTTCAAGGGTTTCGAGGCGATCCTGAACAAGAATTTTGGCAAGTAAAGTTTAACGACGAGCATGACGCCGCCGGAGAATTCGACCTCTCCGGCGGCCTTTTTTTGAACCTCTCCGGCGGCTTTGAAAAAGGCTTATTTGTTTGACACCCGCGACCGTCGCCCCTAACGTACCGCCTATATTTAATAAATTGGATTAAACCGATGCCTCTGGGCAGTTTTTCATCATTGGTCGCGCAAGCAACGCAGCTGACCGCTGTTGCGGTGCCGAAGGCTGTCGGCATCATCGGCGATGATGTGGCCGTGAACGCGAAGCAATTGCTGAACCTGCCGCCCGGCCGCAATTTCCCCGCGCTGCTGAAGGTGATGAAGGGCTCGCTGCTGAACAAGGCTGTGCTGATCCCCGCCGCTACGCTGATCAGCTTTGCCGCCCCTTGGGCGATCCTGCCGATGCTGGCGGTCGGCGGCGCGTTCCTGACCGCCGAAGCGATGGAGCAATTGCGCGGCAAAGGTCATGGCCATGGCGGTCACGCACATGACGACAAGCATGTCGAAACCGAAAAAGAAAAAATCGCGGGCGCGCTGAAGGTCGATGCGATCCTGTCGATGGAAATCACCGTGCTGACGCTGAGCGTCGTTGCGGGCGCGCCGATCCTGACGCAGCTGGCGGTGATGGCCGCCACGGGCGCTGCACTGACAGGCGTGCTGTATGGCGTGATCGGCGGCATCATCAACCTGGAGGCCGCCGGAAAATGGCTGGCGAAGCGCGAGGGCGACAAGCCGCTCGCCAAAATGTCGCGCAGCATCGGGAATGGTTTGGGCAAGGCGATGCCGAAACTGGTCAAGGGCATTTCGGTTGTCGGCACAGCCGCGCTGTTCCTTGTCGGCGGCGAATTATTGCTGATGGGTATTCCGGGCGGCACGACATTGCTGGCGGCGGCCGTTGCGCATGTGCCCGCGCTGCCGTTAATCCAGCCTGTCGCCGAACACCTCATCATGGGCGCGGTCGGCCTTGCCGCCAGCTTCGTGACGTATCCGGTCATGGAAAAACTGGAAGGCCCGCTGGAACGTCTCGGCGCGTTTTTCACCAGCACGCGCGAAAAACTGTTCGGCAAGAAATCGCCCGCGAATGACAACGCGCCCGCTGTACCAGAACAAACGCCCGCAACCCCTGCCCTTGCGCATATGCCGGATGTGAAATCCGACATGAATGCGGCGGCCGCACCCAAGGTTGAAGCCGCCAATTCACCCGCATCCGCGCCGGTTCCCGCACCAAAACCCCCGAAAATCGCGCCGTAACAACGCTTCCCTGCACGGTTGAAATCCGATAATCTATGCCCCGAAAACAAGGGAGATTACGGACATGGCTTTTGGCGGTTTGCTGGCGCTGTTCGACGACATTACAATGCTGCTGGACGATGTCGCGGCAATGTCGAAGGTTGCGGCCACAAAAACCGCGGGCATCGCGGGCGACGATCTGGCCGTGAACGCCCAGGCATTGGTCGGTATCGACCCGAAACGCGAACTGCCCATCGTCTGGCGCGTCGCCAAGGGTTCGTTCAAGAATAAATGCATCCTGATCCCTGCCGCCCTGATCCTGAGCGTGATTGCCGAATGGGCGATTGTGCCGCTGCTGATGCTGGGCGGCGCGTTCCTGTGCTATGAGGGCGCGGAGAAAGTCATCCATGCGCTGAAACCGGCGGTCGTTGATGTGGCGCATGCCGCCGAAGTGCGTCAGGCCGCGCAGAAAAGCGCCGAAGAATTGATGGAAGTCGAGCAAAAGAAAATCGCCGAAGCCGTGAACACCGATTTCATCCTGTCCGCCGAAATCGTTGCCGTCGCGCTGGGCGCGGTGAAGGAAAAGACATTGTGGGTGCAGGCGGGCGTGCTGACCGGCGTCGGCATCGGCATGACGGTTTTTGTGTACGGCCTTGTCGGCTGCATCATCAAGCTGGATGACCTTGGCATGTACCTTGCCAAAAGCCCCAAGGAGGCTGTGCAGAAACTGGGCATCGGCATCCTGAAATGCGTGCCGTATTTGATGAAGACATTATCTGTCGTCGGCACCGCCGCGATGTTTTCGGTCGGCGGCGGCATCGTGCTGCATGGCATTCCGGCGGCGGAACATGCGATGCATGATCTCAGCACGCTTGTCTCCATCGTGATTTCGACGGTGGCGGGATTGCTGATCGGCCTTGCGGTTGTGCCGGTCTGGCATGTGCTGGAAAAACCTTTCGCCAAGTTGAAGGCGAAATGGTCGGCGCGTAAAACGGCGAAAGCCTAGCTACGCGGCCCGCGCGTATAGCGTTTCATTTCTTTCTGCTTTTTCTTGCGCGCGGCGACGTCGTGGAACGCGCGGCCCGGCCTTGCGCGCCAGACGATCTTGTATTTTTTGCGCAGCTGTTCCGCCTGTTCGATTTCATAGGCGAAGGCATCCGGATTGAAACGCTTCATGCGCTTGATCTGGTGGTTCAGCTCGGTGATGTTCCGGCGCAAATCCTCCGGCGTCATCTTGCGGAAATCGGGCGTGTTTTCGGTCATGGCGAAATCATACGTCCTGCCTTGGGCCTTCACAATACGTCACAACGATTGATTATGTGAATTTGACGCAAAACGCGCGCCAAATCCGCCGTAAACGGGGGCTGCGCCGGTTGCGCGAATCCTCCCGATGTTGCATTGTGCGGGGGCATTTATAAGGAGCATATGCACGATGTCATCCGCACAAGCAGCAAAGACCCAGACCCCCTCATCCGCGAGCCATAACGATCTTGCGAACGCACTCCGCGCCCTGTCGATGGATGCGGTGCAAAAGGCGAATTCCGGACACCCCGGCATGCCGATGGGCATGGCCGATGTGGCAACCGTGCTGTTCACGCAATTCATGAAACACGATCCGTCGAACCCGACATGGCCCGACCGCGACCGTTTCATCCTCTCCGCCGGTCATGGCTCGATGCTGCTCTACTCGATCCTGCACCTGTCGGGTTACGAAAAAATGACGCTCGACCAGCTGAAAAATTTCCGCCAGCTGCACAGCCTGACCCCCGGCCACCCCGAAGTCATGCCCGATGTCGGCATCGAAACCACCACCGGCCCGCTGGGACAGGGCATTTCGAACGGCGTGGGCTTCGCGCTTGCGGAACGCATGATGAATGCGCGCTTCGGCAATGAACTGTTCAACCATTTCACCTATGTCATCTGCTCCGACGGCGATTTGATGGAGGGCATCAGCCATGAAGCCTGCTCGCTCGCAGGGCATCTTGGCCTTGGCAAGCTGATCGTGCTGTATGATGACAACGAAATTTCCATCGACGGCCCGACCTCGCTGTCTTTCACCGACAACACGCCGCAGCGCTTCGAGGCCTATGGCTGGGAAACCTTCACGGTCGATGGCCACAACCCCGAACAGATTGCAAAGGCCATCGCCGCCGCGCAGCTGAACCCCAACAAGCCGAGCCTGATTTCCTGCAAGACGAAAATCGGCTATGGCGCGCCGACCAAGCAAGGGCTGTCGTCGTCGCATGGCTCGCCGCTGGGCGATGAAGAAATCGTGGGCGCGCGCAAAAACCTGAACTGGTCGCATGCGCCGTTCGAACTGCCCGAAAACGTCGTGGAAGCATGGCGCGCAAGCGGCTCCGCCCACCAGATGGAGCGCAAGCTGTGGCAATCGCGCCTTGATAAACTGGACGGCGACAAGCGCGCGCTGTTCGACCGCATGGTCAGCGGCGATGTGGCGAAAACCGCCGCGCCCGTGATCGCGGCGTTCAAGGCCAAGATGAAGGCCGAAGCCCCGAAAATCGCCACCCGCGCCGCATCCGGCAAGGTGCTGGAGGCGCTGATCCCCGCACTGCCCGAAATGGTCGGCGGTTCCGCCGATTTGACCGGTTCAGTCCTGACGCTTGTGAAAGACATGGGCAAGGTGACGAAGGAAGATTATTCCGGCCGCTACATTTACTGGGGCGTCCGCGAACACGGCATGGCGGCTGCCATGAACGGCATGGCGCTGCACAAGGGCCTGATCCCCTATGGCGGCACGTTCCTCAGCTTCACCGATTATTGCCGCCCCTCCATCCGCCTGTCGGCGTTGATGAAGCAGCGCGTGATTTACATCATGACGCATGACTCGATCGGTTTGGGCGAAGACGGCCCGACCCACCAGCCGGTGGAACATCTGGCTGCGCTGCGCTGCATCCCCAACGTGCTGGTCCTGCGCCCCGCCGACGTCATCGAAACGGCGGAAGCATGGCAGATCGCGCTCGAACACACGACCGGCCCCAGCATCCTCGTGCTGACGCGCCAGAACCTGCCGCTGGTGCGCAAGGAAGCGTCCGACGAAAACTTGTCCAAGCGCGGCGCGTACATTCTCGCGGAAGGATCATCTGATCCTGCCGTCACCATCTGGGCGACCGGTTCCGAGATCGAGATTGCGATGAAGGCGCGCGACATGCTGGAAGCTGACAAAATCTCCACCCGCGTCGTCTCCGCCCCGTCATTGGAGCTGTTCGCGCAGCAGGATGCGAAATACCAGACCTCGCTGATCGGCAATTCGAAAGTAAACGTCGCTGTCGAAGCCGCCGTGCGCCAGGGCTGGGACCACATCATCGGCCGCGACGGCATCTTCGTCGGCATGAAATCCTTCGGCGAAAGCGCCCCCTATCAGGAACTCTACAAACACTTCGGCATCACCGCCGAGGATATTGTGGCGCAGGTGAAGAAGAAGGTTTGATTTCTGTTATCTTCGTCATGCCCGCCTTGTGCGGGCATCTGGTAGCGCGTCCGCGCGTCATGTGACGGCCGGTCGGCCTACCAGACCCCCGCACAAGGCGGGGGTGACGCTTTGAATTGATTACAGCATCCCCTTCCGCTTAAACCTCTGCTCCACCTTCTTCGCCGTTTCGGGCGAGGCGACCCAGTACATGGGCGGTTTGGAAACGGCGTCGATGCGGGTGAGGCGCGGGCCGTGGTCGGGCATGGCGTGGGCCTGTTTGGCGGGCAGGCCGTCGCCGATTTTTTTCTGCGCCTGAAAGAAATTGATGTCGTCGATGTTGAAACCCGACGTCACGCCGTAATGCGCATCCAGAATGCTGCGGAGTTTTTCGCGCTCGACTGCCACGTTCATCAGTTGCGGGTTCAATGCCACCAGCGCGTCCCAGCTGTCCTTCAGCACTTGCGGCGCGTCGGCATTCTTCAACGCCTGCCAGATGCCGCCGCCGCGCCAGTAAGCTTCCATCTCGCGCGCGTTTTTCACATGGGCGATCTGCTGCAGCCCGTGATCGGCGAACAGGCGTTTCAGGGTCGTGTCTTCGTAACCTGACGCCGTCATGCCTTCGGGGATTTTCCAAGCGCCCGCGATGCCGCGCAGGTTGTTGCCGCGCTGGAAATTCCAGGCGGGGTGGCGGCTGGCGGCGTTGAATGCCTTTGAAATCGAAAGGGGTTTTTTCGGTTGCGCCATCATATGATCCTTCTGAGAAGCCTGTACGTTATGTTAAAAAATTTCCTATGTCAACTTGCCTGTAAAGCCTTTAAAAATAGCCCCAAGAACCTAATCATCCGGCATAGAGAGGGAAAATCAAATGACCGTAAAAATCGCCATCAACGGCTTCGGCCGCATCGGCCGCCTTGTCCTGCGCTCCATCATGGAAAGCGGCCGCAACGACGTGACCGTCGTCGGCATCAACGACCTTGCGACATCCGAAGCCAACGCCCACCTGCTGAAATACGACAGCGTGCATGGCCGTTTTGGCGGCGACGTGAAGGCGGCCGGCGACAAGCTGATCGTCAACGGCCACGAAATCCGCATGACGGCGATCAAGGACCCGACCCAGCTGCCGTGGAAAGACATGGACATTGATATAGCCATGGAATGCACGGGTATTTTCACCAAAAAAGAAGACGCGCTGAAACATGTGGCGGCGGGCGCGAAAAAAGTCCTGATTTCCGCCCCCGCGACGGATGAAGACCTGACCGTTGTTTACGGTGTCAACCATGACAAGCTTCAGGCGAGCCATGTTGTGGTCTCGAACGCGTCCTGCACCACCAACTGCCTTGCCCCTGTCGCCTATGTGCTGAACAAAGCCGTTGGCATCAAGCACGGCTTCATGACCACCATCCACAGCTACACCGGCGACCAGAACACGGTCGATACGATGCATAAAGACCTGCACCGCGCGCGCGCGGCCGCCATCAATATCATCCCGACCTCGACCGGCGCGGCGAAGGCTGTCGGCCTTGTGCTGCCGGAACTGAAGGGCAAGCTGGATGGCACATCGCTCCGCGTGCCGACGCCGAACGTTTCGGTCGTCGATTTCAAATTCACCGCTGCCCGCGAAACCACGGTGGAAGAAATCAACAAAGCGATTACCGACGCATCGACCAGCGGCCCCCTGAAGGGCATTCTGGGCGTCTATTCCGAACCGCTCGTCTCGTCCGATTTCAACCATGACCCGCGCTCCAGCATCTTTGCGCTGAAGGAAACGAAAGTCATCGAAGGCACGTTTGTGCGCGTCATGTGCTGGTACGACAACGAATGGGGTTTCTCGAACCGCATGTCGGATACCGCGGTTGCGATGGCGAAGCTGAAATAAGCAGCGCCAAATACCGACTCAATAAAATCCCCCGCGTCGCAAGGCCGGGGGATTTTCTTTGGCCAAGCGGCGGTACAGATAGCCGCAATATCCTCTATTCCCTTGGTTTTTCCTGCGTTTTCGCGCAGACGCGCAATATTATGTTAAAATAGGAATTGTAGGAGAGGGTGTCCGGGTATATGGCCGACATCATTACGAATTTTTTTCTGACGCCCGTTGCGAACAGGATCGCTGCGACGCAAACGAAGAAACTTGCGCCATCCGTGCTCGAACTGGGATCAGACAACCTGACGCGCAATCCGCAAAGGGAAGCGGTCGCGCGGCTGTTTTCGCCTGCATCATCGTCGGCGCTAATCGCCAGGCTCGACAATTTGCTGACCGCGTCCCTTGCGAACCAGCCCGCCGGCACGGCCGCCCCGAATAACGCCGGCGGCCTGAAAAATACCCTGAAATCCACCACAGGGTTGAAAACCTCCACCGACACATCGTCGCTGGCACAGGAACTGTTCGTACGGCGCGAAACCGGTGCGGAATTGCGGCTGAAGGAATTACTGCAACCATCCGGCACCTCTTCCAATCCGGCGCAGCCCCCTGCAAGCACGGACGATGCGCCACCCGCAGCCGCCGCCGTTCCCGCCATCACGCGCAATGCAGCGCTGCGCGTGAGCGAGGGAGGCAGCGCGCTGCTGGACAGCAGCCGCCTGCGTGCAAGCGACGCCGATACACGCCCGCAGGATATTGTGTTCACGGTCGCCGACGACGGCCCGCGCCACGGGCAGCTGGAACTGGTATCCAAGCCCGGCGAAGCGGTAACGCAGTTTACACAGCGCGACCTTGATATCGGGCGCATCCAATACGTCAACGACGGATCAGAATTCACGACCGACAGTTTCAAATTTACCGTATCGGACGGCACGTCGGCGCGCACGGGTTCCTTCGCCATTTCGATTTCCGCCGTCAATGATACGCCCGCGGCCGCGATCAATGCCGGCCTGACCGTCGATGAAGGCAGTCGTGCGGCTATCACCACCGCGCAGCTATCGGCGGTCGATGCCGACGGTCTTGCGGATACCACCGTGTTTGACCTCACCAGCAGCCCGTCGAATGGCCGCCTTGAAATAAACGGGAATGCGGTCACGCGTTTCACGCAGGCCGATCTCGTCGCAGGCCGCCTGACCTATGTGAATGACGGGTCCGAAAACACTGCGGATAGTTTCAGTTTCAGCATCAGTGACGGATCGGCCACGTCATCTGTTACAACGTTCAATATCAACGTCACGCCTGTCAACGACGCGCCCACCATCGTCAATAACGGTGCGACGGTGACCGAAGGCGGATCACGCGTCATCACCACCGCCAACCTGCGCGCAACGGATCCCGATAGCGCGAGCAGCAGCCTTGTCTATACCGTTACGACCGCACCCACCAACGGACGACTTGAAAATACCCAGAATGCGGGCGTCGCCATCACCAGCTTTACGCAAGATGATCTCGCGGCCGGCCGCGTGCGTTTCGTGCATGACGGCGCGGAAGACCCGACCGCCACCTTTGGCTTCTCGCTCACCGACGGCGAGGCGACGCTTGCCAATAATACGTTCACTTTTAACGTCACGCCCGTGAACGACGCGCCGGTACAAGTCACAAATACGGGCACGGCGGTTACGCGCCGCACATCGACCATCATCACCTCGTCCCAGCTGCGCGCAACGGACGTGGACAACAGCGCCGCCAACCTCACCTATACTATCAGCCGCGCGCCCGTGCGGGGACGGCTGGAGCTGACAACCAATCCAGGTGTTTCCATCACCAGCTTTACGCAGGCCGACATCGATGCCGGGCATGTGCGTTATGTCCATACAAGCGCGCGCACAACCGATGATGCCTTCCGTTTCCGTCTTTCGGACGGCACGGCCCAGCTGGGCCAGCAGACCTTCACGATAGACGTACGATAAGCCTGAATTCGCTGGCCTTTTGAAGGCTTGATTTGACGCGCCCGCACCCTTAAAATACCCTTCAAACAGCGCATAAGAGGGTATAAAAATGAGCGTCAGCCAGAAAGTCCAGAAAATGCCGGCCACCAACGAAAACGCCCGCGGCCTGACAGCCGAGGTCAAGAAAATCCTGTCGTATTACGAAAGCGACAATCCCGGCACGAAGGCAAGCCTCAGCCGCATCCTGATGACCGGCAAACTGGCCGGCACCGGCAAAATGGTCATCCTGCCCGTCGACCAGGGCTTTGAACACGGCCCCGCGCGCAGCTTCGGCATCAACCCCGCCGCCTACGACCCGCATTACCATTACCAGCTGGCGATTGATTCCGGTTGCAACGCCTACGCAGCGCCGCTCGGCGCACTTGAAGCAGGCGCGGATACCTTTGCAGGCGCGATCCCACTGATCCTGAAAATAAATTCGTCCAACAGTCTTATTCAAGCCAAGGACCAGTCGGTCAACGCATCGGTCAAGGACGCGCTGCGCCTTGGCTGCTCGGGCATCGGCTTTACGATCTATCCCGGTTCCGAATTCATGCTGGAACAGCAGGAAGAAATCCGCGCGCTGTCCGAAGAGGCGAAATCCTATGGTATCGCGACGATCATGTGGTCGTATGTCCGCGGCCCCGGCATCTCGACCCAGGGCGAAACCGCCATCGACATGATCGCTTACGGCGCGCATATGGCAGCCCAGCTGGGCGCGCATATCATCAAGGTGAAACTGTCGACCGACCATCTTGAGCTGCCCGCAGCGAAAAAAGTCTACGAAGAACAGAAAATCGCCATCGGCACGCAGGCACAGCGCGTGGCACATGTCATGCAGTCGTCCTTCGCCGGACGCCGACTTGTGGTGTTTTCAGGCGGCGCGACCAAGGATGAAAACAGCGTCTACGACGACGCGCGCGCGATTTACGAGGGCGGCGGCAACGGCTCGATCATCGGCCGCAACTGCTTCCAGCGCCCGCGTGATGAATCGATTGCGATGCTCGATAAAATCATGGACATCTATCTGGGCAAAGACGCCTGATAAAAAGATAACCCCGCCCTTCATCTTGAGGGGCGGGGATGCTTTCCCTCCGCCTTTCCGGCCATCATAAAAAGATCAAATGAACGATTCCTCCGGCTGCCAGCTTTACATCATGACCCCGCCGAATTTGGTGCCCGAGGCCTTTGCGCCCCAGCTGGAACGGGCATTCGAGGCAGGGCCCGTATCTTCGCTGCAGCTGCGCCTTGAAACGCGCGATGACGACCAATGGCGGCGCGCGATTGAAAAGCTGATGCCGATTGCGCACAAGCATGACGTCGCCTTCATCATCAACAACCGCGTCGAGCTTGCAAAAGAAATGGATGCCGATGGCGCGCATGTGGGCGTCTACGACATGCGCATCAAGGATGCCCGCAAATTGCTGGGCCCTGATAAAATCATCGGCGCGACCTGCATGGACAGCAAGCATCTGGCGATGACAGCGGCGGAGAACGAGGCCGATTATGTCAGCTTCGGCCCCTTCTTCACGACCCGCTCCCCCTATTATCCGATCGAGGCATCGGCCCCGAAATACATGGTGTCGCCGAACATCCTGACCTGGTGGAGCACGCTTATGGAAGTGCCTTGCGTGGCGGCAGGCGGCATCAAGCCCAGCAATTGCCGCGATATCATCAAGGCCGGCGCCGATTTCATCTGCGCCTCCACGTCTATCTGGGAATACCCGGGCGGCGGCGCCACCGCCATCCGCGATTTCACGGAAGCCATGAACCAGGCGGTACTAAAAGTCGGCTAAGTCTTTACGGAACCTTCACGCAGGGTTAAGCTTTTTCATCCGTATCACCTGCACAATCCTTATTAAAGGTATTCATCATGACGAAATTCCTCACACTTATTGCTCTGGCCCTGCTGGTCGCATCGCCCGCACTGGCCGCCCCTTCGGAGAAAGAGGTCGAGGCTGCGGTTGGCGCTTACCTGTCCAGCAAGGCCGACCCCGCCAACCGCGAGGAAGCGGTTGTCATCGGTAGCACCGTCGCCGACCTCGACAAGGATGGCGCGGAAGAAATCGTGCTGACATGGTCGACGATGGGCGCATCCTATTCGCATGACAATGTCAGCGTATTGAAAGGTTCGGCCGGCGCCTTCACCGAAGCCGCGACATTCTCCGTCAACGGCACGACCGAAATGCCGCAAGTGAAGAATGGAGTTATCAGCGTGGAGCAAATGACCTTTGCCAAGGGCGACCC
>JBBRVE010000078.1:0-14240 GCA_038247245.1 Bdellovibrionales bacterium | reverse complement strand
GCCATGCTTTTTCGTCAGTCGTTCTGCTTGAGTACCTTTGCCGGCGCCGGGTGGGCCGATCAGGATGATCCTCATTTACGCGCTCCTCTCAGCTTGGCTTTTTTGATGAGACCTTCGTACTGGTGGGCCAGCAGATGGGAATGGATTTGCGCCACGGTATCCATCATGACGGAGACAGTGATGAGCAAGCTGGTGCCGCCGAAATAGAACGGCAAGCCGAATTTCGAAATCAGCATTTCGGGCAGCATACAGATGAACACAAGATACGCAGCGCCGATCACAGTGATGCGCGTCAGCACATAATCCAGATAATCGCCTGTCGCCTTGCCGGGGCGGATGCCCGGGATGAAGCCGCCGTATTTGCGCAGGTTCTCTGCCGTTTCATCGGGGTTGAACACGATGGCGGTGTAGAAGAACGAGAAGAAGATGATCAGGAAGGTGTAGGTCGCCATATACAGCGGCTGGCCGTGCTGCAGGTAGCGTGCCATTTCCTGCACCCAGCCCTCGCCGCCCTTGTCGCCCGCAAAGCCCACAATCGTCATGGGCAGCAGCAGCAGCGAGGATGCGAAGATCGGCGGAATAACGCCGGAGGTGTTGAGCTTCAGGGGCATGTGGCTTGCTTCGCCGCCGGTCATCTTGTTGCCGACCATCCGTTTCGGATAGTTGACGATGATGCGCCGCTGTGCGCGCTCCATGAACACGATGAAGCCGACAACGCCGATCACCATGAACAGGATGCCGATGATGACGGCAGTCGAGATCGCGCCCGTGCGGCCAAGTTCCAGCGTGCCTGCAACCGCGTGCGGAATACCTGCCACGATGCCGGAGAAGATGATGAGCGAAATACCGTTGCCGACGCCGCGCGAGGTGATCTGCTCGCCAAGCCACATCAGGAACACCGTGCCGCCGACAATGGTGATGACAGTTGTGATGCGGAAGTAAATGCCCGCGTTGATGACGGCAGAGCCTGCAGAGCTCTGCATATTTTCAAGGCCGACAGCGAGGCCGTACGCCTGGATCGCCGCGAGGAAGATTGTGCCGTAGCGCGTATACTGGTTCAACCGCTTGCGGCCGCTTTCGCCTTCCTTCTTCATGTTTTCCAGCTGCGGGTTCATGGAAGTCAGCAGCTGCATGATGATGGACGCCGAAATGTACGGCATGATGTTGAGCGTAAAGATCGACATACGTTCAAGGGCGCCGCCCGAGAACATGTTGAACATGTCGAGCACGCCGCCGGTTTTTTGCGCGAAAATATCGTTCCATGCCGCGGGGTCGATGCCCGGCAAAGGGATGTGCGTGCCGATGCGGTAGATGATCAGCGCGAGGAAGGTGAACCACAGCCGCTGTTTCAACTCCGTCGCCTTGGAAAAGACGCCGAGGTTGACGTTGGAGGCAAATTGCTCGATTGCGGAAGCCATCTTGTGGAAGTCCCTTTTCTTATTATTTTCGTCGCTGGCGATGATGTAAGTCTCGGCAAAGACCTTACAAGACCCATGGGAGAGTCGCAATCCATAAAAGGGGTATTGGAATAGTTGGGGAAATAGGGCTACGGGGGAACGGTTTAAAATTACATAATAAGAAGGGGGCCACCTCCTGTTACAGGACGCGGCCCCCTTCCCTTTTCTGTCGTGTTTCGTCGCCCGTCAGATCTTGGGGGCGTCGATGCCGAGGGCGTCGGCGAGGTCGGTCATGTGCTCCTGCTCCTCGACCAGAATCTGGCGCAGCTGTTCGGCCAGCGCGTATTCGGTGAGCGCTTCAGCCTGACGGACGCGTTCGCGATACGCGCGGATGGTTTCGACTTCGTTATCGAGATCAAAGCGCAGCATTTCTTCGGGCTTGTCCGACATTTTCACAGCTTTCGGTGTGACGGTCGGCGTGCCGCCAAGGTAATCGATCTGTTTCGCGATGATCAGGGCGTGTTTCAGCTCCTCGCCCGCATGTTTTTCCAGCTCTTTGGCAATCGCCATGTATTGCGCGCCCTTCAGGCTTTGCGAATAGGCGGTATAGGCGATGATGGCCTGATATTCGCGCGCAAGATCGTCGTTCAGCGCGGCAATCAGCGCTTCGCGGGTGACTTGGGTTTTGGTGGCGGCATCCATGATAAGGTTCCTTAATGGGTTCGAACGCACTAACCCTGGGCCCTATAAAATGGTTCCCTGTCTGTCATTCCCGCGAAAACGGGGATGACAGACAGGGGCATAAAAAAATCCCCGCACTAGGCGGGGATTTCTTTGAATTTTATGCGTATTGAAACTTACTTCTTGGCCACTTTTTTGGGCTTCAGGAGCTTGTTCACTTTCGCGGGCAGGATTTCGACTTTGCCGCCGGCTTTTTCGACTGCTTCGATTGCGCCCTTGGTGGCTTTGGTGACCACGATGGTTGCTTTCGATTTCAGGCCTTTTTTGCCGACCAGTTTCAGGCCGTCTTCCTTGCGGGCGATCACGCCGGCTTCCACGAGGGCTGCCACGTCAATCTTGTCGCCTTTCAGCTTCTTGCCGTCGATTGCCGACTGGATAATGCCAAGCGTCACGACCGCGTAGTGCGTCGCGTGTTCGAAGTTGTTGAAACCGCGCTTGGGCATGCGGCGCAGCAGGGGGGACTGGCCACCCTCGAAGCCTTTGATCGCAACGCCGGTACGGGCTTTTTGACCCTTGACGCCGCGGCCTGCGGTCTTGCCTTTGCCGGAACCGATACCACGGCCGACCAGAATACGGGTCTGGCGTGCGCCGGGATTGTCTCTGAGCTGGTTGAGTTTCATGACTTATGCTTCCTTTATGCCGCGTCTTCGACTTTGACGAGGTGCTTCACGACTTCGATCATGCCGCGGACTTCGGGGCTATCGACCAAGATCTTGGAGCGATGACGCTTGTTCAGGCCGAGACCGATGAGGGTGCCTTCCTGTTTCTTGATGCGACCGATGGTGCTGCCCGTCTGGGTGACCTTGATCTTTTTGCCGGAATTGACAGCCTTGGGAGCAACGGTCTTCTTGGCGACTACGGGAGCTGCCTTTGCTGCTTTGGGTGCTGCCGCTTTCGGGGCTGCTGCGGGCTTCTTTGCCGCTGCGGGTTTCTTATCTTCACTCATCAGACTTCTCCTTTGCGTCGCCTTTGCGGCCCAGCACTTCGTTCACGCGGCGGCCACGACGAGCGGCAACCATGCGGGGGCTTTCCATCAGCTTGAATGCTTCAAGGGCGGCTTTAACCATGTTGTAGGGGTTCGACGAACCGATCGACTTCGCGACGACGTCCTGGATGCCCAGAACTTCGAACACGGCGCGGAGCGGGCCGCCGGCGATGATACCGGTACCGGCTTCGGCCGTGCGCAGGCGCACGAGGCCGGCGCCGAAGCGTGCTTCGATGTCGTGGTGAATCGTGCGGCCATCACGCAGGGGAACGCGGATCATGCGGCGTTTTGCCTGGTCGGTCGCTTTTTTGATTGCTTCCGGCACTTCGCGGGCTTTACCTGCGCCTGCGCCGATGCGGCCGCGGCCATCGCCGACAACCACGAGAGCTGCGAAGCCGAAACGGCGACCGCCCTTCACGACTTTGGCGACGCGGTTGATCGCAACGAGGCGTTCAACGAGTTCGGAACCTTCGCGGTCGCCGCCCTCTTTCTTGTCGCGGTCACGGCCACCGCCTTTGCGATCACGTCCGCCGCCTTCGCGGCCTTCACGACCACCTTCGCGTCCGCCGTCACGGCCTTTGCCGGGGGCGCCAGCGCCTTGGGGGGCTTTTTCGATTTTTGCCATCTGTCCTGTTCCTTCGATTAAAAGCTTAAGCCGGCTTCGCGTGCTGCATCGGCAAGTGCCTTGATGCGGCCGTGATATGCGCGGCTGCCGCGGTCAAAAGCAACCTTTTCAACGCCTGCTTTTTTCGCGCGTTCGGCAACGAGCTTGCCGACGGCGGTCGCCGCGTCTTTATTCGAGGTGCTTTTCATGCCTTTTTTCACGTCGGCTTCCGTCGTGGAAGCGGCTGCGATCGTCACGCCCTTCACATCGTCGATAACCTGCGCGTAAATGTGCTGGCCGGAGCGGTGAACGGACAGGCGCGGACGTTCGTTCTTTTCCGTGCCCTTCTTCACCACTTTGCGTACCCGCCAGGTGCGGCGCTGTTTTGCTGTTGCGTTTGCCATTGTCGTCTATTCCTTCAATTATTTCTTCTTGCCTTCTTTGCGCAGGATGCGGCGGCCTTCGTAGTTGATGCCTTTGCCCTTGTACGGTTCGGGGCGTTTCATCAGGAACAATTCCGCTGCGACCTGGCCGACTTTTTGCTTGTCGATGCCGGAGATTTCAATCTCGGTCTGCTTCGGGACTTTCACTTCGATGCCGGTCGGGATCTTGTAACGGACTTCATGGCTGAAACCGATCTGGAGGACCAGGTCTTTGCCTTGAAGGGCCGCACGGAAACCGACGCCTTCGATGATCAGGCGTTTCGAGTAACCATCGGTCACGCCCTTGATCATGCCGCGAACGAGGGAGGCGGTCGTGCCCCACATAGCGCGCGCATGGCGGTCTTCGTTGGCCTTGGAAAGAACGACGGCGCCGTCCTTCACTTCAGCCGTGATGTCATTCGAGACGTCCAGGGTGAGTTCGCCCTTTTTGCCCTTGATGCTGAGCTTTTTGCCTTGAAGCTTAGCTTCAACGCCGCTCGGCAGCTTGATGGGGTGTTTTGCAATACGAGACATGTTACTTCACCTTACCTTAGAATACGCGGCAGAGGATTTCGCCGCCCACATTCGCTTCGCGCGCTTCCTTGTCGGAAAGCACACCACGCGGTGTGGAGAGGATCGAAATGCCGAGGCCGTTGAAAACGCGCGGAACATCCTTGACCTGCGTATAGACGCGGCGGCCGGGTTTGGAAACGCGCTTGATTTCCTTGATCACGGGCTGGCCTTCGGAGTACTTCAGCTCGACCGTCAGTTCGGCGATGCCGTTGTCCTGCTGGGTGACAGCATAATCACGGATGTAGCCTTCGCGCTTCAGAACTTCCAGCAGGTTGGTGCGGAGTTTCGAAGACGGGCTCTTGATGGCGGACAGGCGTGCGGACTGGCCGTTGCGGATGCGGGTAACCAGATCGCTGAGGGGATCATTAAAAGACATTGTTTTTTTCCTTCCCTTACCAGCTGGATTTCGTGACGCCGGGAATCATTCCCTGCGAGGCCAGTTCGCGCATCATGATGCGCGAGATGCCGAACTTGCGGTAGTTGCCGCGCGCGCGACCCGTGAGGGCGCAACGGTTGCGGACGCGCGTCGGATGCGAGTTGCGGGGCAGTTTTGCCATCGCGAGCTGCGCCTGGAAGCGTTCATCTGCCGGTTTCGACTGGTCTTTCGCAATTGCCTTCAGTTTCGCCCATTTCGCGGCGTACTTCTTGACGAGTTTCTTGCGCATTTCGTTTTTGTTGACAGAGCTTAGTTTTGCCATTGTCTGATGTCCTTATTATTTAAGGCGGAAGGGCATCGAGAAGCCCTTCAGCAGAGATTTTGCTTCGTCATCGGTCTTTGCGGTCGTGCAAATGATGATGTCCATGCCGCGGATGGCATCGACTTTGTCGAAGTTGATCTCGGGGAAAATGATCTGTTCCTTGAGGCCCAGCGCGTAGTTGCCGTTACCGTCAAAGCTGCGTTCCGACACGCCGCGGAAGTCGCGGATGCGGGGCATAGCGATGGTGATCAGGCGGTCCAGGAATTCGTACATGCGTTCGCCGCGCAGGGTCACCTTGCAACCGATCGGCAGGTCTTCGCGCAGCTTGAACGCTGCGATAGCCTTGCGCGACTTGGTCACGAGGGGTTTCTGGCCGGTGATCGCGGTCATGTCGGTCACGGCGCCCAGGATTTTCTTGGAGTCCTGCGCGTTTTCGCCGACACCCATGTTCACGACGATCTTCGAAAGTTTCGGGATCGCGAATTCGGAGGTGTAACCGTACTGTTTTTTCAGTTCAGGCTTGATCTTCTCGACGTAGAGTTTTTTCAGACGAGCCTGGTTTTGTGTTTGTGCTTTTGCCATTGCGTGCCTCTTAATCGATCACTTCGCCGGATTTCCGGGCGAAGCGTACTTTGTTGCCATCGACCGTCTTGAAACCGACGCGGCTGGCTTTGTTGGATTTGGGGTCGATAGCAGCCACGTTCGAGTACGCGATGGGAGCTTCGATTTTATCGAGACCGCCGGCGGACTGGCCACCCGGCTTGCGATGCTTGGTCTGGACGTTGATGCCCTGGACGATGAGTTTCATCTCGTCAACGAGCACTTTCTTGATCTCGCCGGTTTTGCCTTTGTCTTTACCGGTAAGAACGACGACCTTGTCGCCTTTTTTGAGTTTCAGTTTCGTCTGCGTCATGATTAGAGGACCTCCGGCGCGAGCGAGATGATTTTCATGAAGTTCTTGGAGCGCAGTTCGCGGGTAACCGGTCCAAAGATACGGGTGCCGATAGGCTCGCCTGCAGCGTTGATCAGCACGGCCGCGTTGCGGTCGAAGCGGATGATCGAGCCGTCATCGCGTTTCAGCGCGGTGCGGGTGCGGACGATAACGGCCTTGTGGACGGTACCTTTTTTGACGCGGCCGCGGGGAATAGCGTCCTTCACGGAGACGACAATAATGTCGCCGATGCCGGCGGTGCGGCGTTTGGAGCCACCGAGAACTTTGACGCACATAACTTTGCGTGCGCCGCTGTTATCAGCAACTTCCAGATTGGATTCCATCTGAATCATGGTCTTGACCTTTCTTTGTATCCTGAGGGTTTCAAGTCCTAAACTTTAACGTCTAAGTCTCTATCGTATCTCTTTGTTATTTTTTCTTCGGCTTGGCTTTCGCTGCTGCCTTGGTTTCGGTTTTCGCGGGAGCTGCTGCCTTTTCAGGAGCGGCCGCTGCGAGGTCGCGTTTAGCCGAAGCGCGTTTTGCTTCTGCTTCGTCAACGGTCAGCGCCTGGCTTTCGCCCATCACTTTACCGCCGATGACACGCCATTTTTTCGACTTGGAGATCGGGCGGCACTCTTCGATCGAGACCTGGTCGCCGATGTTCCATGTGTTGTTTTCGTCGTGCGCGGCGTATTTTGCCGAGCGGCGCATGATCTTGCCGTAGAGAGGGTCACGGATCTTGCGTTCAACCAGAACCGTGACGGTCTTGGCGTTTTTGTTGCTGACGACTTTGCCTTCAAGTACGCGACGAGGCATGTTTCATTACTCCTTGGTTTTTTTCTTCTTGGGAGCAGCAGCTTTTTCAGCTTTTGCTTTAGCGGGCTTTGCAGCCGGCGCCTTGCCCGATTTTTGTTCATTCTGCACGGTCTTGATCTTCGCGATGGTGCGGCGCGTGATGCGGATGCTGCCCGTGTTTTCCAGCTGGCCGGTCGATTTTTGGAAACGGAAGTTGAACTGTTCCTTGCGGGCGTTCAGGAGTTCCTGATCCAGTTCGTCTTTCGTCTTGGTTCTGAGGTCTGCGGTTTTCATTGTCGTTTACTTCCTTAATCGCGCGCGACGAAGCGGGTCTTGATCGGCAGTTTCGCGGAAGCAAGCTCGAAAGCCTCTTCTGCGAGCTGGCGGGAAACGCCGTCGAGTTCAAACATGATCTTGCCGGGTTTCACGCGGCACACATAATATTCCGGCGAACCTTTACCCGAGCCCATGCGGACTTCGAGGGGTTTCGTGGAAACAGGCACGTCCGGGAAGATGCGGATCCAGAGGCGGCCCTGACGTTTCATCGCGCGGGTGATCGCGCGGCGGGCCGCTTCGATCTGGCGCGCGGTCAGGCGCTCGGGGCTCGTGGCCTTCAGGCCGAAGCTTCCGTAGGACAGGTAGTTACCCGAAGTCGCTTTGCCGTGGATGCGGCCTTTATGCGCCTTCCGGAACTTCATTTTCTTTGGTGACATCATGGTCGTCGTTCCTTCTTAATCTTTAACAGCGTTAGGCGCGAGCCGGCTGCGTGTCCATTTTCTTGTCGCGTGCCATCGGGTCGTGGCCGAGGATCTCGCCTTTGAAGATCCAGACCTTCACGCCGATGATGCCGTAGGTGGTCGAAGCGCGGCTGATCGCGTAGTCGATATCCGCACGCAGCGTGTGCAGGGGAACGCGGCCTTCGCGGTACCATTCGCGGCGTGCGATCTCTGCGCCCGCCAGACGGCCGGAGCAGTTCACGCGGATGCCGCCGGCGCCGAGGCGCTGTGCGGACTGTACTGCGCGTTTCATGGCGCGACGGAAAGAAACGCGGCGTTCAAGCTGCTGCGCGATGCCGTCGGCAACGAGCTGCGCATCGAGTTCAGGCTTGCGGATCTCGACGATGTTCAGGGTGACTTCGCCACCGGTGAACTTCGACAGGTCCTTGCGGAGTTTTTCGATATCGGAGCCTTTTTTGCCGATGATGACGCCCGGACGAGCCGTATGGATCGTCACGTTGGTCTTGTTGGCAGCGCGTTCGATGATCACGCGTGCAACGCCCGCCTGTTTCATGGTCTCGAACACGTACTTGCGCAGCGCGATATCCTGCAGCAGCTTGGTGGCATAGTCTTTGCCTGCATACCAGCGGCTGTCCCAGGTACGGTTGATGCCCAGTCTCAGACCAATCGGGTTAACCTTCTGACCCATATCTATACTCTCCTAAAACCTTGTTATTCGGCTTGTTTCTTGTCGGCAGCTTTTTTGCCGTCGGATTTCTTTTCAGCCTTGGCAGCGGGCGCTTTGCCCTCTTTTTTCTCGCCTTTGGCTTTTTTGACTTTTGTCTCTTCTGCAGCGCGCTCTTGCACGCGGATCGTAATGTTGCAGAAGGGCTTTTCGATCGGTGCCGAGCGGCCGCGGCCGCGCGTGTGCAGGCGACCCATGACCATCGTCTTGCCGACGATCGCTTCCTTGATGAACAAACGGTCAACGTCGAGGTTGTGGTTGTTCTCGGCGTTGGCGATCGCTGCCTCGAGGACCTTTTTCACTTCGCGGGCCACGCGGCGCTGCGAGAATTCGAGGTCGATGAGCGCTTTTGCCGCGGACTTGCCACGGATGAGCTGCGCCAGCAGGTTGAGCTTGCGCTCGCCGCCTTTAATGTAGCGGGCCTTGGCGATGGCTTCATTTTCCAGGCGCTTGCCCGAAGGTTTTACTTTTGCAACTTTGGTCATGTCTAATTACTCGCTCTTGTTGGCCGTCTTGTCGGCGCCGGCAGCGGTGTGCTGCGAGAACTGACGGGTGGGCGCGAATTCACCGAATTTGTGGCCGATCATGTTGTCGGTCACAAGCACCGGAATGAACTTCTGGCCGTTATAAACGCCAAAGGTCAAGCCGATGAATTGCGGCAGGATGGTGGAAGCGCGGGACCAGGTCTTGATGACCTCGTTGCGGCCCGAAGTGCGCGCCTTGTCGGCTTTCTGCAGCAGGTAACCTGCAACAAACGGGCCTTTTTTTACGGAACGTGCCATGTATCGCTACTCCTTTACTGGCCAGCTGCAAGACGCTTGTTCTTGCGGCGGCGCAGGATGAATTTATCGGTTTTCTTGTTCTTGCGGGTCTTGGTGCCTTTCGCGCACTTGCCCCACGGAGAGACCGGGTTACGGCCGCCCGAAGATTTACCCTCACCACCACCATGCGGGTGATCGATCGGGTTCATCACAACGCCGCGGTTGTGCGGCTTCCAACCCAACCAACGCTTGCGACCGGCTTTACCGTGCTGGACGTTGGAATGGTCGGTGTTCGACACGGAACCCACGGTTGCGATGCAGTTGCCGTTGATCAGGCGAAGTTCGCCCGAATTCATTTTCACCTGCGTCCAGCCGCTGTCACGGCCGACGATCTGGATCGACGTGCCGGCGGAACGCGCCAGCTGGCCGCCCTTGCCGGGATGCAGTTCCACGTTGTGGACCAGCGTACCGACGGGGATGTTTTTAATGAACATCGCGTTGCCCGGCTTGATGTCTGCTTTTTCAGCCGAAATGACTTTGTCGCCGGCTGCGAGACGCTGGGGAGCGATGATGTAGTTCAACTCGCCGTCCGCGTATTTCACAAGCGCAATCCACGCGGTGCGGTTGGGGTCGTATTCCAGACGTTCCACCGTCGCTTCAACGTCAAACTTTTTGCGTTTGAAGTCGATGATACGGAAGCGGCGTTTGTGACCGCCGCCGCGATGCCAGGACGTGATTTCGCCCATGTTGTTGCGGCCAGTCGCGCGGTGATGGTCCTTGTCGATCAGGGACTTCTCCGGCTTGCCTTTGTGCAGCTCGCTGCGGTCGACCCGGATCAGGGTACGCATGCCGGGCGATGTCGGACGGTATGTCTTGAGTGCCATGTTACTTCCTCATCTTCTTTCGGACCATAAGGGTCCGGAAACTTTCTTAAACTCCGGTGGACACATCGATCGTCTGGCCCTGTTCAAGGGTGACAATCGCTTTTTTGCGGTCGCTGCGGAACGCCTTGCGGCCTTTGAAAATCTTCGTCTTGCCCAGCTGGACGGACGTGTTGACCTTCGTGACTTTCACCTTGAACACAGCTTCGATCGCGTTGCGGATCTGCGTCTTGCAGGCCGTCAGGGGGACGCGGAACGTGTACTGGTTGTACTGCGAGCCCATGGTTGCTTTTTCGGTGATGACCGGCGTGCGGATCGCCTCGTAGAGGTTTTCCGTCAGCTGCGGTGCTTTTTTCTCTTTTTTCTTTACAGCGGTCATTTCAGGCGAGCCTCCAATTGAGCGATCGCTTCCTTGGTCAGGACCAGGGTGTCGCGGCGCAGGATGTCATACACGTTGATACCTTTTTCGGGCAGCACGTCCATGTATTTAATGTTGCGGATCGCGCGGGTGAACATCACATCGGGCGTCGCATCGACGAACAGCGCCGAGGTGAGGCCGAGGGTTTCCAGCGTTTTCGCCATTTCTTTCGTCTTGTGGGACTTGGAAACCGCGGTATCCAGGATGACCAGCTTGCCTTCAGCCTGTTTTGCCGAGAGAGCGGTTTTCAGCGCGAGTTTGCGCATCGCTTTGGGCAGGCTGTGGGCATGATCGCGAACGACCGGTCCGAAAATCACGGCGCCGCCGCGATGTTGCGGGTTACGACGCGAACCGGCGCGGGCCTGGCCCGTACCTTTTTGCGAGTGCGGCTTCTTGCCGGTACCCGAGATCTCGCCGACCTGCTTGGTCTTGTGGTTGCCGGAGCGGCGTTTTGCCAGCTGCCAGTTGACCATGCGATGCAGGACGTCAGCGCGAACTTTCACGCCGAAGATGGCATCGGAGAGGTCGATGTCACCCACTTTTTTGTTATCGAGGCTTTTTACGGCGACTTTCATTGGTACCCTTCCTTAACCCTGAGCTGCGTCAGCAGGAGCGTCTGCTGCGGGAGCTGCTTCGGATTTTTTGCCTTTGCTTTTCAGACCAGCCGGTTTCGGCGAATCTTTATGCGCTTTTTTCTTCATGGAGTCTTTAATCGTGACCCAACCGCCCTTGTGGCCCGTCACTGCGCCTTCGACCAGGATGATGCCCTGTTCAACAAGCACTTCGACGACACGCAGGTTGGGGACGGTGCGGTTCTTGTTGCCCATCTGGCCAGCCATTTTCTTGTTCTTGAAGACGCGGCCGGGAGACTGGCGCTGACCGGTGGAACCGGGTGAGCGGTGCGACACGGACACACCGTGCGTCGCGCGCAGACCAGCGAAGTTCCAGCGTTTCATGACGCCCTGGAAGCCTTTACCGATCGTGACGCCCGAAACGTCGACAAACTGGCCGGGCACGAAATGCTCGACCGACAGCTCGTCGCCGACTTCCAGCAGGTTTTCTTCCGACACGCGGAATTCAACCAGCTTGGTCTTCGGCTCGACTTTCGCTTTAGCGAAATGGCCACGCTGCGGCTTCGCAACGTTCTTGGCGCGCTTGTTGACGGCGCCCAGCTGCACCGAAGTGTAGCCGTTCTTGTCTTTCGTCTGAACGGCGACGACCTGGCAGTCTTCAACTTTCAGCAGTGTCACGGGAACATGTTTGCCGTTCGCGTCGAAAACGCGCGACATGCCAAGCTTTTGTGCAATTAAACCGGTACGCATTATGCTTCGTCCTTCTTCCTAAATCTTGCAAGCCTTACAGCTTGATCTCCACATCGACGCCGGCAGCGAGGTCGAGCTTCATCAGCGCGTCGATCGTCTGGGGGGTCGGGTTAACGATATCCAGCAGGCGTTTGTGCGTGCGGATTTCGAACTGTTCGCGGGATTTTTTATCCACGTGCGGGGAGCGCAGGACCGTGAATTTCTCGATCTGCGTCGGCAGCGGGATCGGACCGCGCACTTCTGCGCCGGTACGTTTCGCGGTGTTCACAATTTCCTTCGTCGATTGATCCAGGATACGGTGATCGTAAGCCCGGAGCCTGACTCGGATGTTTTGCGCTTCCATTGTATCAAATCCTTCTTCAATTCTCTTTAGAGCAGGTCCCGCCGGCCATCCGGCGGGACCATGTCTCTATAACTTACTCGATGATCGAGGCAACGACGCCTGCGCCAACCGTACGGCCACCTTCGCGAATTGCGAAACGCAGACCCGGATCCATAGCGATCGGAGCGATCAGCTCGATTTCCATGGTGATGTTGTCGCCAGGCATGACCATCTCGACACCATCGGGCAGTTTCACCATGCCGGTCACGTCAGTCGTACGGAAGTAGAACTGGGGACGGTAGTTGGTGAAGAACGGCGTGTGGCGGCCACCTTCGTCCTTCGTGAGGACGTAAGCTTCTGCCTTGAACTTCGTATGCGGCTTGATCGAGCCAGGTGCGCAGAGCACTTGGCCGCGTTCAACGTCTTCGCGCTTGGTGCCGCGCAGGAGAGCGCCGATGTTGTCGCCAGCCTCACCCTGATCGAGCAGCTTGCGGAACATTTCAACGCCGGTGATGACGGTCTTGGTGGTCGGGCGGAGGCCGACGATTTCGACTTCCTCGCCAACTTTCACGACGCCTTGTTCGACGCGACCGGTGCAAACCGTACCACGGCCGGAGATCGAGAACACGTCCTCGACGGGCATCAGGAAGGGCTTGTCTTTCGCGCGGGCGGGGGTCGGGATCGATGCGTCAACAGCAGCCATCAGCGCCATGATTGCTTCTTTGCCGAAACCGTCCGACTTGCCTTCGAGAGCCGACAGAGCCGAGCCCTTCACGAAAGGAATGGTGTCGCCGGGGTATTTGTATTTCGAGAGCAGTTCGCGGATTTCCATTTCGACGAGATCAGCGAGTTCGGGATCAGCCATGTCCATTTTGTTCATGAACACGACGATCGAGGGAACGCCGACCTGACGTGCGAGCAGGATGTGCTCGCGGGTCTGGGGCATCGGGCCGTCAGCTGCGGAAACGACGAGGATCGCGCCGTCCATCTGTGCCGCGCCGGTGATCATGTTCTTCACATAGTCAGCGTGGCCGGGGCAGTCGACGTGTGCGTAGTGGCGGGCAGCCGTTTCATATTCGACGTGTGCGGTCGAGATCGTGATGCCGCGCTCGCGCTCTTCGGGCGTGCCGTCGATCTGGTCATAGGCTTTGTATTCAGCTTGGCCGGTTTCAGCGAGCACTTTCGTGATAGCTGCGGTCAGCGAGGTTTTGCCATGGTCGACGTGACCGATGGTGCCGATGTTGACGTGGGGTTTGTTACGTTCAAACTTGCCTTTAGCCATTTCTAGTCTTCCTTTTTGCTATGATCAGTTATCAGTTAAGTCGTTCGTTAATCGGTTAAGCCATTTTCGCTTTCACTTCATCAGCAATGGCCTGCGGCACTTGTTCGTAGTGATGGAATTCCATCGAGTACTGTGCACGGCCCTGGCTCATGGAGCGGAGGGTGTTGATGTAGCCGAACATGTTCGCCAGCGGAACCATCGCGGTGATGACGCGCGCGTTACCGCGGCTGTCCATCGCGTTGACTTGGCCACGGCGGCTGTTCAGGTCGCCGATCACGTCGCCCATGTAGTCTTCGGGGGTGACGACTTCGACCTTCATGACGGGTTCCAGCAGTGCGGGCTTGCACTTCGGAATGCCTTCGCGGAATGCGGCGCGGGCCGCGATTTCGAATGCAAGCGCCGAGGAGTCGACGTCGTGGTAAGCGCCGTCAAACAACGTTGCCTTAAAGTCGATGCAGGGGAAGCCGGCGATGACTCCCGTTTCCTTGATGCTCTCGAGGCCTTTTTCGACGCCCGGAATGAATTCCTTGGGAACCGAACCGCCGGTGAGGTCGGTGTCGAAGATGAAGCCGGAGCCGACTTCGCCCGGTTCGAAACGGATGATGACGCGGGCGAACTGGCCCGAACCGCCGGACTGTTTCTTGTGG
>JBBRVE010000077.1:0-14316 GCA_038247245.1 Bdellovibrionales bacterium | reverse complement strand
GGCCAGATTTCCTATGAAACCGACCGCATGCGCTTTATTGGCCGTGGAAATACAACGGCATCGCCGGTTGCGCTTGCGGATTCAGAACCGTTATCCGGCGCGCAGGGCTCTGTGCTCGACCCCATCGTTGCCATCCGTTACCACATCGCACTTGATCCCGGTGAAACCGTGACCCTGAACATGATCATGGGCGCATCTGAATCGCGCGATGGCTGCATCAGCCTGATCGAAAAATACAAAGACCTTCATCTGGCCGAACGTGTGTTCGAAATGACATGGACGCATAGCCAAGTGCTGTTGCGCCAGATCAACGCAGGTGAATCCGATGCGCAGCTTTATGCGCGTCTTGCAAATTCGATTGTATTCTCAAATGCTGCGCTGCGCGCCGATGCAAGTGTACTGATCCGTAACCGCCGTGGCCAATCCGGATTGTGGGGTTATGCGATTTCGGGCGACCTGCCGATCGTGCTGTTGCAGGTAAGCGACATGGAGAATATCGAACTCGTCCGTCAGCTGGTGCAGGCGCATGCCTATTGGCGATTGAAGGGGCTTGCCGTCGACCTCGTGATCTGGAATGAAGATAACTCCGGTTATCGTCAGGAATTGCAGCAGATGATCATGGATATGATCTCGGCGGGTATCGAGGCGCATGTGATCGACCGTCCCGGCGGCATTTTCGTTCGCCCCGGCGACCAGATATCGATGGAGGACCGGATCCTTCTGGAATCCGTCGCGCGCGTCATTTTGTCCGACAATCGCGGCACGCTTGCCGAACAAGTTAACAAAACCGGTGCCGCCGAGGTTGCATTGCCCCGTCTTGTGCCTACGCAAAACCCGCGCCAGACATCCGAAACTTCTGCCCCACTGCAACAGCCGGAACTGCTGTTGTTCAACGGCACCGGCGGTTTCAGTGCGGATGGCCGCGAATATGTGATCCTGACAGGTCCCGATAGGCAGACACCTGCACCATGGGTCAACATTATCGCCAACCCGAACTTCGGTACTGTAATTTCCGAAAATGGTTCTGCCTATACATGGGGCGAAAATGCGCATGCCTTCCGCCTGACGCCATGGGTCAACGACCCGGTCAGCGACGTGGGCGGCGAGGCATTTTATATTCGTGATGAAGCAACCGGAGAATTCTGGTCACCCACGCCGTGGCCAGTGCCCAGCCGTGAACCCTATATTACGCGCCATGGTTTCGGTTACAGCGTGTTCGAGCATGTCGAACACGGCATCCATTCCGAAATGACGGTATATGTCGCGATGGATGCCTCAGTTAAATTCTTCGCTTTACGTATGCGCAACGACTCAGGACGAGCGCGGCAATTATCGGCGACGGGCTATGTCGAATGGGTGATGGGCGACCTGCGATCAAAAACCGGTATGCATGTCATCACCGAAACGGATCCCGTGACAGGCGCATTATTCGCACGTAACGCATATAACACCGAATTCGCCGAACGTATCGCGTTTTTCGATGTCGATGACGAAGCGCGGGCGATGACAGCTGACAGGCGCGAATTCGTCGGTCGTAACAAATCACTGCGCAACCCTGATGCCATGAGCCGTTTCCGCCTTTCGGGCCGTATTGGCGCGGGGCTTGATCCCTGCGGCGCGCTGCAGGTGCCCTTTACGCTCGCCGACGGCGAGGAACGCGAAGTGATCTTCCGCCTTGGCGTTGCCGGACGTCAGAACGCCGACAGCCAGAGCCTTGTACGCCGCTTTGCCGAAGCCGGCAGCGTGATCCGCCGTTTCCGTGGCTCCTTCGCTGCACGTATCGCACTCGAAGGTGTCAACCGTTACTGGCGCGAAGTCTTAGGCGCGGTGCAGGTACAAACACCGGATGTGGCGCTGAATATCATTTCCAATGGCTGGTTGGTATACCAGACTCTCGCATGCCGCTTGTGGGCGCGCAGCGGGTATTACCAATCTGGCGGCGCTTTCGGGTTCCGCGACCAATTGCAAGACGCCATGGCGTTGATCCACGCAAGACCCCTGCTGCTGCGCGACCAGTTGCTGCTGCATGCGTCGCGCCAGTTTGCTGATGGTGATGTGCAGCATTGGTGGCATCCGCCGGCGGGCAGGGGGGTGCGGACCAAATGCTCGGACGACTACCTGTGGTTGCCTCTGGCTACCTGCCGTTATGTAGCATCGACAGGCGATACCGGCGTACTCGATGAAAACGTAAACTTTATCGAAGGCCGCCAGTTGAACGAGGACGAGGATTCAAATTACGATCTGCCCGCGCATTCTGCAGAGCATGGCAGCCTGTATGAACACTGCGTGCGCGCGTTGAAACGTGGCTTCCGTTATGGCGCGCATGGCCTGCCACTGATCGGTTCCTGTGACTGGAACGATGGTATGGACAAAGTTGGCGAGCACGGGCGCGGTGAAAGCGTGTGGCTTGCGTTCTTTACCTATGACATCCTGCAGCGCTTCGGGCCTATCGCCGAAAAACGTGGCGATGCCGAATTCGCAGCGCAATGTCGTACCGAAGCCGAAAATCTGCAGAAAAATATCGAGGCAAATGGCTGGGACGGCGCATGGTATCGCCGCGCCTATTTCGATGACGGTACACCTCTGGGTTCCGCCGCGAATGCCGAATGCCAGATCGATTCGCTCTCGCAAAGCTGGTCGGTATTGTCGGGCGCAGGTAATCCTGCACGGTCGGCACAGGGCATGGCGGCGGTCGATGCAAGGCTGGTACGCCGCGATACCGCTCTCATCCAGTTGCTGGATCCACCGTTTGATAAAGCTGGCATCAACCCGGGCTATATTCGCGGTTACGTGCCGGGAGTGCGTGAAAACGGCGGCCAGTATACTCATGCTGCGATCTGGACAGTCATGGCCTTTGCCCAGATGGGTGACAGCGCGCGCACATGGGAACTGCTGCAAATGATAAATCCCCTCAACCATGCGCTGACCGCCGACCAAGTTGATCTTTACAAGGTCGAGCCGTATGTCGTGACCGCGGATGTGTATGCGCAGGCGCCGCATGCAGGGCGCGGCGGGTGGAGCTGGTACACAGGCTCATCGGGCTGGATGTACCGGTTGATCGTTGAATCTTTCCTTGGGCTGAAACTGGAAGTCGACCGTTTGTCACTGAAACCTTGCGTGCCCAAGGAATGGCCTGGCTTTACGGTCGAATATCGTTACCGCACGACCACATACCGTATTGCCGTGGTAACGCATAGCAGCGCACCCGGCCTGACCGTTGATGGCGCATTGCAACAGGATGGGCGCATCCAGCTGTTCGATGATCAGGTTCTGCACGAAGTAGAATTGCGTATCGCTTAAACATAGACGACAATTAATTTGGTGACGTTTTCCCTTTAAATGTGTTGGTAACAATACATTCGATATCCGGGGGTTCATGGCCAACAAAACACCATTCCTGAAAAAAATGACTCGCGCCGAGATGTTTGACAAGTTCCTCATTCCGGGCATCATCCTGTTAGGCCTTGTCATTTTCGGATTTATCTGGGAATTTTCGCCTCTGAAAGAATATGCTGATCCTGAAAAGGCTTCAGCCGTTGTGAGGCAGTTTTCCAGTTATCCGGCCGCACCGTTTATCATGGTCGGCATTTTTGTTATTTCACAGCTGGCATTCTTTCCCCTGATCATCATGACGCTGACGACAGCGATGGTTTTCGGGCCGGTGGAGGGTATATTCATTTCGCTGGCGGGCGCAAGCATTAGCGCCGCGATCACATACTTCATCGGCTTCGGGCTTGGTAAATACGGGCTGAAGAAAATGATGGGACCAGTCTGCACTAAAGTCCGCAGCTATATCGAGGGTACGGGTATTGCAGGCATGATTGCGCTGCGCTTTGTACCTGTTGCACCTTATTCCATCGTCAATATCGCGCTAGGCGTTCTTTCGATTCCATTTTTGACTTATATCTCGGGGTCTTTTCTGGCGTTGTTGCCGGGCTGCATTATCCGGTCGTTTCTGGGAGGCGCGATCACCGATTTGTGGGATAAGCCGGATGCGCACAATCTGGGAATTGTCGCGTGCGGTATATTTCTTTGGCTATCGGTCGTCTTTATCACACATTTATTTGTGAGCCGCTGGCGTAAACGGCACGGCATGAGGAATCGTAAACAAAAACAGCGCAAAATAACCCGGCTGCACGCCTGAAAAGGTTAATGGAACTTTATCACCATGCAGAAGGTATGCGTGAGATGAAAAAGATTCCCCACATACGGCGGAAGCCGCTTTACTGGGTCGGCGGCGTGCTGGCTGTAATTGCCGCATGTATCGCACTTTTGGTGGCATTTTTTCCGGTAGATTATATCCGCGCAAAAATTTCAGGTACCGCCGGCAGCCGTTTTGGCCGCGAAGTCGCCGTGGAAGGGCCTCTCACAATTGACTGGCATTGGCGTACACCGCGCGTTATTGCCGAAAAAATCCGCGTCTCGAACATCAATGGCGCTAAAATGCCCGATATGGCATCGGCTGACCGTATTGAATTTACGTTCCGTCTCTGGCCGCTGCTGATTGGCCGCCTTGTCGTTCCGACGCTGGAAATCACGCATCCGGTCGTCAATCTGGAACGTATGGCCGATGGCACGAAAAACTGGAATTTTTCGGACGCCAGCGAAGCGGGGATTGTCGCCAATGCGGCTCTCCCAGATGACCGTCATGATATGCCCCTGATCAGCTCCCTAAGTGTCACAGATGGCGAAGTCGCATACCGCGATATTGGCCGCGACATCGACATGAAGATGAAACTGGATAGCATCGAGGGCGAAGAAAAACGCGCGCAACGCAAATTCTCCATTCTGGGCGAGGGGACTGTGCAGGGGCAAAAGGCCGTCATTAAGGCGAATGGCGGATCGTTGAACCTGTTGCGCAATACAAGCGAGCCTTTCCCGTTGAAATTGGAAATCAAGATCGGGGCTACAAGTTTCATGGCCGCGGGCACGTTCACCGATCCTATACAGCTTAAAGGACTGGATGCGCAGCTCGATATGGGCGGATCAAACCTTGCCGACCTGTTTTACCTCATCCATGTTCCCTTGCCCCCAACGCCTGCCTATAACCTGAAAGGTCGCCTTCAAAAAGAAGGAGATTTGTGGAGCTTTACAGAATTTTTCGGGCCGTGTGGGCGGCAGTGACCTGTCGGGCAAAGTCACCTATAGCCCCCAAACCGAACGTCCTGAACTGGCGGGTGCCTTGTTCTCCAGCCGTCTTGACGTGAAGGATCTGGGTGGGCTTGTCGGTTTACAGCCTTCCGCACCCAGGAAAGCCGTCAAGGGGCAGGATGTGCTGCCCGAAATGAAGATAAACCTGAAGCGCCTGCGCGCCGGTGATCTTGACCTGACGCTGGATGCAAAAAAACTGAACGCGCCCGGCTGGCCGCTGAATGACATGCATACGCATATCAAGCTGGTCGATAGGTTGCTGCGTTTCGAACTACTTGAATTCGGCGTAGCAGATGGGCGGGTGAAGGGCATGCTGGAAATGGACGGCCGCAAAGCCACGCCATTTGTCAAAACCTATCTTGATTTTGCGAAGTTGAGCCTGAAGCGTTTCTTTAAAGGCTCCAGCTTTGAGGAATTTTCAAAAGGCACCTTTGGTGGGCGTATCGAACTCGCCGGTGCGGGCACATCCTCGGCTGAAGTTCTCGGCAACAGTAATGGCCGCATCGTCGCCGTGATGTCCGGCGGCAAGATCAGCCTGAAAATCATCGAGGCTGCCGATCTTGACCTCGCACAATTAACGCCGCTGTTGCTCGGCAAAGATAAGACGACCGATATCCGTTGCGGCGTTGGCGATTTTGCCGTGCGCCACGGTATACTTGTTTCACGTGTTTTTGTGCTTGATACCGCCGACACCACGATCAAGGGTGATGCCAAAATCAACCTGAAAAATGAAACGCTGGATGTGGAAGTCGATGCTAAACCCAAAGATGCCAGCATTTTCTCCGTCCAGTCAAAGATTAGCGTCACGGGCAAGATAAGCGAACCCACAATTATGATTGATCCGATTTCGCTCCTGCTGCGCGGGGCAGGGGCAGTGTTGTTGGGCGCGGTTGCGCCGCCCGCCGCACTGCTGCCCTTTATCGAAGTCGGGGTGGGGAAGGACAGCAATTGCGCTACACTGATCAACTCCACTAAAAAACCGCTGAAACCGGTGCTTAAAAATACCAAGACAGAGAAAAAAGAATTCACGGTAAACCGCTGAAACCGGCTTGTGTGCAGCGCAGCAATTTCTTCGTTTTTCAAAAAAAACCAGTTTGCCTTTGTGCCTGTAATACGGAATACTCTGCCCGTCAGGCATTCACACTGATTCACAGGGGTTATCGATGCGCTTCACCGAGTCCGTCCGCAAGCTCACCAATAAATTGTTTGGTAAAAATCAAGCAGCAGATTCCGTTGTAGCCGATGATTTTGCAACCCGGTGGTCCGAAAAGAAAGCGAATGACTGGTACGACAAACAGCCTTGGTTGGTCGGTAGCAATTACGTGCCCGCCCATGCCAGTAACCAGATTGAAATGTGGCAGGCCGATACGTTCAACCCGATACAGATTGATGCCGAACTCGCGCTTGCCAAAGGCCTCGGCATGAACACCATGCGCGTGTTCCTGCATGACCTCGTATGGCAGCAGGATCCTGAAGGGTACAAGGCACGCATCGATACCTTCCTCGACATCGCCGACAAACACGGCATCAAGCCGATGTTCGTGCTGTTCGATTCTGTCTGGAACCCCGAACCCAAAGCAGGCGCGCAGCCCGAACCCGCAGCCGGCGTCCACAATGCGGGCTGGGTGCAGGGCCCCGGTGCGGCAGCATTGGCGGATACCACGCACCACGCACGTTTGAAGGAATATGTCGAAGGCGTCGTCGGCGCATTCGGCTGCGACAAACGCGTTATGAGCTGGGATGTCTGGAACGAGCCCGACAATACCAACGGTGCCAGCTATGGCACCAAAGAGCCCTCGAATAAAATCGACCTCGTCGCCACACTCCTGGATGACGTTTTCAGATGGGCGCGTAATGCGAAACCGCAACAACCGCTGACCAGCGGTGTGTGGATAGGCGAATGGAACGACCTGTCACAGGTCAACAGCGTGCAGAAAGTCCAGCTGGCGCAATCCGACATTATTTCGTTCCACAATTATGCCCCCGCCGATGATTTCGAGCGCCGCCTGAAATATCTGGCGGACCAGCACAAACGTCCGCTCATGCTGACCGAATATATGGCGCGCACCGTCGGCAGCACATTCGAAGCCATCCTGCCGGTCGCAAAGGAACACAAGGTTGCGGCATTCAACTGGGGCTTCGTGCAGGGCCGGACACAAACCCACCTGCCATGGGATTCATGGTCGAAACCGTATGACATCGAACCCAAACAGTGGTTCCACGAGATTTTTCGCGCCGATCATACGCCCTACGTGAAGGCCGAGGCGCAGTTTATTCGCGATATCCTCGCAAAACCTGCCACCCCGAAAAACGCGCCGGAAACGCCCAAGCCTTAGCGCCTCCGCTAATCTCTTGTTTGCAAAGGGAACCTAATGCGCGCATGTGCATTGGGGGTTTGATACTTTCAAAATCCCCATTCAAAAGGAGACTATTATGGGCCGTGGCATTCTTCTCTGGTTTCTGGGCGTTCCAATTCCGATCATCATTCTTTTGTCGATGATGCATTAAGGGGGATGACACATGCAGAACACCATGACGACACCGACGGGAAACACGGTCATTGCGACCAACAACGCTCATCATCATAGCTGCTCCATGTCCTGGGGCGCGATTTTGGGCGGGGCGGCTGCCGCTGCTGCTTTATCCCTGATCCTGCTCTCGCTGGGCTCCGGCGTAGGTATTGCTTCTTTCAACCCCTGGTCTGGCGACCGCGAAACCATCGCTTCCTTCACGACGAAGGCGGCGGCATGGATGGTCGCTATGCAATGGCTTTCCTCCGGCCTTGGCGGATATATTGCCGGACGCCTGCGTGGATCAAACGTGCAGACCGGACGTGATGAGGTTTTCTTCCGCGATACCGCCCATGGTTTCCTGTCATGGACTGTCGCAACTCTGTTCACGGCAGCGCTACTGGCTTCGGCTATGGGCGCACTGATGGGCGGCGGCGCAAAACTGGCGGGTGGTGCTGCGGCTGGTGGCGCTGTTGCCATGCATGCACCAGGCCCTGATCGTGGCCCCGGTATGGATATGTTCGGTTATAACGTCGATGCTCTGCTGCGCACGTCGCAGCCTGCTGCGGCAGCGCCGAACGAAGCCCTGCGCCGTGAAGTTGGCGGCATCTTCCGCAACAGCATGACGGCGTCGGAATTTCCGGCTGCTGACCGCGAATATCTCGCCAACATCGTGGCAACACAATCCGGCATCACGCAAGAAGAAGCGCTGACACGCGTTGATGCAACGATTGCGAAAATGGATGCGATGAAGGTTGAAGCGAAAGACAAAGCGGAAAAGGCCCGCAAAGCTTCCGCCGCGTTTTCGATCTTCACCGCATTGTCGATGCTGGTGGGGGCGTTTATCGCCGCTGTCGCAGCCGCGCTTGGCGGATTGCATCGCGATGATCCGGTATCGTATGACCCAATCCGCAACTGATAACTAAGGTTGTTTTTTAACGAAAATCCCCGTGCTTTTGTACGGGGATTTTCTTTTTTAGCGTAAAAAACTATTATTTATCATTGCCTTATCTATTTTGCTAACGTCTCGCAAAACCCCTTTACGATTTCGCGGAATATAAAGTATATTATTCTTCGAGTTCCGAGTTCTGCCTGTTTGAGACCCGCAAGGCTCTACAAGACGACGCTGATTTTCGGATATCAGGAATGGGCAATGGTTGCCCGGTCCTAATGCACGGAAGTGCGTTTCTTGAAGGAGGCCAATATGGCTACAGGTACAGTTAAATGGTTTAACGCGCAAAAAGGCTTTGGTTTCATCCAGCCTGATGACGGTGGCGCTGATGTGTTCGTACACATCTCCGCAGTTGAAAAAGCAGGTCTGCGCGGCTTGAACGAAGGTCAGAAAGTGTCCTACGACATCGTGACCGAGCGCGGCAAATCCGCTGCAGGCAACCTGCAAGCCGCGTAAGCGTCTTAACGGTTATAAGATTGAAAAACCCCGGTGCGCAAGTGCCGGGGTTTTTTCATGCGTGTCCCGTATGGTTCAGTGAACGGTTCTTTCTGCACGGGTGACAGCAGGAACTGTTAACCCCTATAATGCATTAGCGTCCCGATAAACCACGTTCGCACAGAAGGGCGATATGGAGTTTTTGGAAGACCGGACATCGCAAAGCCGCAGCACACTCGCCCTGAAAGGTGACTGGACTGTCGGCAACGCCGCTGCCATCGAGGCGGCTGTGCATTCCCATGAAACAAAACCTACCGAAATCGACGCCAGTGGTCTTGGCAAGCTGGATACCGCCGGCGCTTGGCTTATCCAAAAATATTTTGCCAAAGCGAAAATCGAAAATATGTCCGACCGGCAAAAGGCGCTAATGGAGTTCGTGCCGGATGATCAACAGTCTGTGCCAACCGCCAAAGAACCGCCCGCCGCAGTCGCGTTTTTTGTAAAGATCGGCAAACGCACTACGGGGGGCATTACTTTTCTGGCCGACCTGTTTTCCTTTATGGGTGAGGTCTTTTTGCGTGTCTTCCGCAATATCGGTAATCCCTCGCATTTCCGCCTCGCCGCGATTACGCGCCATATCCATGAAACCGGCGTTCAGGCGCTCCCCATTATCGGACTGCTGGGTTTCGGCATCAGCATGGTGATTTCGTATCAGGGTGCGACACAGCTGCAAAAATTCGGCGCCGACATTTTTACTATCGACCTCACCGTGATTTCCCTGCTGCGCGAAATGGCAGTGCTCACTACCGCGATTATGTTTGCAGGCCGTTCCGGCAGCGCCTTCGCCGCCGAAATCGGGGTGATGAAAATGCGCGGCGAGATCGATGCCCTCAAAACTATGGGGCTAGACCCTATCGAAACGCTGGTCGTGCCGCGGCTGCTGGCGTTGCTGGTCACGCTGCCCGCGCTCACGTTTTTTGCGACGGTGGTGGGGTTGGTCGGTTGCGGATTTATGGCGGTTTTGCAGCTTGACTTGTCTGTCCATTCCTATCTTGCGCGCGTGCACGAGGTTGCGACGCCCACGATGTTCTTCATCGGCATGATCAAGGCGCCGATTTTCGCGTTGCTCATCACCGCAATCTGCGCATATCAGGGTATCAATGCGCAAGGCTCCGCCGAAAATGTCGGCAAGCTCACGACTCTCGCCGTTGTGCAGTCTATTTTCCTTGTCATCATGGCAGATGCGCTGTTTTCGATCATCTTTGCGGAAATGGACCTGTAGCATGGCAGCGGTTATCGAAGCACATGACATCGTCAATAAATTTGGTACGCAGGTCGTACACGACGGCCTTGACCTGACGCTGCAAAAGGGTGAAATACTCGGGCTTGTCGGCGGCTCCGGCTCCGGCAAATCGGTGCTGCTTCGCACGCTGCTGGGCTTGCATAAACCTAATACGGGAAGCGTAATCGTCGGTGGTACCGATGTCAGCGATATGGATGACGCGCAGAAAAAGGAAATGGCGAAAAAATGGGGCGTGCTGTTTCAGGATGGCGCGCTGTTTTCAGGTTTCAATGTACTCGATAACATATGCCTTCCGCTGCGTGAACATACCGATCTTGCTGACAAGGATATCCAGAGCCTCGCTCTGTTTAAACTCCATGCCGTCGGCTTGAAACCTGAAACCGCAACCAAGAAACCGAACGAATTGTCGGGTGGCATGGCGAAGCGGGCAGGGATCGCGCGGTCGCTCGCGCTCGATCCCGAAATTCTGTTTCTGGATGAACCGACGGCAGGCCTCGACCCCGTCGCCGCCGCCGCTTTTGACGAACTGATTTTACAGCTGCGCCGCGTGCTGGAACTTAGTGTTCTCATCATCACGCACGATCTTGATACGCTCGTCGATGTCTGCGACCGCATTGCGATGATCGTGGACAAGAAAATCGTGACAGGCACGGTCGCTGAAATGATGAAAATGGATCATCCGCAGATCAAGGAATATTTTCGCGGCTCCCGCATGCGCGCCGTGCAGCGTGAACCGCAACATAATACGACAGGAGCCGCCTAATGGAAAAAACCGCACCCTACTTTCTGGTCGGGGTTTTTATGACGGGCTTGATCATTGCCGCCGTATGTTTTCTTATTTGGCTGGTCGGCCCGCAGGAAAACAAAGATTTCAAATTTTATACTGTTGAATTCCATGACTCGATCACAGGTCTAGAGGAGGGGGCCGCCGTGCAATATATGGGCGTAAAGGTCGGCAAGGTGACCGCCATCCGCTTGGTCAAGGACAACCCGGAATTAATCCATGTCGATGTCGGTGTCGACAAATCAACGCCCATAAAGGCAAAGACGAAGGTTACGATGGCAACCCAGGGCGTGACGGGGCTGGTGCGTATTGAAATGGCAACAGCAAAGAGCGACACGCAGGAAGCATCTATCGCTGGCGACATGAAATACCCTCTGTTGCAGGGTAGTGCCTCCAAGCTTTATGAGGCGCTCGAGGATATTCCCGCCATTACGTCGCAGGTTCGCGCGATCACCGCCAAATTCGACCTGATGTTGAACGATAAAACAATCGCCGCCGTTCAGGGTGCCATGCTCAACCTTGAAAACATCAGCCGCGACCTGAATGGCGTGCTCAGCCCCGTGAACGTATCCAATGTTGGCATGTTGCTTGATAACCTGAGCCTGTCGAGCGCGCAGATGCCCAAGCTGATCGAAAACATGAACAGCACGGTTGATAACCTCGATAGCGCTGCCGGCAATTTCAGCCAGCTCCTTGATCGCAACAGACCTCATATCGACCGTTTCGCCTCCGAAGGGTTGGAACAATTTACGGCCGCATCACGCGCTACGCGCGGGACGGCAAATTCAGTACGCAAACTCGCCGACAAACTCGACCGCGACCCATCGCAGGTAATATATCAGCCGTCTTCGCGCGGCGTGGAGATTCCGAAATGAAAAAAATAATCCCAGTATTTGCATTGATCTGCCTGGCTCTGCTATCCGGCTGCGGCAATTTGACCCAGTCCAAGGCCCCGCCGGTATCGGTTTACACGCTTCATGCCGACAAGCCGGACAAGCGCGCGTCGTCAGCCGCCGTCATCGTACAGGAGCCTGAAGTGCCCGCAGGCTTCGATACCTCGCGCATCGCCCTTCACATGTCGGGCGGCAGGCGCATGGACTTTTACGCGGATGCCGCCTGGCCGGATGCGCTGAACAAGGTCTTGCAGGATTTTATCATCCAGTCCGCGCGTTTTTCTGCCGTGACGCCGGATAGCGGCGTGAACGCGCCGTATTCGTTGCAGGTGAAAGTCAACGATTTCCAACCTGTTTATGCCGATACGGCGGTAGGCGTGGCGGAGGTCCGCGTATCGCTTACTTTCCGCCTGATCGAACGCGGCGAGGAAAAACTGCTGCGAGATTTCACTCTATCGGAAAAAATGCCCGCTTCAGCCAACACGATCACGGCTATCACGGGCGATCTCGAAACCTTGTTGCGTAAAACGGTCGCCGCCGGTCTTGCTCGCATTTCAAAAGATGTGATAGCCAAAAAAGCGGCACATGCGCCAGCAACGCCGGCAGCAGATACAGAAAAATCGCCTGCCATTCCCTGATATCTTGGGAACAACATTACCTGTTATGTGATTGGCAATCAGCAACAACACAATGATAAACAGGAGAGATATCATGACGCACATCACTGCAACTTTTGAAAACCGTACGGCGGCTGAATCCGCCCTCGTTCAACTTGTCGATATGGGTATTCGCGAAGATCAGTTGAGCTTGATTGTGACCGAACAAAGCCGCGGCAACCATTTCAACATCGAAACAAAATCCCGCGCTGATGAAGGTGCTGCTGCTGGCGCAACCTTTGGCGGCGTTGTGGGCGTGTTTCTGGGCTCTGTGCTCACGGCAGGTACTCTGGTGGTTCCCGGCCTTAACCTGATCGTTGTCGGCAGCCTTGCGGGAGCGCTGGCCGGTCTTGGGGCTGGTGCTGCGACGGGCGGGCTGATCGGTGCATTGGTTGGTGCCGGCATTCCTGAACACGAAGCAAAAATCTATGAAGACGAAATCAAGGCAGGCAACATTCTGCTGGCCGTTAAGCCTATCGATGCCGACCAGAAACGCCGTGTACATGACCTGCTGAAAAAAACGCAGGCTTTTAACATCGCGACCGCAGCTTAACTGGCTGGTTTTCCTAATAATAGTAAGAGCCGCCGGCGTGAACCGGCGGCTCTTACATATGGAACTTTTTCTATAGCCATCCATTGGCAGCAAAGTATAGTCCGACCGCAACAAAGGACCGGTTGATGCAAAAGGACGCCGATGACAATTCTGAATTCAGCCTTTTTTACCGCACCTCGGATATCTGGGATGCGATGTATGCCGATTGCAAAGCGGCTAAAAAATCAATTGAATTAGAGCAATATATCATCATGGATGATTATGCCGGACACCGTTTTCTGCAATTATTTGCTGACAAGGCGCGTCAGGGTGTCAAAATACGACTGATGTTCGATGGCGTCGGCAGCCGGGCCATTATGATGAATAAGCTAGTCGGCGATATACGGCGTGCAGGGGGTGAAGTTTATTTTTACAATTCCTTATTGTCGTACCGCGCATTTTTTCCATCGCACTGGCTGCCGCGCAGCCACGTCAAAACGCTGCTCGTCGATGGCGCGATTGCGCATACCGGCAGCGCCTGCATGTGGGAAATCATGGAGCACTGGCACGAAATGCATTGCCGTCTTACCGGCGTTGCAGTGGGCGATGTCGCCGCACATTTTGCCAGTGTGTGGAATGCGCGTGATAAAAACGAAACAATCTCGAGCTTGCCGCTCCCAGATACCAAGGCTGACGCTGCGTATGCTGTCTCGCGTCCGTCGCTCGGCACTAACCCGATTTACCGTGAACTACTTCAGCAAATCGCTGGTGCCAAAAAATCTATACGTCTTGTCACGCCGTATTTCCTGCCCCCGCGCCGTTTACGCAAGGCGCTCATCCGTGCCGCGCGCCGCGGTATCAAGGTCGAAATACTCGTGAGCGCAAAGACCGACGTGCCGCTTGCCGATCATGTATCGCATTCTTATTTTCCCGTCTTGTTGCGTCATAAAATAAGAATTTTCCTGTACCCCTATCAAGTGCTGCACGCAAAATATGCTATTATCGATGAGACATGGGCGACGATTGGCAGTACAAACATGGATTATCTCAGCCTGCTACATAACCGGGAAGCGAACCTTATTATTCGCGTGCCGTCAGTG
>JBBRVE010000076.1:0-14345 GCA_038247245.1 Bdellovibrionales bacterium | reverse complement strand
TCTGGCGGAACGTCACGGGATTGCCGCTGACCAGCGTCAGGTCAACATGCTGCCAGTCGGATGCTGTCATGTTTTCGATGACCGCCCAGCCCTGCAACATGCCCTTGGTCTGGCCGGCCTCCGGCACAACTAAACGATAAGCCGTTTTCCACAGCGGCGCATCGACGACGTAAGACAGCGTTACATCGCGGTTGCCCTCGCCCAGCAGATTGACACTGAGCACGCGGCGTTCCGTCGTGCCGTTTTCGCGGATGGCGTCCAGCGCGCGGGCGACTTCGGCGCGGATTTTTTCATCGGTGAAATAAACGGATTCCAAATTTTCCAGCAGCGCGGATTTGATGCCTTCATCGGTCATGATGCTGACGCGGTTTTTGGTGGTTGTCTTGTCATCGCCCAGCGCAACTTCTTCGGGTACAACCTGCAGCAGCTTGCCGGTCGCTTTCAGTTCCTCGCCCGTCACCTTCACGGTCGCGCCCTGATAGGCGTTCAGCAATGCTGAGGGGTTCGATAACTGTTCCTGCGTGAACGGCAGGTCCTTGAACACTTGCGCCAGCGGTTGCTTGCCGGGCAGCGTGACACCGCCAAGGCGGCCGGATTTGTCGAACACGATCAGGCTTTTTAAAATGTCATCGACCTGTTCGAACCGCACAGGGAATTTCAGCTGCGCATTGCCATCAACCTTGGCGCGGTGTTCAAAATTCGCCAACCCGCTGGTGGACAGGATCACACTATTGACCGGCATGTCTTCCGCAAAGGCAGAAGCAGCGCAGGTGAGCAGTCCGGCCAGCAGCACAAGAAGAGCGAATTTTTTCATGATACACCTCGGTCAAAATATGGGGCTATCCGTATCAGACGACGGATGCCACGACTATCTTGGCCGATTGAGATTAAAAAGTGGCTTACAGGACGAAATAAACCAAAAGGAACGTGCCCAGCAGGATTCGGTAAATCACAAAGGGCATCAACCCGAATTTCTTCAACCATTTCATCATGAAATGGATGGCGCAGAGCCCGGCAAAGAACGCCAGCACGACCGCAATCATGCTTTCATGCAGCAAACCGGGATTGCCGGATTTGAAAATTTCCAGAAAGCTCATCGCGCCCGCCGCCACCATGGCGGGGATGCCCAGCAGGAACGAAAACCGCGCCGCATCGACGCGCTTGAAGCCCAGGAAACGGGCGGTTGTCATGGTGATGCCGGAACGGCTGGTGCCCGGGATCAATGCCACCGCCTGCGCGCAGCCGATCAACAATGCCTGCCGCAGGGTGATATCCTTCACTTCCTTCACTTGCGGGAACTTCCAGTCGGCAAGTCCCATCAAACCGCCGAAAATAAGGGTCGTGGCGGTAATGACGGTCACGCTGCGGATACCGTCCGGCAGCAGCACATGGAGGGCAAGCCCGACCGCCAGCGCAGGGATCGTCGCCAGGACTATATATATGCCAAGGTTGCGGTTGAAGGTGGGTTTCCAGCGCAAAACATCCCAGCCAATCGCCCAGACATCGCGCCAGTAATAGACCAGAATGGCGCAAAGCGTGCCGACATGCAGTGCAACGTCGATCAATATTCCCTGATCCTGTTCATGCATAAAGACCGGCGTGAGCGCCAGATGGGCACTGGAGCTGACCGGCAGGAATTCGGTAAGTCCTTGAACTATCGACAAAATGAAAAGATAGGTGAGTGTCATGCCCTTTTTTCGGCTTTTGCGGGGGAACTTTCAAGCCTTATCATTGGTTTACATAAGTACGCCTTGTACTTTCAGAAACTGGTGGTACAATCGGCGCGGGATTAACAATCGGGGATAACGGGGCATGGCTTCGGAAACCGGCATCACTGAATGCGCGAAGAAGAAAGTCGGCAAGACCGGCCTGATGCTTCGTTGCTCCGGCGCGCTTTTGACCGGACTTGCGATTGTGACCGTGATCACCATGAGCCTTGTCGTGATGAGCGACGCCGACGAGCTGCCCACCAAGACCGCCTTCTACAACATCGAATTCCCCGAAGACGAAGCCGCGCTGAACCGCCTGTCCGACCAGTTGGCCCGCCAGTCCGAAGCCGACGAGCTGAACGAGATCGAACCCGCCGCAGGCGATGTCGCCACCGAAGACGCACCCCAGCCGCAGCCCGCCGAGTAATTTAACGCCGCCCGCCGGTTTCAGAAACCGCCAGCAGCGGGGGTTCATCGAACACCGCGCCGCTGTCGAGGTTTTTTGCGTAAATCCACCCTGCGGAAATGCGGATATAAAGCTTTGCCAAGATTTTACAGGTATTTTTCCGACAGCAGTTCGGCGATCTGCACCGCATTGGTGGCGGCGCCCTTGCGCAGGTTGTCGGCGACGACCCACATGGTGATGCCGTTTTTCACGGTCGGGTCCTTGCGGATGCGGCTGACGAAAACATCGTCTTCGCCCGCGATTTCCACCGGCGTGACATAGGCGTCATCTGCGCCCGGATCATCAATCACGGTGATGCCCTTGAATTTCTGCATCGCCTTGCGCGCCTGTGCGGCGGTGATGGGGTCTTTGAATTCGACGTTCACAACCTCGGAATGGCCGACGAAAACGGGCACGCGCACGCAGGTCGCGTTCACTTCGATCTTCGCGTCGAGAATTTTTTTCGTCTCGACGATCATCTTCCATTCTTCCTTGGTATAACCGTCCGGCATGAAGGTATCGATCTGCGGGATCAGGTTGAAGGAAATCTGTTTCGAGAAAACCTCGCGTTTCGCCATGTCGCTGGAGTACAGGCCCTTGGTCTGGTTGAACAGTTCATCCATCGCTTCCTTGCCCGCGCCGGAAACGGATTGATAGGTCGCCACAACCACACGCTTGATGGTCGCAAGGTCATGCAAGGGCTTCAACGCCACGACCATCTGGATGGTGGAGCAATTGGGGTTCGCGATGATGCCTTTTTTCTTGTAGCCCTTGATCGCATCGGGGTTCACTTCGGGAACCACCAGCGGCACATCCTTGTCCATGCGGTAGAAGGACGTGTTGTCGATCACGACGGAACCGGCCTTGGTCGCACCGGGCACGAAGGCTTCGGAAATCGCAGAGCCTGCGGAGGACAGGACTATATCGGTGCCCTTGAAATTGAATTTGGCAAGGTCCTGCACCTTCAGCGTGTTGTCTTCGCCGAACGACACTTCGCGGCCGGCGGAGCGGGCGCTGGCGAGCGCGACAACTTCGGAAACGGGGAATTCGCGGCTCGACAACACGTTCAGCATTTCGCGGCCGACATTGCCCGTAGCGCCAACGATGGCGACTTTGTACGACATGGAATCACATCCTCTTTTTAAGCGTTCTTTTGGCGGCTACTTTATCACTTCGCCACAATCACATGGTAGTAAATATACAAGGGCTCGCCCTTGGCATTCCTGCCGTTCTGCACGCAGGCGGCGGGCTTCGGATCGGGCGGGGTCAGCGCGGCGCGGGCATTGAAACTCCAGCTGTTATCGCCGGCGACGGCCTTGGATTTGCTCTTTTTCCCAAGGTTTACAGTGGTTTTTTCAATGGCTGGCGTTTCGGCCAGACCCAGCGCTTCGTTGATGTCTTCGCAATCGGCCTGCGTCAGGCCGCTTAAATATCCAAACACATCCGCGCCACCGGCGGCATCCGTGCCGATGCCGGACACGAACCAGCCCGAACCATCGGTGCTGCGGCCGCGGAAATTCCAGTTGGCGGTAATGCCGGAGGGCGCGGCGGGCGCTTCATAGGCGACCTTGTCGAACACGGCGTTTGTACCGGTCGCGGTCTGGGCAAAATTCAGCTTGGCGATATCGACGCCGGATTTCAGCATCACGTTCACCGCGCGCTGCACCTCGACCGGGAATTTCACGAGCGCCTTGAACGCATCCTTGTGCGCACCCGCCGCGCCCGTGTTTTCGATGATCGCCGTGTTGATGACGATATAGGTGAGTGAGGCAAAAAGGCCGGTTGCCAGCACGATCAGGAAAGCGGGGAGAAAGCTTCCGCCCTTGCCTTGCACCTGCGCTTCGGCCATCTTGCTGCCCCTTTGGGTGAAAACACATGCATATCAGGCATTTCCATGCCGGATGCGTGGTTAAACTCTACAATGCAAGCGGTGAGCTGCCAAATCCTTTGTCACCACGTCACGGTGCATAAATGTGGCACCGCACCATTATATGAAAATTCATGTTCGACTGTTAAAATAAATATCGCGCGCTGGCTTGGTTTCGGGTGCGGAATCGCGATATTGTGACCCCATGCAACAGGGACAGCCGAAATGACGGAACATGTTGAAAATACCGGCCCGCTGAAGGGTATCAGGGTTTTTGACATGTCACGTATTCTTGCAGGCCCCAGCGCCACCCAAATTCTGGGCGATATGGGCGCGGAAATCCTCAAAATCGAAAAACCGGGACAGGGCGACGACACCCGCAAATGGGGTCCCCCCTTTGTGAAGGACGCGTCGGGCGCGGACACCACCGAAAGCTCCTACTACCTCTCCGCCAACCGTAACAAGAAATCGCTGTCGCTCGACTTCACGACACCGGAAGGCCTGGCGATTGCAAAACAGCTCATCGGCACCTGCGACATTTTGTTCGAGAACTACAAGGCAGGGTCGCTGGATAAATACGGCCTCGGCTATGAACAGTTGAAGGCGGAATTCCCGAAGCTCATTTACTGTTCCCTCACCGGGTTTGGCCATGACGGGCCTTATAAAGACCTCGCGGGCTACGACTTCCTCATACAGGGCATGGGCGGCATCATGAGCCTGACCGGCCCCGCCGACGGCATGTCGCACAAGATCGGCGTTGCCTATTGCGACCTGCTGACGGGGCTGTATGCGCTGAATGGCATCCTTGCCGCGCTTTATCACCGCGAAAAAACAGGACAGGGGCAGTTCATTGATATCGCGCTGCTGGATTCACAGGTCGCGACGCTGTCAAACGCAGGACAGTATTACCTGACCAGCGGCAAGGTCACGCCCCGCATGGGCAACGCGCATCCGACGATTGTGCCCTATGAAGCCTTCCGCGCAAAAGACGGCGACATCATCCTTGCGGTCGGCAACGACAAACAGTTCGCCGAATTCTGCGCCTTTGCCGGACGCAGCGATCTGGCAGCGGATGTGAAATTTTCCACCAACGCCAACCGTGTGCGCAACCGCGCGGAAATTGTGCCGGTGGTAGCGCAGATCATCGCGCAGCACAGCCAAAAATACTGGATCGAAAATCTTGAAAAGCGCGGCGTGCCCTGTGGCCCCGTCAATACGCTGGATAAAGTTTTCAGCGACCCGCAGGTGGTTGCGCGCGGCATGGTGACGGAAATGGCGCATGACGCCACGCCCGACCCCGTAAAGTTGATCGCCAGCCCGTTGCGTTTTTCGGCGACGCCCGTGTCGTACCGCCATGCCCCGCCGATGCTGGGCGCGGACACCGATGAAATTCTATCGACCGAGTTGAAATTGACACCTGACGAAATCCTGAACCTGCGCCATAAAGGAGTTGTGTAACATGCAAGCCGCCCAGAAAATCCCGGTATCCAAACTCATGATCCCTCAAAAACACCTGCTCTCCATCGAACACCTGACCCGCGACGATATCCTCGCCATCCTCGACCTGTCCGAATATTACGTGGTGCAGAACCGCCGCCGGTCGCAGACCAACGCGCTGCTGAAGGGCCTGGTCATGATCAACGCCTTCCTTGAAAATTCCACGCGCACGCGCCTGTCGTTTGAAATGGCGGCGAAGCGTCTTGGCGCCGATGTCATCAACATGACGATCGAAGGGTCGAGCATGAAGAAGGGCGAAAGCTTTTCCGACACACTGCGCACCATCAACGCCATGCGCCCCGACCTGTTCGTACTGCGTCATAACACCGAAGGTTCGGCCGAAACCGCATCGCAGATCCTCGATTGCCCCGTGATGAACGCGGGTGACGGCACGCGCGAACACCCGACACAGGCGCTGCTGGACGCCCTCACCCTGCGCCGCCATTTCGGCAAGCTGGAAGGCCTCAATGTCGCGATCGTCGGCGACATCCTGCACAGCCGCGTTGCGCATTCGAACCTGCAGCTGTTCAAGAAAGTCGGCGTGAACGTGAAATGCGTCGGCCCCGCCGAACTGATGCCGATGTCTGCCGGTGGCACACAGGACATGGAGACAGGATTGACGGATGCCGAGGCCGTGATGGTTCTGCGCATTCAAAAAGAACGCCTGCAAAAAGAGCTGAGCTTCACCGAAGACCAGTATTTCCAAAGCTACGGCCTGACGGCGGAACGGCTTGGCTTCGCGCGAGAAGGCGCGGTAGTGCTGCATCCGGGCCCGATGAACCGCGGCGTTGAAATCGACGCGGCGATTGCGGATGATCCGAAACGCAGCCTGATCACGGCGCAGGTCGAAATGGGCGTCGCCGTCCGCATGGCCTGCCTTGACCTGCTGACACGCAGTTCACGTTAATGATTGCGCCGGAGGCGCGGTAATGGCTTTAGAAGACCGCTGGAATGACCTGTGGTGGCGGCTCGGCGTGCAATCGCCGGATATTCCTGCCACAGGCATCCGGCTGATTGCCGAATACAGCGGCGCAGACCGTCATTACCATTCGCGCACGCATCTGGAAGACGTCCTTCAGAAACTCGACTGGGCGAAAACGGCGCTGGAGCGCAAGGGGGAACTGCCCCTGCTTCCCGAAGACCAGCGCAAGCTGTTCGACACCATTGAACTGGCGCTCTGGTATCACGATGTTGTTTATAACGCGAAGCTGAAAAACAACGAGGAACTGAGCCGGGATTTGTTCCTGACCCATGCCGCGCATTTCGGACTTGATGAAACCATGCAGCAGAACGTCGCCAAGCTGATTGACCTGACCGCCAAGCACAAGGACGCCGCGTCGCTGATGGAGCGCATCATGACCGATTGCGACCTTGCGATACTGGGCGCGCCGAAAGCCGAATTCGATAAATACGATGCGGATATCCGCAAGGAATATGCGCATGTGCCCGCCGCCGCGTATAAAATCGGCCGGCACAAGGTCTTGACCGGCTTCCTCGACCAGCCCTATGTTTTCAAGACGCAGGCCTTCCATGACGCGTTCGAGGCGCAGGCGCGCGTGAATTTAAAAGCCGCAACGGCATCGCCGATCAAAAAACTGCTGCGCCGGTTCCATAAATAGCATATTGCCCGCCCGCGTGGAATCGGCCATAGTCAGGCGAATTCATCCACTTGGGCGACAAAAACAATGTCCATCCTGTTCACAGATCTTTCGCATCCCTGGTCGCCGCTGCTGATCACGTTTTTTGCCGCGTACCTGTTCGGCAGCGTGCCCTATGGCCTGCTCCTGTCGCGCCTTGCGGGCGTGAAGGATATCCGCAAGGAAGGTTCGGGCAATATCGGCGCGACCAACGTGCTGCGCGTCGCGGGCAAAAAGGTTGCGGTGGCGACGCTGCTGCTGGACGCGCTGAAGGGATTCATTCCTGTGATGGTCGCCAAAAGCGTGCATGCGGATTACGGCGTGCTGGCGGCGATTGCCGCGTTCCTCGGCCATGTGTTCCCCGTCTGGCTGAAATTCAAGGGCGGCAAGGGCGTTGCGACCGCGCTTGGCGTCTGCTTCGGCTTTTCCTATGCCATCGGCGGGTTGCTGTGCGCAACATGGCTGATGCTGGCGGGGCTGTTCACCTATTCCTCCGCCGCCGCGCTGGGCGCGTTTGCGTTTGCGCCGCTGCTGACACTCTACATGACCAAGAGCATCGAGACGACGCTGGCGATCTTCATCATCGCCATCATCATCTGGATCCGCCATGCCGCGAACCTGAAGCGGCTTGCGATGGGGACGGAGAGCAAGATCAATTTATCCAAAAAAGACAAACCAGCGGCATGAGCGCGGGCGACAAAGAGAAACTTGCGTGGCTGCGCCTGATCCGCAGCGAAAACGTCGGCCCCATCACCTTTAACCGGTTGGTTGACCGTTTCGGCAGCGCGGAAAAAGCGCTCGCCAACCTGCCCGACCTTGCCAAACGCGGCGGGAAGCTGGAAGGAATCAAGATATCATCCGCCGCCGACGCCGAAAAAGAAATGGCGAAGGCCACGAAATTCGGCGCGAAGCTGGTCGCCAAATACGAGCCCGAATATCCCGCGCTGCTGGCGCAGGTCGAAGACGCACCGCCCGTCATCACCGTCATGGGGCACACATCGCTTTTCAAAAAACCGTCCCTTGGCGTTGTCGGCGCGCGCAATGCGTCGCTGACAGGGCGCAAGATCGCGGAGGATTTTTCGCGCAAGACCGGGCAGGCGGGATATGTGATTATTTCCGGCCTTGCGCGCGGCATCGACAGCGCGGCGCATCTGGCGACGCTGCCCACGGGCACGGTTGCGGTGGTCGCAGGCGGCATCGATGTCATCTATCCGCCCGAAAACGAAAAATTGTACCAGCAGATTTGCGAACAGGGCGCCGTTGTGGCCGAAAGCCCGTTCGGCACCGAGCCCATCGCCCGCCATTTCCCGCGCCGCAACCGCATTATTTCCGGCATGAGCATGGGCGTGCTGGTGGTTGAGGCCGCCGCCAAATCAGGGTCGCTGATCACCGCGCGCATGGCGCTGGAACAGAACCGCGAAGTGTTCGCAGTTCCCGGTTCACCGCTGGACCCGCGCGCCGAAGGCGCAAACGGCCTCATCCGCGACGGCGCACATCTGGCGACGACCGCGGACGACATTATTTCCGTCCTGCGTACCTTAAGGATGCAAAGTTTGCAGGATCCCGCCGGTCGCGGCTGGCAGGGTAGCGGCGGAAATTCGACGGCGCAGGACGACCCGCCCAAGGCGCTCTATGACAAGATTCTGGAAAACCTGAGCCATACCCCGGTCGAGATGGATGAACTTATCCGGGCGGTCGATGCGCCGATTGGGCATGTTTTGACCGTGATTCTGGAATTAGAACTCGCGGGACGTATTGAACGCCAAGCGGGAAATAAGGTAAACCTGATTTAGAATCATCTGCGACACTATATATATTATAATGTCGCCAGTACTGGAATCAGGAGACCGCATCCCTATGTCGGCAAGTAATCTCGTTATCGTCGAGTCCCCCGCGAAGGCCAAAACGATCAACAAATATCTCGGCAACGACTATATCGTCGTCGCGAGTTTCGGCCACGTGCGCGACCTGCCCGCGAAAAACGGATCGGTGGATCCCGAAAATGATTTCAACATGCTGTGGGAAATCGGCGAGCGTTCGCACAAGCCGCTGGGTGAAATCATCAGCAACGCGAAAAAAGTCGACACCATTTATCTGGCGACCGACCCTGACCGCGAGGGCGAGGCCATTTCGTGGCACGTGAAGGAATACCTGAAAGAAAAGAATATCGCCGACAAGGTGACAATCCGCCGCGTGACGTTTAACGAGATCACCAAATCCGCCGTCAAGGAAGCTTTCGAACACGCACGCGATATCGACATCAACCTGGTCGACGCATACCTTGCGCGCCGCGCACTGGATTACCTTGTGGGCTTTACGCTGTCGCCCGTGCTGTGGCGGAAATTGCCGGGTTCGCGCTCCGCCGGCCGCGTGCAATCGGTCGCGCTGCGCCTGATCTGCGAGCGCGAGGCGGAGATCGAGATTTTCAAGGCCGAAGAATACTGGTCGATCGAAGCGATGCTGCAGACGAAGGAAGGCAAAAGCTTTACCTCCAAGCTCGCGCTGCTCGACGGCAAAAAGATCGAGAAGATGACGATCGGCAACAAAGAGACCGCCGACGCCGCCGTTGAACGCATGACGGGCCAGAATTACACCGTCAAGACGATCGAGAAGAAACAGGTCCGCCGCCACCCCTACCCGCCTTTCATCACATCGACCCTGCAGCAGGAAGCGTCGCGCAAGCTGCGTTTCTCGGCCACCAAGACGATGCGCACCGCGCAGAAGCTCTATGAGGGCTTCGAGATCAATGGCGAGACGACCGGCCTTATCACCTATATGCGTACCGACGGCGTGACACTGAGCGCGGAGGCGATTGAATCGACCCGCACGCTGATCAAGAACAAATTCGGCGACACTTACCTGCCCGAAGCCGCACGCACCTATAAATCAAAAGTCAAAAACGCGCAGGAAGCGCACGAAGCGATTCGCCCGACCGACCTGTTCCGCACGCCGGAATCGGTCACCGAATATCTGGAAGACGATGAAGCGCGCCTGTACGAACTGATCTGGAAGCGCACTGTCGCCTGCCAGATGGAATCCGCCGTACTGGACCAGGTCGCGGTCGATATCGCGAATGGCGACGGCAAGGTCGTGCTGCACGCAACCGGCTCCATCATCACCTTCGACGGCTTCCTGAAGCTGTACCGCGAGGAGATGGAAGACGAAGAACGCGACGCCGCCGACGAAGAACGCCGCCTGCCCCATTTGAAGGAAGGCGACGCGCTGAAACTGGATGAAGTGAAACCCAACCAGCACTTCACGCAGCCCCCGCCCCGCTTCACGGAAGCAAGCCTTGTGAAGCGTCTCGAGGAACTCGGCATCGGTCGTCCCTCCACCTATGCCTCCATCCTGCAGGTTTTGCAGGACCGCGACTACGTGAAGCTGGACAACCGCCGCTTCATCCCCGAAAGCCGCGGCCGCATCGTCACCACATTCCTGATCAACTTCTTCAAGCGGTATGTTGAATACAACTTCACCGCCAACCTTGAAGAACAGTTGGACAGCATTTCCGCCGGCAACCTCGCGTGGAAAAAAGTCCTGCGCGAATTCTGGGATTCGTTCAGCGAAGCCGTCGGCAAAACGACCGACCTTAAAATTTCCGACGTCATCACGGCACTGGAACAAGACCTTGAACCCATCCTGTTCCCCGACCGCGGGCCCAACGCCCGCGTCTGCCCGCAATGCAAGGAAGGCAACCTGTCCCTGAAACTCGGCAAGTTCGGCGCCTTCGTCGGCTGCTCGCGCTATCCGGATTGCCGCTATACCCGCCCCGTCCTGTCGGCGGGCAATGGTGATGGCGATACCGCACCCGAAGGATTTGCGCCGAAACTGATCGGTGACGATCCCGCAACCGGCATGCCGATCACGTTGCGGTTTGGACCTTACGGCCCGTACATCCAGCTGGGACCAGCGGAAAACGGCGCAACGGTCGCAACACCCGCGCCCGCACCGGAGCCGGAACCCGAACCGGTCAAGGAAGTGAAAAAGGGCAAAGGCAAGAAAGCCGCGGCCCCGAAAAAACCGAAAAAGCCGGTCGTGGTGAAACCCAAACGCTCGCCCGTGCCGAAAAACATGGACGCGCAGTCGATCGACCTTCCGAAGGCATTGGGGCTTTTGTCCCTGCCGCGCGAAGTGGGGCTGCACCCTGAAACCAAGGAAGTCATCAAGGCCGGCATTGGCCGCTTTGGCCCCTTCCTTGTGCATCAGGGAAAATTCAAGTCGATCCCGGCGGATGATCCCGACGGGGTTCTGACCATCGGCCTCAACCGCGCTGTCGACCTCCTCGCCCAGCAGGGCAAGGGACGCGGCGGCGGCGGCTTCGGGACGCTCAAGGAATTGGGCGCGCATCCCGAGGACGGCAAACCAGTCAATATCAGCAAGGGTCGCTTTGGCCCCTACATCCGCCACGGCGGCGTCAATGCGACGATCCCGAAAAGCGTGCCCGTCGAAGAAGTGACGCTCGCGCAGGCGATTGAATGGCTGTCCGCCAAAAAAGGCGGCGGCGGCACGAAAACAAAAGCCAAGGCAAAACCAAAATCAAAAACCAAAAAGGCAAAAGAAGCTTGAACAAAAAAAACGACAACGGAAACAACAAGAACTATAATCCCACCCATCCCGGCAAGCGCCGCGGACCCGATACAAAAAGCCGGAGGCCGAAAAACCCGATGACGGGTGACGCCTCCGGCCTTCCTTCCAAGGAACAGCTGCAAAAAGTGCTGTCGGAAAGCGACGCTCCCCTCAACAAGCGGGAACTGGCGCGCATCCTGAATTTAAAAGGCCAAGACCGCATGCACCTGCGCCGCATGCTGAAGGACCTGACCGATGACGGCGGCCTTGAAAAAGACAACCGCCGCGCCTACCGCCCCGCAAATGCGCTGCCAGACCGCCTGCTGATCGAAATCACCGAGATTGATGTCGACGGCGAATTGCGTGCGAAGCCCGCCGACTGGCCGGGGCCGCAAGCCCCGCCCCCCATCTATGTGATGGATGTGAAACGCGAAGGCGGCGATTACAAGCCGGGCGACCGGCTGTTGGCGCGTATTCGCCGCACGAATGAAACGGAATACGAAGCACGCGTCATCAAAACGCTGGAAAAGGAAGACAACACGCAAGTCGTCGGTACGTTCAAAGCGTATAAGGACGGCGGCCATGTCACCCCGACCGACAAGAAGAACAAGGAAGAATACTTTATCCCCGCAGAACATCGCGGCGATTATAAAGACGGCGATCTTGTGATTGCAGAACCGCTGATCGGCCCCAACCCGTTCGGACGCTCGAAAAACCCCGCGAAAATCGTCCAGTTCCTCGGCCACAAGGACGATGTGCGCCTGATCAGCCTGATCGCCATCCATTCGCACGGCATCCCGACCGTGTTCACCAGAAAAACACTGGAAGAGGCCGCGAAGCTGAAGGAACCGACGCTGGAGGAAGGGCGCACAGATTTGCGCCATATCCCGCTTGTCACCATCGACGGCGCCGATGCCCGCGATTTCGACGACGCCGTGTTTGCCGAACCCGATCCCGACCATCCGGGCGGCTGGCACCTGATCGTCGCGATTGCGGACGTATCCTATTACGTGCGCCCCGGATCATCGCTCGACAAGGATGCGTATGAGCGCGGTAACTCGACCTACTTCGCCGACCGCGTCGTGCCGATGCTGCCGGAAGAATTGTCGAACGACCTTTGCTCGCTGCGCCCCCATGTGAACCGTGCGTGCCTGGCCGTGCATATGCGCATCGATAAAGACGCGCGCCTGACCAGCTGGAAATTCGTGCGCGGGTTGATGAAATCCGCCGCCCGCCTGACCTATGAACAGGTGCAGGCCGCCCATGACGGCGCGCCGGACGACATCACAGGCCCGCTGATGGACAAGGTCATCAAGCCGCTGTATCAGGCCTATAGCCTGCTCAAACACGCGCGCGAACAGCGCGGCGCATTGGAGCTGGACCTGCCGGAGCGCAAGGCATTGATTGATGCCAAGGGTTTCCTGACCGCTGTCGTGCCGCGCGAACGCGTGGCCGCACACCAGCTGATCGAAGAATTCATGATCCTTGCCAACGTGGCGGCAGCAGAGGCGCTGGAAAAGAAAAACGCACCCTGCGTCTACCGCGTCCACGATCGGCCTGCCTATGACCGGCTGGAGGCGACACGCGAATTCCTGAAGGAGTTGGGATATTCGCTGCCGAAATCCGACCAGTTGCAGCCCAAGGCGCTGAACCACATCCTGAAGCTGTCAGCGGAGAAGGAAGACAAGACGCTGGTGCATATGATGCTGCTACGCACGCAAAGCGCGGCAGTGTACAGCCCCGACAACCTCGGCCATTTCGGCCTTGCGTTGGAGCGTTACGCGCATTTCACATCGCCGATCCGCCGTTACGCGGATCTGCTGGTTCACCGTTCGCTGGTGCGCGCTTATGGGTTCGGCCCGGGCGGCATGACGGATGACGAAGCGGGAGACCTGCATGCGGCGGCGGAGCATATCTCGCTGACCGAACGCCGGTCGATGGTGGCGGAACGCGACGTGATGGATCGTTTCACCGCGCAGTTCCTGTCAAAAAATATCGGCAAGGAATTCAAGGGACGCGTGAACAGCGTGACCCATTTCGGCATCTTCGTGCAGCTGGATGAAACCGGCGCGGACGGCATCGTGCCGATGAGCCACCTGCCCCGCGATTTCTATGTGCATGACGAAAAACGCCACGCATTGGTCGGCAAGAACACCGGCCGCAGTTTCCGCCTGACTGATCCCGTGATCGTGCGATTGATCGAGGCCGATCCGTTACGCGGCAGCACAGTATTCGAAGTCATCGATGGCGGCGAAACGGGGGGCACGAGCAGCCGTCCCGCACATGGCCGCAACCGTGGCCAGAACTTCCGCAAGGATGAAAAACGCCGCGACGGTGGCAGCCGTGGCGGCAAGAAGGGCGGCGGCAAGAAACGCCGTCGTTAACCTGATTACTTGGTCTTGGGTTCGGCCAGCGCGACAGCAGGCGGTGTCTGCAGCGTCGTCATGATGGCTTCCGGATGCTCCGCCGCGGTCACGCGGTTGCGGCCGGTTTTCTTGGATTTATATAAAGCCTCGTCCGCGCGTTCGATGACGCGTGAAATGCTTTCATCCGGCAGGTATTCGGCAACACCCATCGACAGCGTGATGCGGCCCAGCGTTTCGTTGCTGGTCTTGTTCACGACT
>JBBRVE010000075.1:0-14576 GCA_038247245.1 Bdellovibrionales bacterium | reverse complement strand
TCATATGACGGCTGGACAGCCTTCTGGACCCCCGCGCAAGGCGGGGGTGGTAGAATTAAAACTATTCAGATTGTCGGCGGAGAAATCAATCCGCCTTCCGGCAGCGCGAAACGTGCGGGGGCGGCGTGGACGTCGAGGCTGGGGGTGATCCAGCCGATGCGGTCGAACGCGCCGCAGCGGGGGCAGAGCGCCTCCCAGTCATTGGCGGCATGGCCGCAGGCGCCGCAGACCCAGCGCGGGTCGGGGGCGGCTTCGGATGCCAGTTCCAGCCATTCGCGGGCGGCGGCTTCGTTGCCCGATTCCTCGCGCTCCAGCTTCGCCAGCGCCTTGTAATCCATCGCCTTCAGCAGCAATTCGCGCGCCTCTTTCCACATGCGGCCCTGAATGGCGGCTGCGCCCAGGGCGCGGTTGCTGTCGCGGTGCGCGGGGTCAAGGTCGGTCAGCTGCTTCATCCAGTCGTAATATTCGCGGCCTGCGTCATAAATCGATTTCGCCTTTCTGGGCGCGGGCATGTATGCCATCCACAATGTGGCAAGCGCGGGATGCGGGTTGACCGCCCAGGCGGACTGGATCGTTTTCATGGCAGATCGTTTCGTGCCCGCCTGATCGTAAAGTTTTGCCAGCAGCACGGCAGCGGGAATAAATCCGGCATTCAAGCCCAGCGCGCTTTCGCAATACCGCGCCGCCGTCGGCCCGCCGGTTTCAAGCGCCAGCGCCGTCCAGATCGCCTGACGGTGGCGCATGCCTTCGTCGCGGGAATAGATGCCGAGTTTTTCGGCGCGGCGGAGCGTCTTTTCCGATTTCACCCAGTCGCGGTTTTTCGTTTCAAGGTCGAACAGCGTGCGCAAAACCCAGACGCGTTTGGGCTGCAACTGGTCGGCGCGGCGTGCCAGCGTCAGCGCCTCGCGGTAATCGCCCTCCGCCAGCGTTTCGTTCAGCAAGCCGCGCACGCCGAAAAACGCCGCGCTGTCGTCCTCCAGCAAATTAGCAAACTCACGCCGCGCCTTGGGCGCATTGCCGTTCAGCAGCGCGGTCTGCGCGGTCAGCAGGCGGGTCAGCGGCGTGCCGGGGATCATCTGTTCGGCGCGCTTGGCCGCTTTCTCCGCCGCCTGCCCGTCGCCGGCGGCAATCGCGACCAGCCCTTCGGTCACGGCGCGATATCCTTTTTCGCGGTCGGTTGCGACCTTGTACCGGCGGAACGCGACCGGCACGGTGACAAAGGCGCGCCACAAGCGGTAAATGCCCGTCCACAGCAACATGATCAGCACGAGCGCAATCAGCAGCACCGATGCCGATGTTTCAATTAAGTATCCGCGCCATGTAATTTCGACAGTGCCGGGCGATTGCACCAGCCAGACCGCAAGCGCGGTAACAGCCGAAACCTTGATGAGAAACCATATGGCACGGAGCATCAGTTATTCCTTATTCGCCGCCGAACATGCCGCCGCCGCCATCACCGCCGCTGGAACCGGGGGTGAAACCCTGATTGCCAAGCGGGATCGCGCCGCTGCCGCCATATCCGCCGCCGCCCAGCACACCGCCCAAGCCGCCGATGCCCAGCGCGTCCCCCAAACCTTCCAGCCCCGGCACCATGCCTGTCACGTCGCTTGCGATGCCCTGTAGTCCCTCAAGGCTCATATTGGAGGGGTCTTGCAGGCGGGATAAAATCGTCTCCAGCAATTGCGCCGATGCGTCATCGGCCAGTACGTTGCCTTCGGCATGTTCCATGAACGGCGCGGCGGTGGCGGCGGGCGCGCCCTCCAGCGATTGCAATTCCTGCATCGCGCCACGCACGTCGTTGGCGTTCAGTTTCATCTGCGCGCGGGCGACGACGGCATCGACGCTCGATCCCTTTACATCGTCGATGCGGCGTACCTTGACCAGTTTCGACATGCGCTTGATCGCTTCCTGCTGCACGCTGGCATCCTGCCCCTGCAATTTCGCCATCACGATGTCGGAGGCCAGGCCCTTGAATTCCGATTGCAGCTGCTGGCGGTTCAGCACGCCGCTTTTCGCATAGGGCGACAGCCGTTTCAGCGAATCAACCATCGCGGGGTCATCGCCCGCGAATTTTTGCATCAGCAGCAAATCCTGTTCGAATGACTGGTTGGTGTTGATGTTGTTGCGGAACTCGTTCAGCCCCAGCAGCAGCGCCGCCGCGCCAAGGTCTTTCGCGCTCACGCCGCCCATCAGCTTGTTCAGGGTCGGATCGTTCTTGCGCGCATTGGCAATCGCGGCATTCAGCGAATTCGGGTCGGTCGGCGATCCCGCCAGCACGCTTTGCAGGTTGTTCATCGATTTTTTCGTCGCGTCGCGCCCGCTATCGGTGCTGTTCATCTTGTTCAGGTTCGCCAGCATGTTCAGGAAGCCCGCGATATTGCGGCCGATTTCCGTGTTGCCGGCAACGGCGGTCACCGTTTTCGCAGCGGTCGATGCGGTCGATGTGACGGCCTGTGCCGCGCCGCCAACGGCTTCCACCGCCGATTCAACCTGCCCGATGCGGTCGTTCAGCCGCTGGCCGAAGGAACGCTGTTCTTCCCGCGCGGCCTTTTGCTGGGCGATGCGTTCTTTTTGCAGTTGCAGGATGCGGCCGTTCAGCTCGTCCATTTTCGACTGCATCTGCGTGATTTCGTCGGACTTGCTTTTCCACATGAAAAGCTCCGGCGCCAGCAGCAGCCCCGCGCCATACAGCGCGCAAATGGTGAACAGCGATCCCATCACCATGGAACGGTTCAGGAAGCGCCATTTTTCCGCGCGCAGGCGCTGTTCCTGCCGTTCCTGAAACGCGCGGCGGTCCATGGCTGCGCGGCGTTCGGGTCCGGCATAGGCATCGTTGCGGATCTGGCCGTGGTTGTCGGGGCTGGTATGGCGCTGGCGGCGGTCTTCGCCGCGGCGGCGTTCGCGCTCGCGTTGTGCCTGCACGGTCTCCGACGGTTTTTGCGCGGACTTTTGCGGCTTGTCGCTGTCGGTCATGCCTGTGCTTCCTTCTTGTTTCCAAAGGCGCGCGGGATCGATCCCGTTTTCCTGCGCGGCCTTGATCACGGCGTCGATGCGTGCCTCCGGCACGGTGCCGCGTTCTTTCCAGCCCTGCACGGTCGAGGGCGTGATGTCGAGCTTATTGGCCAGCGGTCGGATACCGCCAAAGGCCTCGATCACTGTATCCGCCTGCATGGCGGGCGTGTTGGCGGCATCTTTTTCGCGCAGCAGGTCCATGATGGATTCCAGCTGCGGCGCTGCCGCAATGCGCATCACGCGCCACGGCAGCGGTTTTGCCGCCTCCGCCACGCGGTCCGACAGGCACAGCACCTCAATGCCCGTCGTCGTGCCGGACAGGGCAGGGTCTTGCTGCACCAGCTTCACGAAATTTTCAGCCGTGCGGGCGGATAATAATGTCACCGTCGTGATCTCGTTATTCTTCAGCGCCTGCACCGTTTCGGCGGGCAGCTTGTCGACGAATTTTGCCTTGTAGACCGGCACGCGTTCCACATACACGCCGATATCCTGCAACGCGCTGCCGAAATCCTCCGCCGTATCCTCGCCGCATACATGCAGCATGTTTTTCAGGTGCAGGTCGTCTTTTTCAGTCGCCACCAGTTCCTGCAACGCGGCTGCATCGCCCTGCGCGGAATAGACGCGCTTGAAACCTGCGGCCTCGGCGGTATGGGCGGTTGCGTCGCCGACGGCGAAAATGGGGATGTATCGCTCGGTAAAGCTGCGGGCGAAAATATTCACGCCCTGCGCGGAGGTGAAAATGAACCCGTTATATTTGGCGATGTCGCCGATATGGTGATCCAGCTCCACATATTCGGTCATCGGCGCGATCAGCGCGCCGAAGCCTTCGCGGCGCAGGCGGTCGGCAAAATCCCCGGCCGCAGGCTGCGGGCGTGTCACAAGAATGCGGCGTGTTCTGGTATCGGCCACGGCTTTATATCCCCTTTAATCTATCCCCTTGTTATCATGACGATCATACGGCGCGATGGTCAAGAATTCCTTTAAAACGCGTCACGCATCCAAGTCATTGCGCCGTACGCTGCTTTTTTCTGCCGAAAGGGGCGCATCGTTGATTATATCCCAAAGTTATGTTAATAATGGTTATCATTCAGGCAAATAACGGCGAGTTTTTTACGTGAAAGACGACCTTGTCCGCGACATTCAGGGAGTGTTGGCCGCTTATGTGGAGAAGGCGAATTACGCCTATTGCCACATGAACACCGTCTGCAATGTTTTGCTGTCCTGCGACGGCAGCACGGAATTCCGCACCACCTATCCCCGCCCGCATTTCCACCAGCCGCCCGTCGACCTTGAACGTGAACAGGGGTTCAAGGGCATCGCGGGGCATTACAAGCTGCCCGAAGGGTTACGGCCATCAGAATTACAAGGCTATGGCGAAATCCTGCGCCACGCCGCGCAGGCCGGCGAATTGTCGGTCGAGGCGATGAACGAGAAGTTTGACGAGGTGCTGCTGTCGCTCGCATCGCGCAACCCGCAACTTGCCAAGCTCGACCCCGGCGCAGACTGGCTCGGCCGTTATAATATCGTGCTGGGCATCGCGAGCGAATTTAACGTGAAGGACATTCAGTTCTTCATCGACACCTTCCCCGATATCGTCCCGCAGGGCGACAACGGCGAATATACCAAGCTGTGGGAAAACCTGCGCGGCCTGCCGCTTGTCTGGATGCCCGCGCCCGATACGCTCATCAGCATCGCGACGCAGATGCAGGGCCGCGTGATCGAACAAAAACCGCTGCCGAAATGGAAGCCGGATTAAGCCTTCTGCTGCTTCAGGATATCGCGCCCCGCCGCTTCGCCCAGCGCTTTTGCCTCGCCGGGGTTTGTCACGTTCATCAGGAACGACACGCGCCACACATTCCTGCCGTCTTCGGATGCGGATAATGCCTCGAATTTCGCGCGGCCTTGCGGGTCTGTCTCGTGCAGCAATGCGGCGAGCGGCGTTTTGCACGAGCCGTCCATGACGGCAAGGAAGGCACGCTCCGCCGTAACGCGCAGTTCGGTTTTGTAGCAATGAATGGGGGCGAGCAAACTTTGAGTCTCGCGGTCGTTATCGCGCACCTCGATGCCGACGGCGCCCTGCGCCACGGCGGGCAGCATTTCATCAGTCGACAGGTAATGCTGGATCAGGCTTTCCTGCCCCAGGCGTTTTAATCCGGCGGCGGCCAGCAGCGTCGCATCTACGACGCCGTCCTCCAGTTTCTTCAGCCGCGTGCCCACATTGCCGCGGAACGTCACGACCTTTAAATCGGGGCGTTGCGCCAGCACAAGCGCCTGACGGCGCAAACTGGAGGTGCCCACAATCGCGCCCTGCGGCAGCGTGGCGATGGAATCCGCCTTCAGCGAAAAAAACGCGTCGCGCACATCTTCGCGCGGCAGCAGGCAGGGGATGCTGAGACCCTCCGGCAACTGCGTCGGCATATCCTTCATCGAATGCACGGCGCAATCGATCTCGCCAGCAGCCAATGCTTCCTCGATCTCCTTGGTAAACAGGCCCTTGCCGCCGGCCTCCGATAACGGGCGGTCTTGAATGCGGTCGCCGCTCGTGATGATCTTGACGATTTCAATCGCGCCATCGGCCATTAAATGCGGATGCTTTGCCTGCAGGGCAGCGATCAGCAGGTTGGTCTGGGCAAGGGCGAGGGGGCTGGCGCGGGTGCCGATTTTCAAATGTGCTTTCATGACGAACGGTTTTAACCCGTGACCGAAGGCCATGCGAATCAAATTTTTAACGCCTGAAAGTAATTAAATTATACTCATATCGAGTATATTATGAAAATGAAATTAAAATAATTCAGATCGCCGTGGATTCTGCGTATTTACAACCATTTCAGGGTGATGCTATCTGACTATCGAAAATAGAAACATCTTCAGGAAAATCTCGAAACACCCGAACTTGACGGGTTTTCGCGCCCAAGGTATGAAGGACATATGCACCCCACTTTCTTTACGGGAACGAACCTAACCACCCTCACATGAGGCGGGGCGCATATTGCTGCAAAAAAACGAAAAACAATTTTAACAGGAGCACAGACAGTATGATTATCGAAACGGCACTTATCGCAGGCGCGCTTATTGCGGGCGGCGGCGCGGCAGTGGGCTGGCTCTCCAGCATGATTATGAACGTGCGCGAGAAGCAGGAAGTCCTGATCGAGAGCTTCGGCAAATACGTCAAGACCGTCAACACCCCCGGCCTGAAACTGAAGGCGCCGTGGCCGTTCCAGACCGTCGCGGAACGCGTGCCGACCGCGCTGCAGGAATTCAAGGAAGACCTCGCCACGAAAACGAAGGACAACATCTTCGTGACCGTGCCGATTAAGATGCACCTTGAAGTCTACGATCCCAAAAAATTCCATTACGCGTCGAACGACCCGCTGAAACAGGTGATGAGCCGCGTGGCAGCGACCGTGAAGCAGTTGACCTCCAACATGGATTTCGCGGAACTGTATCAGGGCCGCCAGACCATCTCCGACCGCGTGCGCGAAAACGTGGGCAAGGAAATCGAAGACCTCTACGGCATGAAACTGGTCGACGTGATCGTCGATGAACCCCATGCGCCGCAGGACCTGCAGAACAAGTACAACAACGTCAAGGGCTCCGAGATGGAACGCCAGACGATGCTGAACATGGCCGAAGCGGAAAAGAAACGCATGATCCTCGAGGCCGAAGGCCGCAAGGAAGCGCAGAAACTGGACGGCGAAGGTATCGCAGCCCAGCGTTCCGCAATCTTCGAAAACTACGCGCAGCAGTTCAATAAACTCGCGAAGGAAGGCCTGTCCGAAGAAATGGCGCACCAGATCATCACCCTCGCTATGCAGAACGACACCATCCGCGACGCAGCGAAAAGCGGCAACATCATCATCACCAGCGGCAACGCAAGCGATGTGCTGGGGCAGATGCAGGCGCTCGGCAAATCGCTGACCAAGCCCTCCAACGGCCATGCGAATGACGACGGCAGCCGCGCAACGCCCGCGCACAAGCCGCCGAAACAAGGCTGATATAACAAAACCTGAATAAAAGCGGCCTGCAGGATTTCCTTGCAGGCCGCTTCTACGTCCACCACACAAAAAGGAATTACGACAATGACATTTATTTTTACAGTCAAAGAAAAAGAAGCCGTGATCATGCAAAGCTTCGGCAAATACACGCAAACGATCACCACCCCCGGCATCACCGTCGTGCCGCCCTGGCACAACATCGCGGCGCGCGTTGATCTCTCGCTCCGTCAGGTTGAAGAAACGCTCAGCACGAAAACGAAGGACGATATTTTCGTTTCCATTCCGATCAAGATCCACACACAGGTAACTGACGCCAAGCGTTACCACTACGACAGCAACAAGCCCGAAGAACAGGTGAAGGTGCGCGTGGCCGCCACCATCAAGCAGCTGGTGTCCGGCATGGATTTCATCGAACTGTACCAGACCCGCGAACATATCTCGGAACTTGCCCGCCAGAAGGTCGGCAAGGAAATCGAAGACCTCTATGGCATGAAACTGGTCGATGTGATCGTGGACGAACCCCACGCGAACCAGACCGCCATGAATTCATTCTCCAGCGTCAAGGAAGCGGAGCGTAACATGCTGGCGGCGCAGAACGATTCTGCCGCCATCAAGATGCGCATCATCGCCGAAGCGGAAGCGCGCAAGGAAGCGTTGCGCCTGCACGGTGAAGGCATCGCCGAACAGCGCGCCGCGATTTTCGCGAACTACGCGGAGCAGTTCAACAACCTCGCCAAAAAAGGCATGTCGCCTGAAATGGCGCACGAGGTCATCACCCTTGCGATGGCGCTCGACACCACCCGCGACGCCGCCGAAAAGGGCAACATGATCCTCAGCACCACCAACGCCGGTGACCTGATCGCGCAGATGCAGACGCTCGGCAAGACGCTGACCAAGGGTCACGTCGTCCCGCCCCAGAACGACAATCTGGCCGCGCCCGCCATCAAGCCGCCCAAAGCCGGCTAATAGCGGTTCATACCGATAAAGCAGGCGGCCCCTTGAAAAAGGGGCCGTTTTGCTTTTTTCGGCGCCGTTATGCTATAACCGGAACCATGAAAGTGGCGTCATGAAAGTTTTGGGCATTGAAACCAGCTGCGACGAAACAGCCGTCGCGGTGGTCACATCGGAAAAGCAGATTTTGGCCAACCTTGTGTTGAGCCAGATGGAGCATGAAAAATTCGGCGGCGTCGTGCCCGAAATCGCCGCGCGCGCGCACCTGACCCATATCGACGCGCTGGTGCGCGAAGCGTTGGAAGAATCCAAACTTACATTTAAAGATTTAGACGGTATCGCCGTCACCGCCGGCCCCGGCCTGATCGGCGGCGTGCTGGTCGGTGTGATGACGGCGAAGGCGATTGCCGCCGTGCATGGCACGCCGCTGATCGGCGTTAACCATCTGGAGGGTCACGCCCTGACCGTGCGCCTGACCGATGATGTGGCGTTTCCGTACCTGCTCCTCCTCGTCTCCGGCGGGCATTGCCAGCTGTTGATTGTCGAAGGCGTCGGAAAATACAAACGCATCGGCACGACGATTGATGATGCAGCGGGAGAGGCGTTTGATAAAACATCAAAACTCCTCGGCCTCGGCTATCCCGGCGGCCCTGCGGTGGAGCGTATGGCGGCGTCCTGCGGCACACCGGCGCGCGCGCGCAAGAAATTCCCGCTGCCGAAACCGATGGTGGGCAAACCCGGCTGCGATTTTTCCTTCTCCGGCCTCAAAACCGCCGTGCGCCGCATGGCCGACGCGCTGCCCGAAGACATCCCGCAGGAAGATCTGGTCGATATCTGTTTCGCGTTTCAGGATGTGGTGGCGGATGTATTGTCCGACCGCGTGAAAAACGCCATTGCGATGTACAAGGCACAATGCCCCGATGCCCATGCACTGGTCGTGGCGGGTGGTGTTGCTGCCAATAAAGCCCTGCGTGGGGTTTTGGAAAAAATCGCGGGCGATGCGGGCTTGCGCTTTATCGCGCCGCCGTTGAAGCTCTGCACCGATAACGCCGCCATGATCGCCTGGGCGGGCATGGAACGGCTGCAGCTGGGCCTGGTCGACGCGCCCGATTTCAAGGTGCATGCGCGCTGGCCGCTCGACCCCGATGCGCCCGTCGCCCAAATCAAATCGCAAAAGGTATAGCAATGTCCGGTATTCAAAATACTGCCGCGCGCGGCATTCAAAATATCGCCGTCATCGGCGGCGGTTCATGGGGCACGGCACTGGCGCAGATTTTCGCGCAGGCCGGACGCGATGTGATTTTGTATGCGCGCGATGCCGGCCTTGCCGATAAAATCAACACCACACACGAAAATCCCACCTATCTGGCGGGTGCGACATTGGATGCGCGGCTGAAGGCGACGGCCGATATGGCCGACGCGGTAGCCGGTGCCCAGCTAGTGATGCTGGTGACCCCCACGCAGTATCTGCGCGAAACCCTCAAAAAACTCTCGCCGCTGTTGCCCGCGGCTGTGCCGCTATTGAATGCGTCCAAGGGCATCGAAATGACGACCGGATATCTGTTGTCCGAAGTCGCGGCGGAAATTGTGCCGGATCATCCCTATGCCGCTTTCTCCGGCCCGACCTTCGCAACCGAAGCGGTGCGCGGCCTGCCGACCGCGATCACGCTGGCGACCTCTGCCGATGAAAAAACCGCCCAAGACTGGGCGCTGGCCGTGCGCGGAAAATCTTTCCGTCCTTATTTGTCCGACGATGTGATCGGCGTTGAAATTGCGGGCGCGCTCAAAAACGTGATCGCAATTGCCTGCGGTATCGTCGAAGGCCGCGGTTTGGGGCAAAACGCAAAAGCCGCCGTGATGACGCGCGGCATCGCGGAAATCCGCCGGTTGGGCGTGAAACGCGGCGCGAAGCCGGAAACCTTCCTCGGTCTTGCCGGCCTTGGCGACCTCACGCTTACCTGTTCATCGATGACGTCGCGCAATTATTCGCTCGGGTTTGAACTGGGGCAGGGCAAGCTGCTGAAACAGATATTGGCCGAACGCAAATCGGTATCCGAAGGCGTCACCACCTCATGGGCTGTGGCGGATTATGCGGCCGCCCATGGCGTTGAAATGCCGATCTGCCTTGCGGTCAAGGAAATCCTGCATAACGGCGCGAATGTGGATGATATTGTCCTTGGGCTGCTCAGCCGAGATTTGAAAAACGAAAATTCCTAGAGCTTCGGCGGAACAGATCCCGGCGGCGCTTTTTCCGGATGCATACGGGCGAACCATTCGGGACGTTCGCGCATCATGTCGCGGCGGTTGCTTTCGGCCTGCGCGCGCTGTGCCGACAGCACCGGATGATCCAGCACGGCCTGCAGCAGTTTCCCGTTGCGCCCCGCCAGCTGGTCGACCATTTCCATCACCAGGATATTCGGTGCCGCCTGCGGGCGGATCGCCAGCAGCATGTCGATCAGCTCGTTTTCGGGTTTTTCGGGATGCAGCAACGCAAACGCGCCCAGCGCCATCGCGGTCGACCGCGCTTTGCCCGCATGGCAATGGATAATCACGGGGCCGCTGGCCGCATGTTCCATGATGAATTCCAGGCCTTCCTTGACCTGTTTCAGGTCGGGGCCGTCCTTCACCACTTGTTCCGAATCCCAGAAAACCAGAATTTTTTGGGCGATTTCGGTATGGCCATGCGCGGCGATGCGCGGGGCAGAACCGTTTTTGTCCAGTGCCGCGCCCGGATGTTCGATCGACAGCACGGCGGAAACAGGCGCGCCGGCAGCATCCTGTTCGGACACTTTCTTCAACACCTCGTTCGCGCGGCATATAATGATTTCGGTCATGCCAAATTTATACCCCGAATCCTGTCATTATGCAAACGGGCAATAATCCCTGGTTTTTCTGCACGGATTCCAATGCTAAAACCAAAGAAAAATGGAGCATGACATGGCCTACTGGCTGATGAAGTCCGAACCCGAAGCCTATAGCTGGCAGCAATTCGTAAAGGATAAAAAATCCGGCTGGACCGGGGTGCGTAATTATCAGGCCGCCAATAATATGAAGGCCATGAAAATCGGCGACACCTGCTTTTTCTATCACTCGAACGAAGGCAAGGAAATCGTCGGCACGATGACGGTATCGAAACTCTATCATCCCGACCCGACCGATGAAGCGCAAAAATTCGGCATGGTCGAGGTGACGGCGGGCGCGCCGCTCAAAACTTTCGTCACGCTTGCCGATATCAAGGCGCATCCGGTTTTGAAAAACATGGCGCTGGTGAAACAATCGCGCCTCTCCGTCTCCCCCGTCACTGCGGAAGAAGCGAAAATCATTTGCAAACTCGGTGGCGTGAAGTGACAAACGGCTTTAAATACGACACCAATTGGTGCGTTATCACCGGGGCGCCGTCATCGGGCAAGACGTCGGTGATCGATGAATTTGCACGGCGCGGCTATCCCATCCAGTCCGAAGTCGCGCGCGAACTGATCGAGGAATGTCTGCGCCACGGCATGACGCTTGCCGAAATACGCGGCGCGGATTACGTGCAGGAAATGCAGCGCAAGATTTTACGGTTTAAACTCGCGCGTGAAATGGCGCTGGATGAGAAGAAACTGGTTTTCGCCGACCGCGGCACGCCCGACAGCATTGTGTATTTCAAGCTGGCGGGTGTCGATGCGAAACAGGCGATCGATGCGTCGCATACCTATCACTACCGCGCCGTATTTATGCTCGACAGGCTGCCGCTGGTGAAGGATGGCGTGCGCACGGAAAGCGATGCGGAGGCCGAAAAAATCGGCGACCAGATTGCCGCGGCCTATACCGCGCTCGGCTATGAGCTCGTGGCCGTGCCGGTGCTGTCGGTACCGGAGCGTGTCGATTATATTTTGCAAAAACTGGGCATGCAGCCGCACACGGAATAAAATTATTCCCTTATGGCATATTGCGGCGCAGCAAGCTGCATAACGCAATAGACGCGCGAAAAAACGCTGTTATTCTTGGACTCCTGAAATTTGTCGCCGACTATTTTTGACGCTCAAGGAGCATTCACATGTCCAGCCATCCCGAATATTTTCCGGTCACCGCCGATGTCGCAAAAAACGCAATCATCACCAAAGAAAAATACGCGGCGATGTATAAACAATCCGTCGAAGACCCCGTAAAATTCTGGGGCGAACATGGCAAGCGCCTCGACTGGTTCACGCCCTATACGCAGGTCAAGGATGTTGATTTCGCCGATAACGCGCGCATCCGCTGGTATTACGATGGCACGCTCAACGTCGCGCACAACTGCATCGACCGCCATCTGCCCAAACGCGCCAATCAAGTCGCGCTGATCCGCGAAGGCGATGATGCGAATGACAGCAGCACGATCACTTACGCGCAATTGAAAGACGAAGTCTCGAAACTCGCCAACGCGCTGAAGGCACGCGGCGTGAAAAAAGGCGACCGCGTCACGATCTATATGCCGATGATCCCCGAAGCGACCTATGCCATGCTTGCCTGCGCGCGCATCGGCGCGGTGCATTCGGTTGTGTTCGGCGGTTTCTCCCCCTCGTCTTTGCGCGACCGTATTCTGGATTGCGAATCCAATGTCATCATCACCGCCGATGAAGGCCTGCGCGGCGGCAAGAAAGTACCGCTGAAGGCAAACGCGGACGAGGCGCTGAAGGACTGCCCGAACGTCAATACCGTGATCGTTTACAAACGCACGGGCGGCGCGGTGAACTGGAACGATAAACGCGATGTCTGGTATCACGACATCGTCGGCCAGCAATCGACCGACTGCCCGTGTGAGCCGATGAACGCGGAAGACCCGCTGTTTATCCTTTACACCTCGGGCTCGACCGGCAAGCCGAAGGGCGTGCTGCACACAACCGGCGGTTATCTGGTTTTCGCGTCGATGACGCATGAATATGTGTTCGATTACCATGACGGCGATGTGTACTGGTGCACGGCGGATGTGGGTTGGGTCACCGGCCACAGCTATATCGTTTACGGCCCGCTCGCCAATGGCGCAACCACGCTGGTGTTCGAAGGCGTGCCGAACTATCCCGACTGGGGCCGTTTCTGGTCGGTGGTTGATAAACACAAGGTCAATATTTTCTACACCGCCCCGACCGCCATCCGTTCGCTGATCAAGGAAGGCGACCAGTGGGTAAAAAAATCCAGCCGCGCAAGTTTGCGCATCCTGGGCTCCGTCGGCGAGCCGATCAACGAAGAAGCATGGCTCTGGTATTGGGAAATTGTCGGCGAAAAACGCTGCCCCGTTGTCGATACATGGTGGCAGACGGAAACGGGCGGCATCCTGATCACCGCGCTGCCCGGCGCGCATGAATTGAAACCCGCGCACGCATCCATGCCGTTCTTCGGCGTGCAGCCCGCGCTGGTCGACGCGAATGGCGCGATACTGGAGGGTGAGGCCGAAGGCAACCTTGTGCTGCTCGACGGCTGGCCCGGCATGATGCGCACAGTGTACAAAGACCATGACCGTTTCGTGCAGACTTATTTCTCTGCCTACAAAGGCATGTATTTCACCGGCGACGGCGCGAAGCGTGACGCGCGCGGCTATTACCGCATCACCGGCCGCGTCGATGACGTCATCAACGTGTCGGGCCACCGCCTTGGCACCGCCGAAATCGAAGACGCGCTGAATTCCCATCCGAAAATCGCGGAAAGCGCGGTCGTCGGCTTCCCGCATGACATCAAGGGTCAGGGCATTTACGCCTATGTGATTTTGAAAGGCGGCGATCAGCCGTCCGACGAGTTGCGGAAGGATATCGTCGCGCATGTGCGTAAGGTCATCGGCCCGATCGCAACGCCCGATGTGCTGCTGTTCGCGCCGGGACTTCCGAAAACACGTTCCGGCAAAATCATGCGCCGCATTCTGCGCAAGGTCGCCGAAAACGCGTTCGACCAGCTGGGCGATACCTCTACCCTCGCTGATCCCAGCGTTGTCGATACGATCATCAGCAACCACAAACAGCTGCCGAAAAAAGCCGCTTAATTTCGTATTGGGATTGTTACTGCCATTTAGGTGTGCAGTAACAATCCTTTACGCGCCAGACGTTGCGTATTTCGCACTTTTATGTTATGATTAAAATTGGCAGGTTATTGTACATTGTGAATAAAAGGCACTAAATGCCCAGCAAAATCAGCGGGAAGCAGGATTATATGGGGCACTATAATACCGATACTCTTTGACAGAATCGCAGGGCCTGGTTATGCTCAAGTCATGTATAACAACAATGGGTTTTCAATGCTCGACGGCCTCCGCAACCTCCTCTCCAGCCCCTATCTCGCCCCCATCACCGAACCTGTCAAAAATGTGGCGCGCTTCACGATGCTGCCGATCCGTGACTTTGTGGATGTCGTGCGCAATTCCTTCGAGGGCGATTACACGGAATGGCCCTCGAATTTCTCGAACAAGCTTTCCTATGCGGATGAACATACCAACGGTATCGCTTTCATCGGCGGCCTTCTCACGGGCATCGGCGGGTTGATCGGCGGGGGCGCGTTTGGCGCCATCGCGGCCAGCACAGCGGCAACGACCCTCATGGGTGGCATCGCAGGCGCGGTGGCGGGCGCGGTGGCGGGCGCGGCGGCCAACAGGAACCCGGCCAAGCCTGT